>NZ_JBHFII010000017.1:31801-49970 GCF_057334215.1 Achromobacter maghribensis | reverse complement strand
ACTGGGTCGTGGTCGGCGCCACGCCGGAAGACATGGTGCGCCGTGGTTTCATCCCGGTCGGCGGCGATTTTCCGGTGTTCCTGCATCCGCGCACCAAAGAGGAATACGCGCTGGCGCGCACCGAGCGCAAGTCCGGGCGCGGCTACAAGGGGTTTACGTTCTACACCGGCGCCGACGTGACGCTGGAAGAAGACCTGCGCCGCCGCGACCTCACCGTCAACGCGATCGCCCAGACCCGGGACGGCCAACGCGTCGATCCCCTGGGCGGCGAAGCCGACGTGCGGGCGCGCGTGTTCCGCCATGTGGGCGAGGCGTTCCAGGAAGACCCGGTGCGCATCTTGCGGCTGGGCCGGTTCGCGGCGCGTTTCGATGATTTCACCGTGGCACCCGAAACGCTGGCGCTGTGCCGCCGCATGGTCGAGGCCGGCGAGGCCGACGCGCTGGTGGCCGAACGGGTCTGGAAGGAACTGTCGCGCGGTCTGATGGCGAAGAAACCGTCGCGAATGCTGGGCGTGCTGCAAGATTCCGGCGCGCTGGCCCGCGTGATGCCCGAACTGCAAGGGGTGGACGTCGTTGGCGCCGACGTGGACCGCGCCGCGGCCCTGCCGTTGTCGCTGGCGGGGCGTTACGCCTTGCTGTGCCGGCTGACGCCAGACCGCGACGCGCTGGGCCGGCGCATGCGGGTGCCCACCGAATGCAATGACTACGCGCGCTTGCTGCCCGACGTGCTGGCGGGTCTGGATGCGGCCGAAACGGGCGGCCCGGACGCACAGCTGGCGCTGATGGAACGTGCGGACGCGCTGCGAAAGCCCGAGCGGTTTTTCGACCTGTTGAAAACGGCTTCGGTGTTGCAGCCGGTGGACATGGCGGCGTGGCGGGCGCGGGCGGATGCCGTGCGCGGCGTGGATGCTGGTGCCATCGCCCGGGCCTGCGCGGGCGATCCCGCCCGCATCAAGGACAGCGTGCGCCAGGCACGGCTGGACCAGCTTCGGGCAGGCTGAAACCGCCCGCCCGGCGGCGCGAATCCGCGGCTACAGCTTGCCCAATCGGTCGCCGCGCGAGAACCCCGTCAGGGGCGCCGTCATGCCGCGGCCCACGGCCAGCACCTTGAAGAGTTCGCCCATTTCGGCTTCCGACAACAATTTCTGCACGGGCGCCACGGCCTGTGCGTACTGCTGGGCGTCCGACGGATCCAGTTGCGCCAGCAGGTCCATCAGCCCGGCGTTCATCAGAAAGCGGGCCTGCGACGTATAGCCCAGCACCTGCAGTCCGTGTTCCAGCGCCGCATCGGCCATGGCGGTGAAATCCACATGCGCGGTGATGTCCTGCAAGCCCGGGGCCGCGAAGGGGTCGCCGTGCGCGTGGTGCCGCAAGTGGCACATGAGCGTGCCGCCCGCGCGCTGCGGATGGTAGTACTCGCTGCGCGGAAAACCGTAATCCACCAGCAACGCCGCGCCGCGTTCCAGCCAACCGCCCATGGCGGCGATCCAGGCCTCGCCTTGCAGATTGATTTCCGACACGTAGCCGGGCAGCGCCGGCATGCGTGCGGCAACGGCTGAAGCCAGCGCGGGCGAGGCAGGCCGGTCTGCCCAGACGAAGCCGCCGTCCGCATCCAGCGCCACGCCGCGTTCCTGCACGGCGCCCGCCGCATCCCACGAGAACAGCGATACGGGCATGGCGTCCAGCACCTCGTTGGCCAGCACGCAGCCAGCGAACGCATGGGGCAGCGCGTCCAGCCATTGCACGCGGTCGCCGAAAGGCGCCAACCGCGCCGCCTGGCGGGCGCGCAGGTCGGCGGACACTTCCAAAATCAGGTATCGCGTCTGGGGCAGGCCCAGCGCATCGAGCTCGCGCAGCACGCCTTCGGCCAGCGCGCCGGTGCCTGCGCCAAATTCCAGCACGGCCTGCGTCTGTGTCTGGGCCAGCACCTGGGCCGCCTGGCGGGCGATCGTGCGGGCGAACAACGGCGTCAATTGCGGCGCGGTGACGAAGTCGCCGGCGGGCGCCTTGGTGTCGTCCTCGCCATCGGCCAGCTTGACGTTGCCGGCAGCGTAATAGCCCAGGCCCGGCGCATACAGGGCCTCTGCCATCCAGTGGTCGAACGGCAGCCAGCCGCCGTTGGCCGCGATGGCGGCGCGCAGGTGCGCGGCGGTGGCGTCGCGGTGTTCGCGGGCGGGGGCGGACAGCGGGGGAAGATTGGCGGGGGCGGGGCGTTGCATGGTCGAAGAAGGCGTGGTCATAGCCGCATTTTCCCAAAAAAAGAACGGTCACGCTGCGCGCATTTGCCACCCTGAAAACACAAACCCCGCGACGGGCGCGGGGTTTGTTTGGGGGTCAAGCGGGCGAATTAGCCGCGGCGGTCGGCCGGCTTGGCAAAGCGCTTGGCGGGGCCGCCGGGGCGCTTGTCGAACGAGGGCTTGGCGCCACGGAAACCGCCTTCAGGACGATCGCCGCCGCGGAAGCCGCCTTCACGCTGCGGACGGTCGCCAAAGCTGGGGCGATCACCGAAGCTCGGACGGGCGTCACGGGGAGCGCGCTCGCTGAACGGACGGGCGTCGCGCTGGGGGCGGTCACCAAAGCTGGGACGATCGCCGCCGAAGCTGGGACGCGCATCGCGGTCGCCGCCACGGAAGCCGCCTTCACGCGGGGGACGGTCGCCGAAGGGACGATTGCCCTGGTAGCCGCCTTCGCGCTGGGGACGATCACCGAAGCTGGGGCGGTCGCTGAACGAACGTGCCGGGCGGTCGCCGAAAGGACGATTGCCTTGGTAGCCGCCTTCGCGCGGTGCGCCGTCGCGGTTGCCCTGGTAACCACCTTCACGCGGCTTGAACTCGCCACGCGGGGCGCCGTCACGAGGGGCGAACGAACGACCTTCACGCGGTGCGCCGTCACGGTTGCCTTGGTAGCCGCCGCCTTCATGGCGCGAACCACCGAAACCACCAGGACGCTTGCCGAACGGCTTGCCGCCGCGCGGGGCGCCGCTGCCACCTGCGGACGGACGCGGCGTGCGCTTCGGTTCCAGGCCGGCGATCACTTCAGGGGTGATCGATTGGCCGATGTAGTGCTCGATACGGCGGACCTTGTGGCGCTCGGAGTGCGTTGCCAGCGTGAACGCCAGACCGCTGCGACCGGCACGGCCGGTACGGCCGATACGGTGCACGTAGTCTTCGGCTTGCATCGGCAGGTCGAAGTTGACGGCGTGGCTGATGCCTTGCACGTCGATGCCGCGGGCGGCCACGTCGGTGGCAACCAGGATGCGCAGCTGGCCGCGTTGCAGTTGCGACAGCGTACGGGTACGTTGGCGCTGGTTCATGTCGCCGTGCAGGGCAGCGGCGGCAAAGCCTTGGTCGGCCAGGCGGTCGGCCAGGTCATCGGCGCCGCGCTTGGTCGACGTGAAGACAATGGCTTGGTCCAGCTTGGCATCGCGCAACACGTGATCCAGCAGCTGCATCTTGTGGCTGGCATCGTCCGCGTACAGCAGGCTTTGCGTGATGTTGGTGTGCTTTTCCTTGGCGCCGGCCAATTCGATGCGTTGCGGGTCGCGCATCATTTTCGCAGCCAGCTTGGCGATCGTGCCGTCCAGCGTGGCCGAGAACAGCAGCGTCTGGCGGTCTTCCGGCAGGCGGCTGATGATGGTTTCGATATCCTCGATGAAGCCCATGTCCAGCATGCGGTCGGCTTCGTCCAGCACCAGCGTGTGCACGGTGTTCAGCTTGACGCGGCCCGATTGCAGGTGGTCGATCAGGCGGCCGGGGGTGGCGACCAGCACGTCAACGCGGCGCGACAGTGCCTTCAGTTGCGCGCCGTAAGGCATGCCGCCCACGACGGTCGCCGTACGCAGGTCAGCCAGCTTGCGGCCATACATATCGGTCGCTTCGGTGACTTGCAGGGCCAATTCGCGGGTCGGGGTCAGGACCAGCACTTGCACGCCGACGCCCTTGTTGGCGGGCATCTGGGCAATGCGGTGCAGGGCCGGCAGCATGAAGGCAGCGGTCTTGCCGCTACCCGTTTGCGCGGACACCATCAAATCGTGGCCGGCCAGCGCTTGCGGAATGGCAGCGGCTTGGACGGGGGTGGGGGTGCTGAAGCCAGCTTCTTGAACGGCCGACAACAGAGCGGGTGCAAGACCCAGGTTTTCGAAAGACATTACTTTCCCTTGCCGCAATCAATGCGACGCAGTGCTTGGTCGGGCCAGGGGATTAGGCGGCCGGATCCAGGCGACGGTTGATGGAGCATCGTGCCGACCGAATCAACCGTGCGCGTGGCGCGTTCTCGTATACAGAGTGGAACGCAGGGCGAAAGGAAAGGAGGTCAGGAATCGATGATAGTTCGGCATGGGGCCGGGGCGTAGGCTGCCCGGCAGACTGCAAAAAATTCCGCTAAATCAAGGCGGTAAATGCCGAACTCTTTTTGTGCAGTGCGACGATCATAACCCGAATTCGCCTTGCAGGGGAATTATTTTTTTGTCCAGTCCCCAATCAATAGGGTTTTTCCCTTGGTCCACCAGCCAGTCGTTGGTCGCCCGGAAGTGGCCGCAACCCAGAAAGGGCACGGGGGGCCTGCGGGCGGAAAGCGGGGAGGGGTGATTGGACATCAGGACCAGATGGCCGCTGTTGTCGGGAAGCAACAACCGTTTGGCCTGAGCATGGGCGCCCCACAGCAGGAAGGCCTTGGGCGAGGGGTCGCGGGCAACCAGCGAGATCAGCGCGTCGGTCACGGTTTCCCAGCCTCGTTTGGCGTGGGAAGCGGGCAGCCCGTCTTCCACCGTCAGCGCGGTGTTCAGCAGCAGCACGCCCTGGTCCGCCCACGGGCTCAGGTCGTTGCCCTGCGGCACCGGCGTGCCCGGAAATTCCTGCGCGATCTCGTTGAAGATGTTGCGCAGGCTGGGCGGACGCTTGCAATCGTCGGGCACCGAGAACGCCAGGCCCTGGGCCTGCCCGGGGCCGTGGTACGGGTCTTGTCCCAGGATCACGACACGCACGTCGGACGGCGCCAGCCCGTGCAGTGCCCGGAACGGCGTGGCGGGATAGACGCTGGCGCCCTCGGTCAGGCGTTGTTCGACGTGGGCGGTTATCGCGGCCAGCGCGTCGGCGACGGTGCTGTGTGCGAAAGCGGCGGCCCAGGCGTCGGGAAGTTGTGCCGTCTGGGCGGCAAGGGCGTGGGGAACGAGGCGGTTATCGATCGGCATGGCCGCGATTTTGGCATAGCCGGCCCGACGGAACACGCGGCCCGCCGCCGGAATCAGACTGGCCAACCCGCCTGCCGGTGGGCCGAATCCCAGAACATCCATTCCAGCTGGGCGGCGTGCGTGTAGGCCTGGTGCATGGCTTCGCGGGTGTGCGCCGAGGCGGTTTCGGCGGCGCGGTCCACCGAGGCGATCACGGCCCGCACCAACGCATGGAATTCGTCGCCGGCATACGTGTCGATCCATGCCGCGTAGGGATTGGGGCGCACCGCGTGCGCGTGGATCTCGCGGCCGATCTCGGCATAGATCCAGAAGCATGGCAGCAGCGCCGCCAGCGCCACCGGATACGGCGCGCTCCAGGCGGTGGCGATCAGGAAGCTGGTGTAGTGATGGCTGGCGGGCGTCAGCGGCGTGGCCTCGAAGGTGGCGGCATCGATGCCGAACTGTTTCATGAAGCCCGCATGCAGCGACCGCTCGGCCACGACGGCGCCTTTGGCCGCATCCGCGAACTGCACCACGCCGTCGGCGTCATCGGCTTTGGCGGCCGCGATCGCCAGGGCACGCCCGAACGCCACCAGGTAGTGCGCGTCCTGGATCATGTAGTGCTTGAATGCGTTCTCGTCGAGCTGGCCGCTGGCCAGTTCCCGGTTGAACGGCATGTCGCGTGTTTTTTCGTAGAGCGCGGCGTTGCGCGCCCACGCGTCAGAACTGAAAGACATGGGATTCCTTGTATTTGCGTGCGGTTATTGCGCGCGGTGCTTGCTTGTACCCGCCGTGGCTGACCACGAACCTTCCCGTGGCTGACCACGAACCTTCTTTACCACGTCTGCTTCGCGGATGCCCAATTCGCGGGCCTGCCCGATTTGCCGGCAACCCCGTCCGCGCGGTCGGGTTCAGGCCGGCGATCCGACCGCGGCTTGCCGGTAATATCTGACCCGTTGCGGCGGCTGGATCCTTCCAGATGCCTTTACTTCTTGCGGGCGGTCATCGGCGTGGCATCAGATTTCATCCAGCTTTTTTCGGGTGCGGCGGTTCGCGTGGCGCTATGCGCCGGCGTTCTGCTTGCGGGGTCGCCCGCGCAGGCGGCGCACATCGTGGTGGATACCGGGCACACGCTCAGCCGGCCGGGCGCGACGGGCGCCAGCGGGCGGGTGGAATACCTGTACAACCTGGACGTCAGCAACCTGGTGGCAGCAGATCTACGCGCCGCCGGCGACCGCGTGACCCAGGTGGCGGCCAATGGCGCGGAAGTGGAATTGGGCAAGCGGTCACGGGTGGCGCCAACGGCGGATCTTTTCGTGTCGATCCACCACGATTCGATGCAGCAGCAGTTCATCGACGCGGGTCGCCAGCGCGAGTTCGCGGGCTTCGCCGTGTTCGTGTCCGAACGCAATCCCAAGTACGCGCAGAGCCTGCGCTGCGCGAGCGCCATTGCCGAGGCGCTGATCGCAGCCGGGGAAAAGCCCTCGCTGTATCACGCGGAGCCCATCGCCGGCGAAAACCGGCCGCTGATAGACCGCCGGCTGGGCGTGCACCGCTTCGACGGTCTGGCCGTGCTGAAGACGGCGCCCATGCCCGCCGTGTTGGTGGAGGTGGGCGTGATCGTGAATCCGGACGAAGAGCGCCGGCTGGCCCGCCCTGAAGTCATTCAACGGGCCGCGCAGGCCATCGCACGCGGGGCCCGCGCCTGCCAGCAGCCCTAACCCAACGCGGGTTCTGCCGGCGGGCTGCTCATGCGCAGCAGCAGGAAGCCGATCACCGCCGAGGCAAGCGATCCTGTCAGCACGCCGATCTTGGTGGCGTCCACGGTGGCCGCATCGGTAAAAGCCAGCGCGCCAATGAAGAGGCTCATGGTGAAGCCGATGCCGCACAGCAGCGCCACGCCGTACAGCTGCGTGAACGAGGCATGCCGGGGCAGGCTGGCGACGCCTGCTTTGATGGCGAGCCAGGCAAAGCCGAACACGCCCAGCTGCTTGCCCAGGAACAAGCCCAGCGCCACGCCCAGCGGCACCGGTTGCGCCAGGCTGGCCAAGCCCATGCCGGCAAACGACACGCCGGCGTTGGCGAAGCCGAAGATGGGCACGATGAGCAAGGCCACGGGCTTGTGCAATACGTGTTCCAGGTCGTGCAGCGGCGAATGTACCTCCGGCTTGCCCGCGTTGCGCGGCCGCAGCGGAATGGTCAGCGCCAGCGCCACGCCGGCCAGGGTGGCATGCACGCCGGACTTCAGCACGAAATACCACAGCACGGCGCCGATCAGCAGGTACGGGGTCAGCCGCAGCACGCCCGCGCGGTTCAGGCAGAACAGGCAAGCCAGCAAGGCGCCGGCCATGACCAGCGCGAAGACGTTCAATTGCGAGGTATAGAACAGCGCAATGATGATGATGGCGCCCAGGTCGTCCAGGATCGCCAGCGCGGTCAGGAAGATTTTCAGGGACGTCGGCACGCGGCTGCCCAGCAGCGCCAGGATGCCCAGCGCGAAGGCGATGTCGGTGGCTGCGGGGATGGCCCAGCCGCGCAGGGTGTCGGGGCTGCCCAGGTTGATCAGCACGTAGATCAGCGCCGGCGCCGCCATGCCGCCCAGTGCAGCGATGCCGGGCAGGATGATGCGCGCGGCGCCGCGCAATTGGCCGTCCAGCACTTCGCGCTTGATTTCCAACCCCACCAGCAGGAAGAACACGGCCATCAGGCCGTCGTTGATCCAGTGCAGCACGGTTTCCTTGAGCACGACTGGCCCGGCCTGAAAGCCCAGCTTGGTGCCCAGCATATCGAAGTAGACCGGCGCGGCCGGACTGTTGGCGATGATCAGGGCGGCCAGGGCGGCGGCCATGAGGACATAGCCACCCAGTGCTTCGGATTGCAGGAATGCCTGAAGGAATGAAGGGGGGCGGGAATGGGGCGGAACCTGCTGGTTCACTGGGCCTCCTTGGTCATATTTTGTTAACATGGCGGGCTAGGCTGAATTTTAGCTGAATCAAATATCAGTGACAGGTCTATTCGGGCGAACGTCGGCGAATTTCATGCTAATTAGCGCAAAAAATCGTCGGCATCGCCAAGACGCGGCGGCCCCAATTGCGGCAAGTACGCGGTGACACCCCAAGGGATTCCGGCTAAATTCCGAAGCTCGGTGTCTCTTTATGTAAAATAATATTTCGTTTAATTTCAAGAAACCCGGTTTTCTTGAGTATTTCGACCCATTTTTGACCAGTCCGTGGCTAGCGACGCCGCCTGGCGACAACGGCTAGCACATGACCCTGCCTTCCCTATCCGTGCTGATCTACACGCCCGCAAAACCGGGCGCCACCAGGCGCCTGGTCGACGTGGGAACGTCGTTGGATGCGCCTGCCGTCCAGCCTTCGCATGGCTGCTATCAGCTCCAGCGGCTGGTGCCCAGCATGCGCCTTTTGACATGGCAACGCGAGGGCGCGCGCTTTGATCTTTCGCGTAGTGGCCGAATCCACGTATGGACGGGGCATCAGCTGACGGCGGCCGAGCCTGCGCCAGACGGCCAGCCGCGGGCCGCCGCATCGTTGGAGCCGGACGACGTCACCTATCTCGAAGCCTACCTGCTGCTGCAGCACCGCCACGGGAACGATCTTAACGACGCAGAGGGTACTTGCCATGACGCACATTCCCGCTGAATCGCCTGTCGGCCACGCCGGCGCCCGTCTGCGCATTCTGCATACCGAGGCCGCCACGTCTTTCGGCGGGCAGGAATTCTGCATTTATAAAGAGATGATCGCCATGCGTGACCGCGGTCATCACCTTGAGCTGGTCTGCCAGCCCGGGGCAGAGCTGGGAGACCGTCTGGACGAGGCCGGGTTCACCGTGCACCGCATCGTCATGGACGGCGCCGGCAACTTCGTGCGCGGCGTGGCGTTCGTGCGGCGCCTGCTGCGGGGCGGGCGCTTCGATGTGCTGAACACCCACAGCCGTCGTGACACCGTGCTGGCCGCCATGGCCGCGCGCCTGGCCGGCACGCCGTTGATCGTGCGCACGCGGCATCTGGCCAAACCCATCAATTCCCTCTACGCCTATACCTGGCTGGCGCATCGGGTCATTGCCGTCAGCCGCTATGTGCGAAAGCAATTGCTGGACGGCGGGGCACGGCCAGAGTCGGTCGCCACCATCCACTCTCCGATCGTATTGCCGCAGCTGCGCGAAGGCGCTTGCGTGCGCCGTGAACTGGGCTTGCCGCCGGATGCGCTGGTGGTGGGCTGCGTGGCCGTGATGCGGGCCGAAAAAGGGCATGGCGATCTGATCGACGCGTTCCACCAGGTGTCCGTGCGCTACCCGTCGGCGCACCTGGTCCTGGTGGGCGACGGCATGCCGCTGTTCGATCAACTGCGCGCGAAGGCGTCGGCGCTAGGGTTGGCGGACCGGGTGCATTTCACCGGCCGCCGCCAGGATATCGGCAATGTGCTGACGGCCCTGGACGTGTTCGCCTTGCCGACGCATCGCGAGGCCCTGGGCACGGTGTTCATCGAAGCGGCCGCGATGGGCGTGCCCGTCATCGGCACGGAAGTTGGCGGGGTTCCGGAAACCATGCAGCCCGGCGTGACCGGGTTGCTGGTGCCGCCGCGCGATCCTGCCGCGCTGGCCGCCGCGTTGGAAACGCTGTTGGCGGACCCGGCCATGCGCCGCCGGATGGGCGATGCGGGCCGTGAACGAATTCGGGGCCAGGGCCTGTTCTCCGCGGAACGCACCGCAGGGTTGGTGGAAGACGCCTACACGCACTGGCTGGCCGAACTGCGCCGGCCCGCGCGCGCGGGCTGAAGCGGACCCGGCCCCGGACCTGCCGGCCCGGGCCAGCGTTCAATGCCGGGGTCAGTGCATAAGCAGCGCGTTCATCGCTTCAATCACGCGATTGCGGTAGCGGGGCAGCAGGGCTTGCGTGCGTGCCTGGCGGTCGCGCCATTCCGCAGGCTCCGATCCCGCCGCGACACGAGGCGCCGCCCATATCGGATCGGGAAAATGGCGGTCGCCACGCCAGCGTGGAATGACATGCCAATGCAGATGCGGCACCATGTTGCCCAATGACGCCAGATTGATCTTGTCTGGCGTCAGCACCGCTTGCTGCGCTTCTTCCACCGCGTACACGGCGCGCATCAGCAGGTCTCGCCCATGCGTGGACAGGCTTGTCATTTCAGCCAGATGGGCGTTCCAGACGACCCGCGTGAAGCCGGGATAGTCGGCATCGGCGACTTCGATCACACGTAAGTGCGGACCGCGCCACAGCAGCGTGCCACCGTCTTCCTGGCACAGGGGACAGTTAGGATCGCGTGCGCTCAAGCCAGCACCTTGCGATACTGAATGAAGCCGGAGCGGTCCGCGATGCGGTCGTACAACTGCATGGCAGTCGCGTTGGTTTCGTGGGTCAGCCAGTACACCCGGGCGCAATTGTTGTCCGCAGCCTGCGCGTAGACGTGTTCGATCAGCTTGCGGCCCGCGCCCGTGCCGCGCACGTCCGGGTCCACATACAGGTCTTGCAGGTAGCAGTAGTCGCCCGCGGTCCAGGTGGACCGGTGGAAAGTCCAGTGCACCATGCCGACGGCCCGGCCGCTTTCATAGGCAAGCGCCGCGTGCATGGGTTCGGCAGGGTCCAGGAAACGGGCCCAGGTGTTGCGGGTGACGGCGTCGTCGATGCTGACGCGGTAGAAATCCTGGTAGCCCTTCCACAAGGGCAGCCAGACTTCGAAGTCGGCGGCGACGATGGGGCGGATATCGGCGGTGCTCATGGCGCAGGGCCTCCTGTGAGGTTCAGAGTTGGTTTTCCATCGCTTCGACGACGTGTCGCAGCACTTGAAGGCGAGCGTAGCGCTTGTCGTTGGCGGACACCAGATGCCAGGGCGCGTGCGCCACATCGGTACGGGCCAGCATCTCGTTGGTTGCCGCCGCGTATTCCTTCCATTTATCGCGATTGCGCCAGTCGTCGGGTGTGATCTTGAAATTCTTGAACGGCGATTTCTCGCGCTCTTTGAAGCGTTCCAACTGCACGTCGGCCGTCACGGCCAGCCAGAATTTCAGTACGATCGCGCCGCTTGCCGCGAGTTGTCCCTCGAAGTCGTTGATCTCGGCATATGCGCGGCGCCAGTGGGCGGGCGCGATCAGCTTCTCGACCCGTTCGACCAGGACGCGGCCGTACCACGAGCGGTCGAAGATCGCGACGCGGCCGTGGCGCGGCAGTTGGCGCCAGAAGCGCCACAGGTAGGGGCGCGACAGCTCGTAGCTGTTTGGCGCCGCCACGGGGGTGATGTCGAACTGCCGGGCGTCCAGCGCGTGGGTCACACGCCGGATGGCGCCGCCCTTGCCGGCTGCGTCCTGTCCTTCGAACACCAGCACCAGGGAGCGGTCCTGGAATTTACTGGACCGGGCCGCACGCGCCAGCCGGCCTTGCAGCAAGCCAAGTTCGGACTCGTAGTCGGCTTTGTCGACGCGGGCGTCGTAATCCAGTTCACCCAGCCGGTCGACGATGCGGGTAGTCGTGGAATGCGCCAGGAACGACTGCGGGATGCGGGGCACGCCGCGCTGGCGCATCGCCGTCAACACGGCTTCGGCGGTGCGGGCGGAACGCATGTTCTCGTCAGCGCTGGGGATGATCACCCAGGGCGCGTGGCCGCTGTCGGTATGGTTCACCACGACCTGGCCGCCGGCGCGGATGCGGTCGTATTTCTTGTAGACCTTCAAGTCGACGGGGCTGACCTGCCAGGATGTCTCGGGGCTGGCCAGGAGCCGCTGCGCGCGCTCTTCTTGCGCCTTGGACGACAGGTGGAACCACAGCTTGACGATCTGCACGCCCTCGGCAGCCAGCATCGCCTCGAAGCGGCGGATCGCGGCGGCGCGCGCTTCGATGGCTTCGTGATCGGGCTTCTTGCGGGCGGCTTCGATGATCAGCGGCGCGTACCAGGACCCGAACACGATGCCGGTGCTGCCCTTGGGCGGCAGGTCTTTCCAATAGCGCCAGAATGGCGGGCGGTCCTGCTCGTCGCCTTCCGGCGGGCCGTATGCCAGTGTCTTGATGTGGCGCGGGTCCATCCATTCGTTCAGCAGGTTGACCGTGGCGCCCTTGCCGGCGCCGTCGATCCCCGCCACTACGATCAGCAGCGTCTTGTCCGCTTGTTCAAGGCGCCGGTATTGCGCGTTGAGCAGGGCGACGCGCAGCCTCGCTTCCAGCGGCTTGAATTCCTCTTTGGAAAGGCTGGGGTCTTTTTCGGCTTCTGCGAACATGAGGGATCCGTCTGATCGGCAATCGGTAGTTCGGCCGATCTTGCGGGATAAGCGCCCGGCGCGCAAGTGCGGCAAGGCCGCCCGGTCAGAGCGCGTCGATGGGAATTTTCAGGTAACGCACCCCATTGTCTTCCGGCGGTGGCAGATGGCCTGCGCGGATGTTCACCTGGATGGCGGGCAGGATCAAGGTGGGCATGGACAGGGTCGCGTCGCGCCGGGTGCGCATCGCGACGAAGTCGTCTTCGCTGATGCCGTCATGAACATGGATGTTGGCGGCCCGCTGTTCGGCCACCGAGGTCTGCCAATGGGCCTCGCGCGCCGGGGGCGGGTAATCGTGGCACATGAACAGCCGCGTGTCGCCGGGCAGGCGCAGCAGCCGCTGGATCGATCGGTACAGCTCGTGTGCGTCGCCACCGGGGAAGTCGCAGCGGGCCGTGCCCACGTCAGGCATGAACATCGTGTCGCCCACGAACGCGGCGTCGCCGACCAGATAGGCCATATCGGCCGGCGTGTGCCCCGGCACGTGGATCGCGGTGGCTTCCAGCGCGCCGATGCGGAAGGTTTCGCCGTCGGCGAACAGGTGGCCGAACTGCGAGCCGTCCAGCTGGAATTCCGGCTCCAGGTTGAAAATCTGCTTGAACACGCCCTGCACGGTGCGGATGCTCTGCCCGATGGCGATGACGCCGCCCAACTGCCGCTGCAGGTAAGGAGCGGCGGACAGGTGGTCGGCATGGGCGTGCGTTTCAAGCAGCCATTGGACGGTTAGCCCTTGCTCGCGCACGTAGGCCGCCACGCGGTCGGCGCTGGCGGTGCTGCTGCGTCCGGACTTGGGGTCGTAGTCCAACACCGAATCGATGATCGCGCAGACGCTGCCGTCGTGCACGACGTAGGTGACCGTGGCGGTGACGGGATCGAAAAACGCTTGTACGTGGGGATTCATGGCCGCCCGCTGATAACAATATATATATTTAAATAATATTGTTTGATAATTTATCCGTCAATATAATGATTGGCTTCTGTACGACCTGTCTATCCGCCTTATGAATGCCGCCCTGACCGAATGCGAACTTGCCGTCCTGCGAGAATCCGCCGCCCAGGCTTGCGCACTGCTCAAAGCGCTGGCCAACGAAGACCGCCTGCTGCTGCTGTGCCAATTGGTGCAGCAGGAACGCAACGTCGGTGAACTGGAATCGTTGACCGGCATCCGTCAGCCGACGTTGTCCCAGCAACTGGGCGTGCTGCGCGACGAAGGGCTGGTGACGACGCGCCGCGACGGCAAGTACGTGTACTACCAAATGGCCAGTTTTGAAGTCAGCCAGGTCATGAAAACGCTATCCAGTTTGTACTGCGGCCGCGCGCTGGAGTCACTAGCATGAGTCTGGACTGGGCCGCCTTCACACCGGCGCCCGCCACGGCGGGCGGCTTGCTGATCGGCGCCGCGGCCGTGCTGCTGATGGCGGGGGCGGGACGCATCGCGGGCATCAGCGGCATGCTTGGCGGCTTGCTGCCACCCCAGCGCGACAGCCTGTGGCGCGTGGCGTTCCTGTTTGGCCTGTGCGCGTCGCCGTGGGTGTACCAGCTGGGGGCGGCGCTGCCGGCGGTCACCGTGGACGCGGGCACGCCGCGCCTGATCGTCGCCGGCCTGTTGGTGGGCATCGGCACCCGTTTCGCATCGGGCTGCACCAGCGGCCACGGCGTCTGTGGCCTGTCGCGCGGATCGCGGCGGTCATTCGCGGCCACCGCCTTTTTCATGGCGGCGGGCTTCGCCATGGTGTATGCCGTGCGACATCTGGCAGGGGGCTGACATGATTGCGTTGATCGCTTTTGCATCGGGCCTGGTCTTCGGGCTGGGCCTGATCGTGTCGGGCATGGCCAACCCGGCCAAGGTACTGGGCTTCCTGGATATCGCGGGCGACTGGGATCCGTCGCTGGCGTTCGTGATGGGCGGCGCGGTGCTGGTCACGGCGGCAGGCTTCGCCGTGCTGCGCCGCCGCCGCGCCAGTGCGTCCGGCGAGCCGATGCACTGGCCCACGGCCACCCGCATCGACCTGCGTCTGGCCGCCGGCAGCCTGGCGTTCGGCGCGGGCTGGGGGCTGGCGGGATTTTGTCCGGGGCCTGCACTGGTGGCCGCTTCGGCGGGCGTGACCGAGGCGTTGATCTTCGTAGCCGCCATGTTGGCCGGCATGGGGATATTCTCGGCGTTCGAACATTTCAACAGCCGGTAGACCGGCGCGGAGACAGACATGCCCCAAGCACCGTCGGCAGCACAGGCGTCCGCTGATTTCGATGTGGTGGTGGTGGGTGGGGGCGCGGCCGGCATCGGCGTGACCGCCAGCCTGCTGCGGCGCCGGCCGGACCTGCGCATCGCCGTCATCGAACCCAGCGACAAGCACTACTACCAGCCCGCGTGGACGCTCGTGGGCGGCGGTGCGTTCGACGTGAAAAAGACCGTGCGCCCGACCCGTTCGGTGATGCCGTCGCGCGCCACGTGGCTGCACGCGGCGGCGGCGGGATTCGAGCCGCAAGCGAACCGGGTACGGCTGGCGGACGGTGGCAGCGTGACCTACCAGCAGTTGATCGTGTGTCCTGGCCTGCGGCTGGCCTGGGACAAGATCGACGGCCTGTCCGATGCGCTCGGCAAACACGGGGTCACCTCCAACTACCGCTACGATCTGGCGCCCTACACCTGGGAATCGGTGCGGTCGATGAAAGAAGGGCAGGCGCTGTTCACCCAGCCCGCCATGCCGATCAAATGCGCAGGTGCGCCGCAAAAGGCCATGTACCTGGCCTGCGATCATTGGCGCCGCGTTGGCGTGCTGGGTCGCATGCAGGTCGAATTCGACCTGGCCGGCGCGGCGCTGTTCGGCGTGCCGGCATTCGTGCCGCCGCTGATGCGCTACGTCGAAAGCTATGGCATCGATCTGGCCTTCAACTCTACGTTGGTGGCGGTGGACGGCCCGGCCCGCAAGGCCTGGTTCGACAGGAAGGGCGCCGATGGCGCCGTGTCCCGCGTGGAGAAGTCCTTCGGCATGCTGCACGCCGTGCCACCGCAAGTGCCGCACGACGTGGTGCGCGACAGCGCGCTGGCGGATGCGGCAGGCTGGTGCGAGGTTGACCCCGGCACCTTGCGCCACGTGCGTTTCGACAATGTGTTTGGCCTGGGCGACGGCATCAGCACCAGCAATGCCAAGACGGCGGCCGCCGCGCGCAAGCAGATCGTCACCGTGGCCGAAAACCTGATCGCCCTGCGCGAAGGCCACGCCATGCCGGTCACCTACGACGGCTATGGCTCATGCCCATTGACGGTCGAGCGCGGCCGTATCGTGCTGGCCGAGTTCGGCTATGGCGGAAAACTGCTGCCTACGTTTCCGCTGGACCCGACCGTGCCCCGCAAGAGCGCCTGGTTCCTGAAGGCCACGTTGCTGCCGTGGATCTACTGGAACGGCATGCTGCGCGGCCGCGAATGGCTCGCGCGGCCGCTGGGCAACTAAGCGAGGCGCTACTCGTAGGTGCGCACGTCGTCGATGACCTTGCCGTCGTTCGGCAGGCCGTCGGCGTCCACCCATTCCACGTCGGCGCGCAGCTTGGTCACGTCGCGCACGGAGTCGGCGATACGCTGGGACAGCTCTTCGCCGCGCACGCGCGCATCCACCTTCAGCACCATGCGGTCCGATCCGGTGGTGCCGCTGATGACCAGGCGCGCGCGCAGGATTTCAGGATGGCGCCGCACCACGTCGGCGACTTGCGACGGATGCACGAACATGCCGCGCACCTTGGTGGTCTGGTCCGCGCGCCCCATCCAGCCCTTGATGCGCGTGTTGGTGCGCCCGCACGGCGAGATGCCGGGCATGACCGCCGACAGGTCGCCGGTGCCGAAGCGCACCAGCGGATAGTCGGGGTTCAAGGTGGTGACGACCACTTCGCCGACTTCGCCGTCGGGCACGGGCTCGCCGGTCCCGGGGCGCACGATCTCGACAATGATGTCTTCGCCCAGCACCAGTCCCTGGCGGGCGGGCGTCTCGAAGGCAATCATGCCCAGGTCGGCGCTGCCGTAGGCCTGGTAGCCTTCGATGCCGCGGGCCGCCAGCCAGTCGCGCAACGACGGCGGGAAGGCCTCGCCGGACACCAGTGCGCGCCGCAGCGAATCCAGCTTCACCCCCAGCTCGTCGGATTTCTCCAGGATGATCTTCAGGAAGCTGGGCGTACCCGTGTAGCCGCTGGGCGCCAGGTCCTGGATGGCGCGCACCTGTTGTTCGGTCTGGCCCGTGCCGCCGGGGAAGACCGTGCATCCCACGGCATGCGCCGCCGTCTCCATCATGGAGCCGGCCGGCGTGAAGTGATAGGAAAAACAGTTGTACGCCAGTTCGCCGGCGCGAAAGCCCGCCGCGTACAGGGCGCGAGCGAAGCGCCAGTAGTCGGCGCGCACGCTTTCCGGTTCGTAGATGGGGCCGGGCGAGGCGAACACGCGCATCGCTTCGCCCCAGCCGATCGCCGAGAATCCACCAAAGGCCTTGGCGGGGCCGGCGGGCGTCGCCGCATCGTCACGGCTGTGCTGCTGGCGTTCCAGCAGTTCGTGCTTGCGCAGCACGGGCAGCCGGGCCAGCGCCGCGCGCGACGTGATGGTGGCGGGATCAATGCCGCGAAGCTGCTCGGCGATCGCCGGCGCGCGCGCCATCGCCCGTGTGATCGCGCCGGGCAAGGCGGCCATCAGCTCGCGCTCGCGTTGCTCGGGCGCTCGGGTTTCCAGAACATCGAAAAACTCGGACATGGGATCGCACCCTCTCGTGTGCCGTACTGCGGTGTCGTTGCCGGCCGGGCGCCGGTCCACACCGGCGCTGCCGCTCCAGGGATCAGGCCAGCCAGCGTTTGCGGCGGCGATAGAACTTGTTGTCGCGGAAACTCTTTCTTTCGCCGCTGGAAATGCCCAGATAAAACTCTTTCACGTCCTCGTTCTGGGCCAGGTCCAGCGCGGCGCCGTCCATCATCACCCGCCCGTTTTCCAGGATGTAGCCGTAGTCGGCATACCGCAGCGCGATGTTGGTGTTCTGTTCGGCCAGCAGGAAGCTCACGCGTTCGCGCTGGTTCAGGTCGCGCACGATCTCGAAAATTTCTTCCACGATCTGCGGGGCCAGGCCCATGGACGGTTCGTCCAGCAGGATCATGTTGGGGTTGGCCATCAGGGCGCGGCCGATGGCAGTCATCTGCTGTTCGCCGCCCGACGTATAGCCGGACTGGCTGCTGCGGCGCTGCTTCAGGCGCGGGAAATACTGGTAGACGCGCTCCAGCGCGGCTGCGGTGTCGCCGCGGCTCATGCTGCGGGTGTAGGCGCCCGTCAGCAGGTTCTCTTCAATGGTGAGGTGGGCGAAGCAATGCCGGCCTTCCATCACCTGCACGACGCCGCGCTTGACCAGTTCCGACGGGGACAGCCTTTCGATGCGCTGGCCGCGGTATTGAATATGGCCCTTGGTAACGTCGCCGCGCTCGCCCTTGAGCAAGTTCGAGATGGCGCGCAAAGTGGTGGTCTTGCCAGCGCCGTTGGCGCCCAGCAACGCCACGATCTTGCCTTCGGGCACTTGCAGGGACACGCCCTTGAGCACCAGGATGACGTGGTTGTAGATCACCTCGATCCCGTTCACGTCGAGCAGCACCTTGGGCGCGTCGGCGGCGGGGGAAGCGGCGGGTGCAGCGGTAGAGGCGGCAGTTGTTGCAGCGGTCATGACGATTCCTGCGGCGTGGTGGGGGGGGGGGGGGGGGGGG
>NZ_JBHFII010000017.1:23197-31781 GCF_057334215.1 Achromobacter maghribensis | reverse complement strand
CCCCCCCCCCCCCCCCCCCCCCCCCCCCCCCCCCCGGTTCACATCAGTTCTCGCAAGTGCGGGGCGTGATGTTCTTTTCCTTGGCGTACTTGGCCGCGGCATCCTTGACCATCGGGTCCAGGATGGTCTTGTCGGCCTGGTACCAGTCGGAGGCAACCTTGAACTTGGCGCCGTCCCACTGCACGATGCGGGCCCAATCGTCGCCCTTGTGGTTGCTGCACGAGGTCTTGACCGGGCGCATGATCTGGCCGAAGCCCAGCTTGTCCAGCTTCTCTTGCGTCAGGTTCAGGTTTTCGAAGCCCCAGCGGACCTGCTCGGGCGTCAATGCCTTGCCCTTGCCGAACTTCTCTTGCGCCGTCCGGATCGCTTCCACTTGCAGCATCGAGATCATCATGCCGCGCGTGTGGGCGATGGTGCCCAGCGTGTTCTTGGCCGTCTTGTCCGAGCCCTGGCCCTTGTCGTAGACGAACTTCTTCAGGTCGTCATAGACCTTGTCGTGTTCGGCGCCGCTGTTGTGCACGGTGATGGCGTTGTAGCCCTTGGCGACATCGCCCAGGTCTTTCACGTCGCCTTCGGAGCCGGCCCACCAGATCGCGTACATCTTGTCGCGCGGGTAGCCGCTGGCCTGCGCTTCGCGGATGGCGGTGGGCGTCATGATGCCCGCGCTCCACAGCAGCACATAGGCCGGGCGTGCCTGGCGGATCTGCAGCCAGGTGGACTTTTGCTCGACGCCCGGCGCGGTCACCGGATACAGCACCAGCTCGAAGCCTTCCTTGGCGGCGCGCTTTTGCAGCAGGGGGATCGGTTCCTTGCCATAAGGCGAGTCGTGGTAGACCAGGGCGATCTTCTTGCCCTTGAGCTTGTCCATGCCGCCTTCTTTCTTGGCGATGTCCTGGATCATCACGTCGGCCGCGGTCCAGTACGTGCCCAAGAGCGGGAAGTTCCACTCGAACACGCTGCCATCGACCGACTGCGACAGGCCGTAGCCCATCGTTTCGACGGGCACCTTGTCGACCATGGCCTTGTCGCTGACCGCGAACGTGATGCCGGTGGACTGGGTGTCGAAGCCAGAGGCCCCCGTGCCCTTGCCCTTCAGGCGTTCATAGCATTCCACGCCGCGGTCGGTGGCGTAGGCGGTCTCGCATTCTTCGTACGTGATCTTGACGCCGTTGACGCCGCCGTCGCGCTCGTTGACCAGCTTCAGGTAATCCAGCTTGCCATCGGCCCACGGAATGCCCAGCGGCGCGAACGACCCGGTGCGGTACACCAGCAACGGAACGAACTGCTCTTCGGCCGCCATTGCCGGCGTGGCCACGGCGCCGACGGCGCCGGCTGCGGCCACCAGGGCTGCCGCCAACTTCAGGTTAAGACGCTTCATCTCCATTTACCTCCTGCGTGGTGTTTGGGGCAATAAACCCTGGGACACCGGGATTGGCCCGGTCTTGAGCCGGGTATTCAGGATGTGGATCACGGCACTTTTGCCGCCGCGATCCGCAGAAATCAATGCGAAATCAATTCAAGGCAATGCGCCCCTTCAGTGCGGGAAGGGCCAGATGCGCAGCTTTTCTTTTCCGATGCTCCACAATCGCGCCAGCCCGTGCGGTTCGGCGATCAGGAAGAACACGATCAGCGCGCCGAACACCATGTGTTCGATGTGCGCGGCGGTGTCCACCGACAGCGGGATGCCCAGCGCATGCGGGATGTTCGACAGCGCGACGGGCACCAGCACGATGAAGGCCGCGCCGAAGAAGCTGCCGATGATCGAACCCAGCCCGCCGATGATCACCATGAACAGCAACTGGAACGAACGCGTCAGGTCGAACGCCAGCGGCTCCCACGAACCCAGATGGATGTAGCCCCACAAGGCGCCGGCCACGCCGACGATGAACGAACTGACCGCGAATGCGGTGAGCTTCGCGTACATCGGGCGGATGCCGATGACCGATGCCGCCACGTCCATGTCGCGAATTGCCATCCATTGCCGGCCGATCGCACCGCGCACCAGGTTCTTGGCCAGCAGGCTGAAGATCACCACCAGGATCAGCACGAACAGGTACTTTTCCATCGCCGATTGCACCGGCAGCCCAAACGCCGTGAGCGGCGGCACCGACACGTTGCCCGACGACGAGTAGTTGGTGAAGAACGGGATGCGCAGGAACGCCCAGTCCACGAAGAACTGCGCGGCCAGCGTGGCCACGGCCAGGTACAGCCCCCGGATGCGCAGGCTGGGGATGCCGAAGATCACGCCCACGATGGTGGCAAAGCACCCGCCCAGCAAGATCTGGGCAACCAGCGGCATGCCGGGGAAGCGGACGCCGAAGTTCCAGGCCGCATACGCGCCCACCGCCATGAAGGCGCCGGTACCCAGCGAGATCTGGCCGCAATAGCCGACCAGGATGTTCAGGCCCACCGCGGCCAGCGACAGGATCAGGAACGGGATCAGGATGGCGCGCAGCAGGTAGTCGGACGACAGCGCCGGCACGGCAATGAACGCCACCGCCAGCAGCAGCCAGATGAAGATGCGGTCCTGGCGGATCGGGAAGATCTGCTGATCGGCCCGGTAGCTGGTCTTGAATTGGCCGTTTTCGCGATAGAACATGTTTTTATCCTAGAGGGCCTGGTGGTTTACACGCGGTCGATGATCTTCTCGCCGAACAGCCCTTGCGGACGGAACAGCAGGAACACCAGCGCCAGCACATAGGCGAACCAGATTTCGATACCGCCGCCCACGAGCGACCCCAGGTAAACCTCGGACAGTTTTTCACCCACGCCGATGATCAGGCCGCCCAGGATGGCGCCCGGCACCGACGTCAGCCCGCCCAGGATCACGACCGGCAACGCACGCAGCGCCGCGGTGGACAGCGTGAACTGCACGCCGAACTTGGATCCCCAGATAATGCCCGCCACCAGCGCAACCAGACCTGCCACGCACCACACGATCACCCAGATGCGGTTCAACGGGATGCCGATGGATTGCGCGGCCTGGTGATCGTCGGCCACCGCGCGGAGTGCACGGCCGGTGGAGGTGTATTGGAAGAACAGCGCCAGCGTGGCCACCAGCAACGCCGCGATGACCGCCGCCGTCAGATCTTCCAGGTTGATCAGCAACCCACCTTCGAAGACCGTGTCCAGGATCATCAGCGGATCCTTGGGCATGCCCACGTTGATGGAATACACCGAGCTGCCAAACGTGATCTGGCCCAGGCCGTCAAGGAAATAGCTGATGCCCAGCGTGGCCATCAACAAGGTCGTGGCTTCCTGGTTGACCAGGTGACGCAGCACGAAGCGCTCGATGGCGACGGCCAGCAGGAACATCACGATGGCGCTGACGATGAACGCCAGCACGTTCGCCAGGATCATGTTGTCAAAGCCGAGCCAGCGCGGTATCCACTCCGAGAAGCGCGCCATGGACAAGGCGGCAACCAGCACCATCGCGCCCTGCGCGAAGTTGAAGACGCCCGATGCCTTGAAGATCAGCACGAAGCCCAGGCCGATCAGCGCATACATCATGCCGCTCATCAAGCCGCCGAATAAGGTCTCTAGAAAAAATCCCATGTCTGTCCGCCTTAGTGCGACACGCCGAGGTAGGCTTTGATGACGTCTTCGTTCGCGCGGACTTCGTCCGGGCGGCCGTCGCCGATCTTCTTGCCGTAGTCCAGCACCACCACGCGGTCGGAAATATCCATGACCACGCCCATGTCGTGCTCGATCAGCACGATCGTCGTGCCAAATTCGTCGTTCACATCCAGGATGAAGCGGCTCATGTCCTGCTTCTCCTCGATGTTCATGCCGGCCATCGGCTCGTCCAGCAGCAGCAGGCGCGGCTCCATCGCCAGCGCACGGCCCAGGTCCACGCGCTTTTGCAGGCCGTAGGGCAGGCGTCCTACCGGTGTCTTGCGATAGGCCTGGATTTCCAGGAAGTCGACGATGTTCTCGACGAATTCCCGATGCCGGGTTTCTTCGCGTTCGGCCGGCCCCAGGCGGAACGCCTGCGACAGCAGCCCGCACTTCATGCGCAGGTTGCGGCCCGTCATGATGTTGTCCAGCACGCTCATGCCCTTGAACAGGGCCAGGTTCTGGAACGTGCGCGCGATGCCCATTTCGGCGGCGCGGCGCGGGTTCATCTTCGAGAAGCGCTCGCCCCGGAACGCGATGCTGCCCTGCTGCGGCGTGTAGACGCCGTTGATGACGTTCAGCATCGAGCTCTTGCCCGCGCCGTTGGGGCCGATGATGGCGCGGATCTCGTGCTCGCGCACATTGAAGGAAATGTCCGTCAGCGCTTTGACGCCGCCAAAGGACAAGGAGATGTTCTGCATGTCCAGCATGACGTCGCCGATACGCTGTTCGCGGTCGTTGTTGCTCATGATCTCTACGCGGCCTTGGCGGTGATGGCGGGGAACGTCTTGACGGATCGGATCTTCAGATCGGCCGAGATCTTGCCGGAGCGTCCGTCTTCGAACTTCACTTCGGTCTCGATGAACTGCGATTGCTTGCCGCCGAACAGCGCGTCGATCAGCACGCCGTACTTCTGCGCGATGAAGGCGCGGCGCACCTTGCGCGTGCGCGTCAATTCGTCGTCGTCCGGGTCCAGTTCCTTATGCAGGATCAGAAAGCGGCTGACTTGCGACGCCGACAGCTTCGGGTCGGTGGCCAGGTCGGCGTTGACCTGCTCGACGCATTCCGCGATCAACTGGTAGACCTCGTCCTTGGCGGCCAGGTCGGTGTAGCCAGCGTAGGGCAGCCCGCGCCGCTCGGCCCAGTTGCCCACGGCTTCCAGGTCGATGTTGATGAACGCGCACACGTCTTCGCGGTCGGCGCCGAAGGCCACGGCTTCCTTGATGTGCTGGAAGAACTTCAGCTTGTTTTCGATGTACTTGGGCGCGAACAGGCTGCCGTTGGCCAGCTTGCCCACGTCTTTCGCGCGGTCGATGATCTTCAACTGGCCGTCGGTGTCCAGATAGCCCGCGTCACCGGTATGGAACCAGCCGTCGGCGCTGCGCGCCTCGGCGGTGGCGTCGGGATTGCGGTAGTACTCCTTGAAGAGGCCCGGGCTTTTGACCAGGATCTCGCCGTTGTCCGCCACCCGGATCTCGACGCCGGCCACGGGCGGGCCAACGGTGTCGTCGCGCACGTGGCCGTCGGGCTGCACGCAGACGAACACGGACGTCTCGGTTGAACCGTACAACTGCTTCAGGTTGATGCCGATAGAGCGGTAGAAGACAAAAAGATCGGGGCCGATGGCTTCGCCGGCGGTGTAGGCCACGCGCACGCGGCTCATGCCCAGCGCATTGCGCAGCGGGCCGTAGATCAGCGCGTTGCCCAGCGCGTAGCGCAGGCGGTCCCAGGCGTTGACGGATTCACCGTCCAGGATCTTGGTGCCGACGCGGCGCGCCAGGTTCATGCAGGCGCCGAACAGTTTGCGCTTGATGAAACCCGCGTCTTCCATGCGGATCATCACGTGGGTCAACAAGCCTTCCAGCACGCGCGGCGGCGCGAAATAGTAGGTCGGCCCGATGTCGCGCATGTCGATCGACACCGTGTCGGGCGATTCGGGATGGTTCACGGTGAAGCCCGTGACCAGCAGTTGGGTGTACGAAAACATGTTCTGGCCGATCCATGCGGGCGGCAGATACGCCAGCACGTCTTCCTGGTCGGTCAGCTTTTCCATGTCGGACACGGCGCGCGCGCGGTCGATCAGCGCATGGTGCGTCAGCACCACGCCCTTAGGTTTGCCGGTGGTGCCCGAGGTATAGAACATGGCGGCCGGGTCGTGCGGCTGCACGGTGGCGATGGCGCGGGAAAGAAAATCCGGGTGCTGGGCGGCGTATTCCTGGCCCCGCGTTTCCAGCTGTTCATATGACAGCAGCATGGGGTCCGAGTAATGGCGCAGGCCGCGCGGATCGTCGAACACCACGTGCTGCAAGGCCGGGCATTGCTCGCGCACTTCCAGCATCTTGTCGACCTGTTCCTGGTCTTCCACGACGGCCACGCTGATCTCGGCGTCTTGCAGCACGTAGACCATCTCTTGCGCGACGGCATCCTGGTAGAGCGGCACGGGGATCGCGCCCAGCGACTGCGCCGCCATCATCGCCATATACAGGCGTGGCCGGTTCTCTCCGATGACGGCCACGTGCATGCCGGGGCGGATGCCCAGCGAGGCCAGGCCGTTCGCCACATGGCGGACATGCGCCGCCACGTCGGACCACGTAAGGGTTTGCCAGATCCCCAGATTTTTTTCACGTATCGCGGGCCGCGACCCGCGAACTTCGGCATGCGCGAACAGCAGCGCTGGAAAGGTGTCCAGCGCCGCCGGCACCTGTGCAGATGCGGGCGATGAATGTGCCACGTTGTCTCCTCCGGTTTGGGCACATCGCGCCTGACCTCCGCGGGAGCGGTAGTGGCGATGAAGGGCTTGACCAGTTGGTTTTAGATTTACGGCAGGAGTTAAGGTATAAGGTTGGGTTGCTACCAACTGTCACCATCGCGACATTCAAGGAACTTTTAGGGTATTCCCGATGCAGCTAGCCGACTCTCTGCAACTTGCCGCGGCCTGGTTTCGCTTGCTCAATGCGGAACAGCAGATGCGCGTCGAACGGGACCTGACCGTGCAGCAAGTCGTTGCCGGATCGATCATAGAGCGCAAAGGCGAACTCGCCCAGGCTTGGATCGGCGTACTGGCCGGGTTGGTCAAGGTGTCGGTCGGCAACGCCGAGGGCAAAGTCGCCTCGCTGACCGGCGTGCCCGCCGGCGGCTGGATCGGCGAAGGCTCGTTGCTGAAACGCGAAGTCCGCAAATACGACATCGTCGCGCTGCGCGATTCGGTGGTGGCGCGCCTGCCGGCGCCTACGTTCGACTGGTTGCTGGATACCAGCATCCCGTTCAACCGCTATCTGCTCCATCAACTGAACGAACGGGTGGCGCAGTTCATCGGCAAGGCGGAGCACGACCGGCTGCTGGATCCCGACGCCCGCGTGGCGCGCTGCCTGGCCGAGCTCTTCAACCCTTTGCTGTATCCGGGCATGGGGATGCGGCTGACGATCACGCAAGAAGAAGTCGGCTATCTGGCCCGGGTATCGCGCCAGCGCGCGAACCAGGCGCTGCGCAAGCTGGAAGAGGCAGGCCTGCTGAACGTGGAATACGGCGCCGTCCGCGTGCGGGATCTGGATGGCCTGAAACTGTATGGGTCCGACCGCAGCACGGTCGAGGGCGAACAGACGGCCTGAGGCGCGCAAATTCCCAAGAAAAAAACGCTTGACGATAAATAGTGCGCTATTTAATATTGCACAATGAAATCCAGATCCAAACCCAAAGGCGCATTGAATCCGCTGCTGCTGGATAGCCAGCTGTGCTTCGCGCTGTACTCGACGTCGCTGGCGATGAGCAAGGTGTACCGCAAGCTGCTGCGCGGGTTGGACCTGACCTATCCGCAGTATCTGGTGATGCTGGTGCTGTGGGAAGGTGACGAGATTACGGTGACGGATATCGGCGACCGCCTGTTCCTGGATTCCGCGACGCTGACGCCGCTGTTGAAGCGCCTGGAAGCGGCGGGACGGGTCAGCCGGAAGCGTGCCGTGGACGACGAGCGCCAGGTGATCGTGTCGTTGACCGAGGAAGGCCGCGATTTGCGGGAGCGGGCGCAAGCGATCCCGCCCGCCATCGCGGGCGCCGCGCAGTGCACGCTGGACGAGGCGCAGGGCATGATGAAGACGCTGCATGCGCTGCGAGAGAAGCTGGTCGACAGTCTTTGAAGGGAAGGGTGATGCGTGTCATCATCCGGTCTAATACATAGCGCACGATGTAATCGTATGCTATTCAGTTTTAAGCAGTTCCGCAGGTTATCGGTAAGCGCCGCGGCGGGAGGGCCCGCCAGGCGAGGCAGTTCAACTTTCAATAAAGGAAACGCATCATGTCTATCGAAAAAGTTCTCTACCGCGCCAATGCCACCGCCACCGGCGGCCGTGAAGGCCGTGGCGTCAGCGACGACGGCAACCTGGACGTCAAACTGACGACGCCGCGCGAACTGGGCGGCGCGGGCGCGGCCGGCACCAATCCCGAACAACTGTTCGCCGTGGGCTATTCGGCTTGCTTCCTGGGCGCGATGAAGTTCGTCGGCGGCCGCGACAAGATCGCCATCCCGTCGGACGTGTCGGTGAACGGCATCGTCGGTATCGGGGCCATCCCGACGGGATTCGGCATCGAAGTCGAATTGAAGATTTCGTTGCCGGGAATGGAGCGTGAGTTGGCCGAGAAGCTGGTGGCGGCGGCGCATATCGTTTGCCCGTACTCGAATGCGACGCGTGGGAATATTGATGTGACGTTGACGATCGTCTGATCTATATAGGTCGCCCGCCAGCGCAGTCGGCCTGGGGCGGGCCCCGCAAGATGCTCCACCACCCCCCACCATCGATCCGAAGCCAAAGCACACGGTTCGTCCCAGCTGCAATGAGATTGCAACTATCGGAGCCCGGCGCGTGGGTGGCCTGGGGTGCGCGGGGAGTCGATAAGCCCGAGGGAATCTGAAGGCAGCGGCCGCAGGCCGCAACGAAGATGACAAGGGGGCAGTCCGGAGCGAAGGCTCCGGACC
>NZ_JBHFII010000017.1:19415-23177 GCF_057334215.1 Achromobacter maghribensis | reverse complement strand
CCCCAGGCCACCCACGTGCCGGGCGGCCCAAGAACGCCAACACCCGCACAAAAAACCGCTCTAATGCCCACCCCCAAGATAAGCAGCAACCACCGCCGGATCATCTCGTAGCTTCTCCGCGCTGCCATGCACGGAAATGCGCCCGTTCTCCAGCACGTACCCGTAGTCCGCCACATTCAACGCCGCCGCTGCGAACTGTTCCACCAGCAGCATCGTGACGCCTTCGTCCTTCAGTCGGGCGATGATCCGGAATACTTCCTCTACCAGGATCGGCGCCAGTCCCATGGACGGTTCGTCCAGCAGCACCAGTTCAGGGTTCAGCATCACGGCGCGGGCCATGGCCAGCATTTGCTGCTCGCCGCCGGACAGGGTGCCGGCCAGCTGTTCGCGGCGCTCCTTCAAGCGCGGGAACAGGTCCATGGCGCGCCCCAGGTCGGCCTGCACGTCGCCTTTGGGGCGGCTGCCGGTCAGGCGCGGGAACGCGCCAAGCAACAGATTGTCGGTCACGGACAGGGTCGGGAACACGCGGCGGCCTTCCGGCGAATGGGCCAGGCCTAGCCGCGCGATGCGATGGGATTCCAGGCCGTCGATGCGCTTGCCGCTAAGCGTGACCTCGCCCGCGGTCGGGCGAATCATGCCGGACAGCGCCCGCATCGTGGTGGTCTTGCCGGCGCCGTTGGAGCCGATCAGCGTCACGACCTTCGCCTTCGGTACCTCCATGCTGATGCCGTGAAGCACCTTGACCTTGCCGTAACCTGCTTCCAGATTCTTGATCGATAGCATCTTGTTGTCCTCTTGGCGTCAGGCGGGCGCGCCGCCCAGATACGCCTCGATAACCTTGGCGTTGCTTTGCACTTCGTTCGGCAGGCCTTCGGCGATTTTCTGGCCGAAGTCCAGCACCGACACGGTGTCGCACACTCCCATCACCACATCCATATGGTGTTCGATGAGGATCAGCGTGATGCCGTGGTCGCGAACCTTGCGGATGATGGCCAGCAGCTCGACGATGTCGGGCGCGGTCAGGCCGGCCGCGGGCTCGTCCAGCAGCAGCAACTGCGGGTCCAGCGCCAGCGCGCGGGCGATTTCCAGCAGGCGCTGCTTGCCGTAGGGCAGGTTGCGGGCCTCTTCGTTGGCCAGCGATTCCAGGCCGACGAACTCCAGCAGCGCCATTGCGCGGGCCCGGGCGCCTTGCTCTTCGCCCTTCCACTTCGGTGTGCGCAGCGCGATGCCGGCCAGCCCCGTGGTGAAGGTGTGGTGCAGGCCCACCAGTACGTTTTCAAGCGCGGTCATCTCGCCAAACAGTTGCACGTTCTGGAACGTGCGGGCGATGCCGGCGGCCGCGATGTCCGCGGGCGCCAGTCCGACCAGCGACTTGCCCGAAAATTCCACCGCGCCGGCGGTCGGCACGTAGATGCCTGTCAGCACGTTCATCATGGTGCTCTTGCCGGACCCGTTGGGGCCGATCAGGCCATGGATGGTGCCGCGCTTGATGGTCAGGTCCACCTCGTTCAGCGCTTTCAGCCCGCCGAACTGCATCAGCACGCGCTTGGCCGTCAGCAGCGTTTCTCCCTTGCCGGCCACGGCATCGGGCACGGCCTCTTGTTCCTTCACCAGGTCCGACTTCACCGACAGCGCCGCGCGGCGGTTCGAGAAGAACAGGTTGCGCACAAAGCCCACGATGCCGTCGGGCAGGTAGTACACGACAAACAGGATCATGGCGCCGAAGATGGTCAGGCGCCAGTCGGTGACGGCGTCCAGCCAATACGAGAAGGCGGCCAGCACGATGGTGCCGACGACGGGCACCACCACGCGCCGGGGTTCGGCCCGGCCCTTGGACACCGCGATGACGCTGCCCACGGTCACCAGGATGGCCACGGCCAGGGCGATCAGCCGGAACGTGCCGATGTCGTCCAGCATCTTGGGCAGCAGCACGATGATGGATGCGCCCAGCAGGGCGCCCATGCGGCTCTTGCGGCCCCCCATGATGATGGCCAGCAGGAACAGGATGGTCAGCTCGAAGTTGTACGTGTTGGGCGAGATGTACTGCTCGGAATACGAGTACAGCGCGCCTGCCAGGCCGGCGAAACCGGCGCTGATCACGAAGGCGAACACTTTGTGCCGGTAGACCGACACGCCCATGCAATCAGAGGCAATCGGACTGTCGCGCAAGGCCTCGAACGAACGGCCCAGGTGCGACTTCAGGATGCGGTGCACGACAATCAGCGAGATCACCAGCAGCGCGCCCACCAGCCAGAAGTACTCGCTTTTCGTCAGGATGTGCCCACCGATGGACGGCTTGGGGATCTTGATGCCCAAGGGGCCTTCGGTCATGAAGGTCATCTCGTTGATCAGGATCTGGATGATGGTGCCGAACGCCAGCGTCACCATGGCCAGATACGGACCGGTGACCCGCAGCGCGGGCAGCGCCAGCACCGCGCCGAATGCCGCCGCGATCAGGATGGCAGCGGGAAGGATCACCCAGATGGGCATCTGCAGATGGAAGAACAGCACGCCCGCGACGTACGAGCCGATGCCGAACAGCCCGGCATGGCCCAGCGATACCTGGCCGGTGTAGCCCACCACGATATCGAGCCCGAACAGCAGGATCGAATAGATCATGATCGTTTCGACCAAATGCAGGTAGTACGTGTTGGTCACGCCCAGCGGCACGGCGGCCAGGCACGCCACGGCGACGACAGAGAGCAATAGGTGCAGGGGTTTCATCGCTTACACCTTCTTGATCGCGGTCTTGCCGAACAGGCCGGCGGGCTTGAAGGTCAGAACGAGCAGCAGCAACACCAATCCCGGCACGTCTTTGTACCCCGTCGAAAGATAGAAACCGGTGGTTGTTTCGGCGATCCCCAGGATCAGCCCGCCCACCACCACGCCCATGCCGCTGGACAGGCCGCCGATGATCGCCACGGCGAATGCCTTAAGGCCCAACACCGCGCCCATGGTGGCGCCGGTCAGCGTCAACGGCGCCACCAGGACGCCGGCGAATGCCGCCGTCAACGACGACAGCGCATAGGAAAACGTGATCACCATGCCGGTGTTGATACCCATCAATCCCGCCGCGTCGCGGTCATTGGAGGTGGCCACGAAGGCCTTGCCGTAGATGGATTTGCGGTTGAAGATCTCTACCAGGATCATCATGCCCAGCGCGCCGAAGACGACAAGCAGCTCCATGGGCAGCACGTTCGCGCCGAACACCTGGATCGGTGCTTCGGGCAGCGGGGACGGGAAGCGCAGGTCGTCGCGGCCCCAGATGTTCTCGGCCACGTTCTTGAAGATGATCCCCAAGGCGATGGTGGCCATGATCCAGCCGAATTCCGATCGTGTCTTGATGGCCGGCCGAACGCCCACCCGTTCGACCAATGCCCCTTGCGCGAAACCGAAAATGCAAACGATGGGAATCATGACCCAATAGTTCACGCCCAGGCCAACCAGCGTCAGTCCGACCAACGCGCCCAGCATCAAGGCTTCGCCCTGGCCGAAGTTCAAGGTGCCCGATGTGGCGAACGTAAGCTGGTATCCGAACGCGATGACGGCATAGATCATGCCTAGCGCGATACCGCTATAGATAAGCTGTAGAAGAATCATGGGTGTGTTTTCATAACGCCGGCGTTCCATTCCAGGCAACGCCCGCGGAACGCGGTGTTCAGTTGTCCAAGGCGCTGCGCGCCACCTGCATCACATGAAGCGGGAAAGGGCATGATCGAAGCGGCCGCGAAAGCGGCATTGCCGGTCCGGGGGGGGGGGGGG
>NZ_JBHFII010000017.1:14443-19364 GCF_057334215.1 Achromobacter maghribensis | reverse complement strand
CCCCGGTGGGGAAGCGCCGCCCCCGATTCGGGAGCGGGCCGATCAGTTGGCCTTGACGACGCGCCCGGCCTTGACCTCGCCGATGACCACTTCCTTCGCGGTGATGGCGTCGTGGTTGTCGTGGGTGAACGGCTTGTTGTAGGTCATCACCACGCCTTCCACCGGCGCCTGCAGGTTTTCAAGCGCCTCGCGGACCTTCGGGCCGTCGGTGGAGTTGGCCTGCTTGATGGCCGCGGCCAACAGGAAGATCGAGTCGTAGCCCTGGGCCGCCGACACCGGTGAATCGATGCGGTTGTTCTTGGGCTTGAACTTCGCCAGGTAGGCGTCGATGAAGGCCTTGCGCTTGGGGGTGTCCGGGTCCTGGATGAAGGTCTGCGGCATGCGCGCGCCTTCGCCGTTCGTGCCCGAGTTGTCGATGTAGTTGGCCATCGACAGGGTCCAGCTGCCAATGATCGGCACCTTCCAGCCCAGCTTGGTCATGCCGTTGGCGACCTGGGCCAGTTCCGGGCCGATGCCATAGGTCAGCACGGCCTCGGCGCCAGCGGCCTTGGCCTTTAACAGCTGGGCCGTCATGTCGACGTCCTTGATGTTGAATTTCTCGACGGCGACGGCCTTGATGCCCTTGGCGTTCAGGGCCTTTTCCAGGTCTTCGCGCCCCAACTGGCCGTAGTTGGTGGAGTCGGCCAGAATCGCCACTTTCTTGTAGCCGCGGCGGGTGATCGCTTCTTCCACGATCATCGGGGCCTGGATGCTGTCGTGCGCCGCGTTGCGGAACACGTAGTTGTCGGGGAATTCCGGGGCCTTGAACTGGTGCGTGATCACGCTGCCGGTGGCCACGTTGTTGAAGACCGGGATTTTGGCTTCCTGGTAGAAGCGCTGCGAGGCTAGCGCCACGCCCGTATTGATGTAGCCGACGGTGGCCGCTACCTGTTCCTTGTTGATCAATTCCTGGGCGATCTGCACGCCGCGTTCGTTCTTGGCTTCGTCGTCGCGTTCGACGGCCACCAGCTGGCGTCCGAGCACGCCGCCATTCTTGTTGATTTCTTCAATGGCAAGCCGCACGCCATCACGCATGCTCACGCCCATGGATGAGGAACCGCCGGTGTAGGGGCCGGCCACGCCGATCTTGATCGGGTCGGCGGCGTAAGAGGCGGCCGATGCGGCAAATGCAAGGGTTCCTGCGAGCAGCTTCAAACGAAAATCCATGGATGTCTCCGTTGTAATTAGATGAACTGCGTGGAAAACCGTGTGCCGGCGCCAGGCGGCGGGAATCGATTGCTGCGGCGCTCTCCTGTCTTGCGTGTTGTGACTGTCTGCTTAATCGCTTACGCGAATCTGACCCGGCGGGCGCTTTGCGCGTAAATACCTAGTACAGGCGCACGGGGCGCGGCCAGGCGTTGCGATGTCGCGCCGGGCCGGCCACGTTCGCCGCATGCTAGCCAGCGTGGCGCCCAAGCGTGCGGAAATTCGTTCCGCCCATGACTGGAAATTTATTCCTGACCGGCCGGCAGGCCGCGTGGCCATTGGGATGCCTGTTTGCACACGTCTTCCAGCCATAGGGAAAACGCTTGGACCGCACGGCCCGGGGGGCGCGCGCTTTCGGTGCACAGGTAGTACTGGGATTCGCCGGGGATCTCGATGTCCAGCACGCGCACCAGTTTGCCTTCGTCGAGCCATTCGGCGGCTAGCGTGCGGCGGGTCAGCGCCAGGCCCTGGCCGGCGCGCGCGGCGGCCAGCATCATGCCCAGATCCACCAGCCAGACACCGCGCGAGGGCTCGGGCCAGTCCAGTCCGGCCGCGTCCAGCCACGGACGCCAGGGCTCCATCGGGCACCGCAGCAGGCCGGTGGGACCCAGGTCGGCGGGATGATCGAATGGACCGTGCTTGGTCAGGTACGACGGCGAGCACACGGCAAACACCGGGTCGGCCGTGAGCTGCCGCGCCTGCAGGCCGGGATACTTGCCGCTGCCGAACCGTATCCAGACGTCCGCGTTGGGCGGCATGATGTCCAGGTAGGGGATCGACAGCATGATTTCCAGTTCCACGTCGGGATGCGCCGCCGTGAAACCGGGCAGATAGGGAATCAGCACCTGGCGGGCGAACGTGGGCGTGGAGACGACGCGCAACGGTTCGGGCTTGGGTTCGCCGCGTTTGTGCAGCGAGGCGTCGGACAGCAGGTCCAGCGCCGTGCGCACCTGGTTGAGGTAGTCGCGTCCGGCTGCGCTGAGGGTGGCGCCGCGGCTGCTGCGGATGAAGAGCGAGACGTCCAGCAACGCTTCCAGCGCGGCGATCCGCTTGCCGATGGCGCTGGCGGTGACGAAGAGTTCTTCGCTGGCGCGCTCGAACGAGCCCAGCCGGGCCGCGGCTTCGAACGCCTGGATGGCGGCCAGCGGGGGCAGGCGCACATCTTTAGAAGGGGAGGGTCCGCGCATGATCGTCTGGCGGGCCGGCCGTGCGCCCGACGAAAAAGTGGCAACGGGGCATTATAAAAGTGCTGGCGGCTCGCGCTCCGGTTGCGCCGCCTTTCCAGGGAAAAGGCCGGGCGGGTTTAGACGCCCTTGATCGCCAGGCTGACCGCCAGTGCCGCCATGACCCCGGCGATGATGCCGTCCAGGACGCGCCAGGCCGACGCGCTGGCGAAAAAGCGGGCGAACAGGCGCGAGCCGATGCCCAGCACGGCCAGCCACAACAGGCTGGCGGTGAAGGCGCCGGCGGCAAACGCCATGCGGGCGTCGTCGAACCCATGCGCCAGCGAGCCGACCACCACCATGTCCAGCCAGAAGTGGGGGTTCAGCAACGAAAAGCCCAACGCGCCCAGCATCGCGGCGCGGCGCGAAGGCACGACATCGCGCGCCGCGGCCAGGCCGCCGCGGGCCGTCCAGGCGCGGCGGGCCGACTGCAACGCGTACCACGACAGGAACGCCACGCCGAACCACAGGATGGCGGTCGTCAGCCACGGAAACCAGGCCGTCAGCGCTTGCAGCCCGGATACGCTGGCGAAGATGAATACGGCGTCGATCAGCGCGCAGATGGCGACCACGCTAAGCAGATGCGCGCGCATCAGCCCTTGGCGCAGGATGAAGGCGCTTTGAGCGCCGACGACGGCGAACAGGCCCAGCCCGGTGGCGGTTCCGCTGGCCCAGGCGGTCAGGAAGAGAGGGGATGACAAGGTGGCGAACATGATGGGAATACCTGTAACTGCAACGCCTGTGGCGGCGCTTCGATAACGGCTCCGGAGGCATTGCGCACCCCGGCGATAGCGTATTTTCCCTTGCGCGGGTGATGAAATACAGCTAATTTTTCTTCACTATATTAAGTAAAACTAATTCATGAAACTCGATCACGGAAACCTGCGGGCGCTGGCCGCCGTCGTGCGTGAAGGCAGCTTCGAACGCGCCGCGCTATCCCTGAGCGTGACGCCGTCGGCGGTGTCGCAACGCATCAAGGCGCTGGAAGACCGGATGGGCCGGCTGCTGGTCCAGCGCACCGTGCCGGCCGCCGCGACGGCGGACGGCCAGGTGCTGGTGCAACTGGCCGAACAGACGGCGTTGCTGGAGCACGATGCGCTGAACCGGTTGGGGGTGTCGGACGATGAGGTGCCGCACGCCAGCATTCCCATCGCGGTCAATCACGACAGCCTGGAGACCTGGTTCGTCGACGCGGCCTTGCAGTTCGCGGCCCGCACGCGGGCCACGCTGGACATGCTGTCCGAAGACCAGGACCACACGGCGGCCCTGCTGCGCAACGGATCGGTGCTGGGCGCCGTGACCACCCTGGCGGATCCGGTGCAAGGCTGCCGCATCCACGCGCTGGGCAGCATGCGATACGTCGCCACCTGCACGCCGGACTTCCACAAACGCTACTTCGCGCAGGGCGTGAACGCGCAGACACTGGCCGAAGCGCCGGTGCTGGTGTTCAACCGCAAGGACGCCTTGCAGGCACGTTTTGCGCACAAGATTTCGGATCCGGCGCCGTGGCAGCCCCCTGTCTGGTGGGTGCCTTCCACGCGCGCCTTCGTGCAGGCCACCCTTGGCGGCCTGGGCTGGACCATGAATCCGCTGCCGCTTGTCCAGGAGCACCTTGATGCCGGTCAGTTGATGCTGCTTCGGGGCCGCGCCTGGGAGGATGTGCCGCTGTATTGGCAGCATTGGCGGGTAAACTCCGAGGCGATGGAAGCCTTGACCGATTCGGTTCTGTCGGCCGCCCGCAGCTTGGTCCGGCGGCGTTAACCCACTAGGAGGACACCCCATGAATATCCGCAAGTTCGCAGTCATCGCCGCCCTGGGCCTGTGTACGGCCGGTTCGGCATGGGCGAAGGATTACAAGGTCGGCCAGGTCGAAGTCGACGACCTCTGGGTCCGCGCCTCGGCGCCGGGCCAGTCCAATGGTGCGGGGTACATGGACATCGATAACGACGCCAAGACCGCCGACCGCCTGCTGTCGGTCTCGTCGGACGCCGCCGAGCGCGTCGAACTGCATACCGTGCAAACCGAGAACGGCGTGTCGAAGATGCGCCAGGTCGAAGGCGGCATCGCGCTGCCCGCCGATACCGAGGTCAAACTCAGCCCGGGCGGCTACCACGTGATGTTCATCAAGTTGAAGGCGCCGTTCACCGACGGCGCGACCGTGCCGGCGACCCTGAAGTTCGAAAAGGCCGGCGAAGTCGCCGTGCAGTTCAAGGTCAAGCCGGCCTCGCACAACCCCGGCATGAGCCATGGCGGCATGGACCACGGCACGATGAAACACTGAGCGCCCTGCGCTGCCCGCGCCTGATGGCGCGGGTGTGTTTCATATGAACAGACAACTCCCTCTCAATCGGGCAAGTCTGTCCAGACCAGCACAGGCCTGCCCCAATCGAGGCCGCGCGGAGCCGGCTTCGCCGGTCCGCAGCGGCGCCCCCCTGGGGGGGAAGCGCGCAGCG
>NZ_JBHFII010000017.1:0-14387 GCF_057334215.1 Achromobacter maghribensis | reverse complement strand
GGGGGGGGGGGGGGTTAATACAAGCCTTGCTGGCGCATTGCGTCGGCCACTTTCACGAAGCCGGCGATGTTGGCGCCGTCCAGGTAGTTGACGTACTCGCGTTCGCTATGGCCATGGCGCACGCAATTTTCGTGGATGTCGCGCATGATGGCGTGCAGGCGGGTGTCGACCTCTTCGCGCGTCCAGGACAGGCGTGCGGAGTTCTGGGCCATTTCCAGGCCGGACCCGCCCACGCCGCCGGCATTGCTGGCCTTGCCCGGCGCGTAGAGCACGCGGGCGGCGATGAAGGCCTTTGCAGCCTCCAGCGTGGCCGGCATGTTGGCGCCCTCGGCCACGCACAGCACGCCGTTCTTGATCAGCGTTTGCGCGTCGGCCAGTTCCAGTTCGTTTTGCGTTGCGCACGGCAGGGCCACGTCCACCGGCACGTGCCAGGGACGCTTGCCCGCTTCGTACTTCAGGCCGAATTGTTGGGCATAGGTGTCCAGGCGGCCGCGTAGGTCGTTCTTGATGTGCATCAGGGCCACCAGCTTCTCATGCGTGAAGCCGGCTTCGTCGACGACGGTGCCGTTCGAATCCGACACCGTGACGACCTTGGCGCCTAGCGACATGGCCTTCTCGATGGCGTATTGCGCCACGTTGCCCGATCCCGAGACCGACACGCGCAGGCCGTCGAAAGACTTGCCGACGCGCTTGAGCATTTCTTCGGCGAAGTACACGGTGCCGTAGCCCGTGGCTTCGGGGCGGATCAGGCTGCCGCCAAAGGTCAGGCCCTTGCCCGTGAAAACGCTGGCAGTCGAATTCGACAGCTTTTTCATCATGCCGGCCATGAAACCGACTTCCCGAGCGCCCACGCCGATATCGCCAGCGGGCACGTCGGTGTCCGGGCCCAGATGGCGATACAGCTCGATCATCAGTGCCTGGCAGAAGCGCATGACTTCGGCGTCCGACTTGCCCTTGGGATCGAAGTCCGAGCCGCCCTTGCCGCCGCCCATCGGCAGCGTGGTCAGCGAGTTCTTCAGCGTCTGCTCGAAGGCCAGGAACTTCAGGATGGACAGGTTCACCGAGGGGTGAAAGCGCATGCCGCCCTTGAATGGGCCGATGGCCGAGCTGTGCTGGATGCGGAACGCGCGGTTGACCTGGGCGCGGCCCTGGTCATCGGACCAGCACACGCGGAACTGAATCACGCGTTCCGGCTCGACCAGACGCTCCAGCAAGGCGTGCTCGGCGTAGTGCGGGTGCTTTTCGATGAAAGGCCACAGGCTCAGCATCACCTCCTGGACGGCTTGCATGAATTCAGGCTGCTGCGGGTCGCGCGCGGCGACGCCACGCAGGAAGTCGTCCAGACTCTGCACTTTCAACATGATCTCCTCGGGGGCGCTTCGAAAGGGTGCGGATATGCGCCGTTTTGGGGCGCGAATTATTTATTCTGGTGCATTGATCGCACCAGCGTGGTGCGGAATTGTAGGGGCAAAATGTTGCCCTGCGCAAAGCCGCAGGCACCGCCATCGCCTTGATATCAAAGCACTTTTTACCGTCCATTAATAGGGACGCATAATTGAGGGGAAGGTTGGAATAGGGGTCGGACAAGGGGGTTTAACGCCGACCTGCATTGAATCTACAGGGGAAATTTATATGTCCCTATATTATGACGCAATGCGGATAGGGCGGAATGGCCCCGGATCCATAGGAAACAAGAGGTTCTCGACGGGGTTTGGTGTCTGCGGGTCAGCGCATCTTCCTGTTATGTGTCCCCGTTATTTCTTTGAGAAAAATCACCTGCCGCCTGGCCGGATCAGACCTGCGCCACCGCCAGCCCCGCGGCCAACGCCATCAAGATCGCGCCCACGACCCGGTCGGCCGTGCGTTGATGGTCAAGCAGAACCCGTCGCAACATCACCGACGACACCGACCACGCGACCACGCTGAACCATACCCAGTGGGCAAACGACATGAACAGTCCGTAGCCGAATTGCTGGGCCAGCGGCGTGCCCGGCGCCACCACTTGGGTGTAGGTGCTGATGACGAACAGGGTGGTCTTGGGATTCAGCGCGTTGGTCAGGAAGCCATGGTAAAGCGCTTGCCAGGGTGAAATCGGCGGTCGTGCCGACAGGTCCTGGCTGACCGGGGTGCGATTGAAGAAAGTTCGCCAACCCATGTAGAGCAGATAGCATGCGCCGGCAAGTTTGATGCCCTGCAGCACGGGCTGCGCGTAATGGGCCAGCAGACCCACGCCGAACATCGTGTAGAACACGTGGATCTGCACGCCCAGGGCGATGCCCAGCGCGCAGACCAGACCCGTGCGCCGGCCAAACAGGTAGCTATAGCGCGTCACCATCGCAAAATCGGGCCCCGGGCTGATAACGGCAAGCACGGTGATGAGGGCAACGGCGATCAATTCGGTCATGGCGGCGGCGGGCGGCGTAGCGTCCGGCAAAGCGGGGGAAGGGCGCCCATTGTGTGGCGCTGGCGCCGCGACGAAAAACGATTTTTAATGCCGGATATCGGTTAAAAAAAATCACGAATTACCATGAAACTTCCACCGCTTGGTTCGTTGCGGGTCTTTGATGCCGCCGCCCGCCACGAGGCCTTCGGCCGGGCAGCGCAGGAACTGCATGTGACGCACGGCGCGATCAGCCGCCAGATCAAGCAGCTGGAGCAGGCGTTGGGACTGACCTTGTTCGAACGCCGCAATCGGGCTGTTTTCCTGACCGATTCAGGGCGCCAGCTACTCATGCTGACGCGCAGCCTGTTCGAGCAGTTGACGGCCGGCCTGGCGCAATTGCGGCAACCCGCCGCCGACGCGCCGTTGGTGCTGTCGTGCGAGCCCACGATCGCGATGATGTGGCTGATTCCGCGCCTACCCGACTTTCAGCGGGCGCATCCCGGCGTGCAAGTGCATCTGTACGCGGCGGGCGGGCCCGTGGATTTCGCGGCGCAAGGCGTGGACGTGGCGTTGCGGCGCAACGATTTTGAGTGGGATGCCGCCTTGCACGCCGAACGGGTCTGTGATGAATGGACGGGTCCGGTCTGCCGGCCGGGCGTGGCGGGCGATGCTGGCGACGGCGGCTGGACGGGGGTGACGGCACTGGGCAGCGCGACCCGGCCGGGCGCCGGGCGCCAATGGGCCCAGGCGGCCGGCCGCAAGGCCCCGCGTCGGCCGGGGCCGGTCTATGAGCATTTCTATCTCAGCCTGCAGGCCGCCGCGGCAGGGCTGGGGCTGGCCATCGGCTCGGCACTGATGGTGCGCGACGCGTTGCGTGACCGTCGGCTGGAGGCCCCCTGCGGGTTCGTCCGCGATGGTTCGGCGTACTTTCTGTTATCGCCTCGGCCATTCCGGGACGACCCCCGGGCAGCGGTCTTCCTGGCGTGGCTGCGGCAGGAAGCGGCCGCGTCGCTGCCTGGCCCCGAAGGCGCGGGGCCGGGCGCGGATTACAGCGTGGCGTCGTAATCGATCGTCAGCGGCGCGTGGTCCGAGAAGCGCTCGTCTTTGTAGATGGCCACGTTGCGGGCGCGAGCGGCGATGCCGGGCGTCGCGATTTGGTAATCGATGCGCCACCCCACGTTCTTGGCCCAAGCCTGGCCGCGGTTGCTCCACCAGGTGTATTGGTCGGGGCGCTCGTCGACGGTGCGGAACACGTCGACGAAGCCGCGCTTGTCGAACACGTCGGTCAGCCATGCGCGTTCTTCGGGCAGGAAACCGGAGTTCTTCAGGTTGCCTTTCCAATTCTTCAGGTCGATTTCCTTGTGCGCGATGTTCCAGTCACCGCAGATGATGAACTCGCGGCCGGTGGTCTTGTGTTCGTGCATCAGGGCGTCGATCCAGGGTCCGAAACGGTCCAGGAAACGGTACTTGGCTTGCTGGCGCTCGTCGCCGCTGGAGCCCGAGGGCAAGTAGGCGCTGATCACCGACAGGTTCTTCCAGTCGGCGCGGATGATGCGGCCTTCGGGATCGAACTCTTCGCAGCCCAGGCCGATATTCACGCGTTCGGCGGCGTCGCGCAGGTAGATGCCCACCCCGCTATAGCCCTTCTTGACCGCGTGATGGAAATGGCCGGTGTAGCCGGGGGGGTGACGCAGGTCATCGGTCAGGTCCGAATCGGCGATCTTGATTTCCTGAAGGCAAAGGACGTCTGCGGCATGCTTCTCCATCCAGGGTTGCAGACCCTTGCGGAAGGCGGACCGGATGCCGTTGAGATTGATGGACGTGATGCGCAGCAAAGCGAAGCTCCTGTAGAGCGGCCGCGGGGGCCGGAACAATGCCAGGAATTTAACCGACTCGGCGCCGCCGTCCGGGAAAAGCCCTGACAACGGATAAAATGCCGGGGTTTGCCATCTACCGGATCCCTTCGTATGCCCGCCGCCACCTCTTCCGCCACCTCCCTCGATTTCGTCCGTTTTGCCCTGAACGAAGGCGTGCTGCGCTTTGGCAGCTTCAAGGTCAAATCGGGCCGGATCAGCCCCTATTTCTTCAATGCCGGCTTGTTCAACAGCGGCGGCTCGGTCGGCAAGCTGGCGCAGTTCTATGCCCAGGCGCTGTTGGATTCGGGCGTGCAATTCGACATGCTGTTCGGTCCGGCATACAAGGGCATCCCGTTGGCCACCGCGACGGCCGTGGCGTTGGCCGGCCATCCGGCCATGCAGGGCCGAAGCGACGTGCCGTTTGCCTACAACCGCAAGGAGGCCAAGGATCACGGCGAAGGCGGCACCCTGGTCGGCGCGCCGCTGAAGGGCAAGGTGGTGATTATTGACGACGTGATCACGGCAGGCACGTCGGTGCGCGAATCGGTGGAGATCATCCGCGCCGCCGGCGCCGAACCCGCCGCCGTGCTGATCGCGATGGACCGCATGGAACGCGCTGGCCCGGACGACGCGCTGTCGGCGCATTCGGCGGTGCAGGACGTGGCCAAGACCTATGGCATTCCGGTGGTGGCGATCGCGTCGCTGTCGGACATCATGGCATTGCTGCAAGACGACGCGTCGTTCGCCGAAAACCGCGACGCGGTGCAGGCGTATCGGACGAAGTACGGGGTGAAGTAAGGGGCTGAAAATAAGGGGGGGCTCGGCGAGCCCCCTTCTTCGCAAGGTAAAAGGCCGCGGCAATGTGCCGCGGCCTTGATCAGCCTGGTTCCCGTTCGGGCAGTCAGCTATCGAGCTTTTGCTTGAGCAGGTCGTTCACTTGCTGCGGGTTGGCCTTGCCGCGGGCGGCCTTCATGATCTGGCCCACCAGCGAATTGAACGCCTTTTGCTTGCCGGCCCGATACTCTTCCACAATGGCCGGGTTCGCGGCCAGCACCTCGTCGATCATGGTGCCGATGGCGCCCGTGTCGCTGATCTGCTTCAGGCCACGCGCGTCGATGATGGCGTCCGCGTTGCCGCCGTTCTCGCCGGCCCACATGGCGCCGAAGACTTCGCGGGCGATCTTGTTGGAGATCGTACCGTCGATGATGCGGCCGATCAGCGCGGCCAGCGCCGGCGCTTGCACCGGCGAATCGGCGATACCCTTTTCTTCCTTGTTCAAGGCCGCGGCGACTTCGCCCATGACCCAGTTGGCGGCCAGCTTGGCTTGGCCCGACGGCAGCGCGCGCGCCACGGCCTCGAAGTAGGCGGCCAGATCGCGGCTGACGGTCAGTTGGGCGGCGTCGTAGGCGGGCAGGCCGAATTCCGATTCGAAGCGGGCGCGCTGGGCGGCCGGCAGTTCGGGCATGGTGGCGCGCACCTCGTCCACCCAGGCAGGCGAGATCACCAGCGTGGGCAGGTCCGGGTCGGGGAAGTAGCGGTAGTCGTGCGCGTCTTCCTTGCTGCGCATGCTGCGCGTTTCGTCGCGGTCGGCGTCATACAGGCGCGTTTCCTGGACGACCGTGCCGCCGTCCTCGATCAGTTCGATCTGGCGGCGCGCTTCATAGACGATGGCGCGTTCCAGGAAGCGGAACGAGTTGACGTTCTTGATCTCGGTGCGGGTGCCGAATTCCTTCTGGCCCACCGGGCGCACCGACACGTTGGCGTCGCAGCGGAACGAGCCTTCCTGCATGTTGCCGTCGCAGATGCCCAGCCAGACGACCAGGCTGTGCAGGGCGCGGGCATAGGACACCGCTTCGGCGGCCGAGCGCATTTCGGGCTCGGTCACGATTTCCAGCAACGGCGTGCCGGCGCGGTTCAGGTCGATGCCGCTGGCGGGTGCGCCATTGGCCAGGGTGAAGTCGTCGTGCAGCGATTTGCCGGCGTCTTCTTCCAGGTGCGCGCGCGTCAGGTTGACGGTTTTTTCTTCTTCGCCCACGAAGAACGACAACGAGCCACCCACGACCACCGGCAGTTCGTATTGGCTGATCTGATAGCCCTTGGGCAGGTCGGGGTAGAAGTAGTTCTTGCGCGCGAACACCGAGCGCGGCGCGATGGTGGCGCCCACGGCCAGGCCAAAGCGGATGGCGCGTTCGGCCGCGCCGCGGTTCATGACCGGCAGGCTGCCCGGCAAGGCCAGATCGACTTCGTTGGCATGCGTGTTGGGCGCGGCGCCGAATGCGGTGCTGCTACCCGAAAAAATCTTGGAGCCGGTGGAAAGCTGGGTATGCGTTTCCAGGCCGATGACGATTTCCCAGTTCATGTCAGGCGTCCTGCTTTACTGGCGATTGCTTATGCCAGTCGGTGACTTGTTGGTAGCGGTCGGCGATGGCCAACAGGCGGCCTTCGTCGAAGTAGTTGCCGATGATCTGCAGGCCGACCGGCCGCCCCGAGCCAAAACCGCAAGGGATGGACATGGCGGGCAAGCCCGCCAAGCTGACGCCCAGCGTGTAGACGTCGGCCAGCCAGTCGGCCGTCGGGTCGTCGCGGTTGTCGCCGATGTTCTTGGCCACCGTCGGTGTGACCGGGCCCATGATCACGTCGCACTGGCCCGCATAGGCGCGCTGGAAATCCTGCGCGATCAGGCGGCGCAGGCGTTGCGCTTGCAGGTAGTAGGCGTCGTAGTAGCCGTGCGACAGCACGTAGGTGCCGATCAGGATGCGGCGCTTGACCTCGCTGCCAAAGCCTTCGGCGCGCGAGCGGCTGATCATTTCGGTCAGGTCGCCGTACTGTTCCGTCCGGTGGCCGTAGCGCACGCCGTCGTAGCGGGCCAGGTTGCTGGACGCTTCCGCGGGGGCGATGACGTAGTAGGCGGGGATGGCGAGTTCTGTGCGCGGCAGCGATACCGGTACGCGCACAGCGCCCAGCGCCTCGAACTGGGCCAGCGCGGCTTCCACCGCGGCGGCCACGTCGGCGGCCAGGCCGGCGCCGAAGTACTCTTCCGGCACGCCAATGCGCAGGCCCTTCAAAGGCTGGCTGCCGGCGGCGTCGAACGCGGCCTGAGCCGAATCGAAGTCGCGGCGGACGCGGCCGGGTTCGTTCACGGCGGCGTCGCACTTTTCCAGGCTGGTGGCATCGCGCGGGTCGAAGCCGCTCACGACGTCCAGCATTTCAAGCAAGTCGCGGCTGCTGGCGGCCAGCGGGCCGGCCTGGTCCAGGCTGGAGCCGAACGCCACCATGCCGTAGCGCGACACCGTGCCGTAAGTCGGCTTGATGCCGCTGACGCCGCACAAGGCAGCGGGCTGGCGCACCGAACCCCCGGTGTCGGTGCCGGTGGCGGCCGCCACCAGGCGCGCGGCGACGGCGGCGGCGGAACCGCCCGACGAACCGCCCGGCACGGCCGCGTGGTCCCAGGGGTTCTTCACCGCGCCGTAGGCCGAGTTCTCGTTGCCGGAACCCATGGCGAATTCGTCGCAGTTCAGCTTGCCGATGGATACGGCGCCTGCCGCGGCCAGGCGGTCGACGACGGTGGCGTCGAACGGGCTGACATAGCCTTCCAGCATCTTGCTGCCGGCAGTCGTGCGCCAGCCGCGGGTAACGAACGCGTCTTTGTGGGCGATGGGCACGCCGGCCAGCGGGCCCGCCGAACCGGCGGCCAACGCGTCGTCGGCGGCGCGGGCCTGGGCCAGCGTCAATTCAGCGTCAATATGTAAAAAGCAATTCAGGCCGCTGGCCGCCTCGGCGGCCGCCAGGGCGCTTTGCGCCAGTTCGACGGCGCTGACCTGGCGTTGGGCGAGGGCCGCGCGCAAAGCGGCGATCCCCTCGAATTGGGTATGCAAGGCAGGTTTTGTCATGGCTTAGTCGAGGACTTTAGGGACCAGGAACAAGCCTTCCTGGGCGTCGGGGGCGTTGGCCAGCAGCGCCTCGCGGCGCGTTTCCGAGCTGGCCTCGGTCACGGCGTCTTCACGCAGGCGCAGCACAATGTCCTCATGGGCGGACAGGGGGTGGGCCAACGGCTCGACGCCTTGGGTGTCGACGGACTGGAGCCGTTCGATCAAGTGGAGAATGCCGTTTAACTCGGCCTGCGCAAGGGTGCGCTGGTCGGGGGTCAGTTCGATTCTGGCCAGCCGGGCAATGCGGGCCACATCTGTGTCATTGAGCGCCATAGGGATTGCAAAATCGATAAGCGAAGGCCGAAGGGCGGGACCGGGCAGTATGTACCCGCCAATCCCGTTACAAAGCTTGAATAGCCTGCATTTATGCGCTATTTCCGGGGAAATTATAAGTTATGATTCACGGTTTAATCGCCGTGATGACAGGCGGGCCCGACGTTTTTCGGGTCAGACGCCCCACGACTTGAACCCAATTCCCCCCAGAATTTAGCTGAGCTCCCATGTTCGGATTCCTGCGCAGTTATTTTTCCAGCGATATGGCGATCGACCTCGGTACCGCCAATACGCTGATTTACGTCCGCGGCAAGGGCATCGTGCTCGATGAACCCTCCGTGGTCGCAATCCGTCATGAAGGCGGGCCTCACGGCAAAAAGATCATCCAGGCCGTCGGCCACGAAGCCAAGCAGATGCTTGGCCGCGTTCCCGGCAATATCGAGGCCATCCGGCCCATGAAGGACGGCGTTATCGCTGACTTCACGGTCACCGAACAGATGCTCAAACAGTTTATTCGCATGGTGCACCCCCGCAACATGCTGGCACCCAGCCCGCGGATCATCGTCTGCGTGCCTTGCGGTTCCACCCAGGTTGAACGCCGCGCCATCCGTGAATCGGCGTTGGGCGCGGGCGCGTCCCACGTCTTCCTGATCGAAGAACCCATGGCTGCGGCCATCGGCGCCGGCCTGGCCGTGTCCGACGCCAGCGGCTCCATGGTCGTCGACATCGGCGGCGGCACCACCGAAGTGGCGGTCATCTCGCTGGGTGGCATGGTCTATAAAGGTTCCGTGCGCGTCGGCGGCGACAAGTTCGACGAAGCTATCGTCAACTATATCCGCCGCAACTACGGCATGCTGATCGGCGAACCCACGGCCGAGCTGATCAAGAAGGAAATCGGTTCCGCATTCCCGGGTTCCGAAGTCCGCGAAATCGAAGTCAAGGGCCGTAATCTGGCCGAAGGCGTGCCGCGCAGCTTCACGGTCTCGTCCAACGAGATCCTGGAATCGCTGACCGACCCGCTGAACCAGATCGTTTCCGCGGTGAAGATCGCGCTTGAGCAAACCCCGCCCGAACTGGGCGCCGACATCACCGACAAGGGCATTGCCCTGACCGGCGGCGGCGCATTGCTGCGCGATCTGGATCGCCTGCTCCAGGAAGAGACGGGCCTGCCCGTCGTGGTGGCCGACGATCCCCTGACCTGCGTCGTGCGCGGTTGCGGCGAAGCGCTGGAACACCTTGAGAAACTGGGCGCTATCTTCATCAACGACTAATACCGCCCGCCAGCCCGGAGCCCCGCTTTTTTACGGCTCCGGCCGCTGTGGGAGCTACGGACGCGGGCGTCCGGGCTGAGATTCATGCAACGACAAGGGACCCCCCCCCTATTCAGGCGCGGCCCACCTGCGGAGGTGCGGCTGGTCGTTCTGGTCGTCCTTGCTTTGGCCCTGATCATCATGGATTCGCAATGGCGCATGCTGGAACCGGCACGCCGCGCGATGTCCGTGGCGATTTACCCCTTCCAGCGTGCGGTCATGGCGCCGCGCGACCTCGTCCAGCAAGTCAATGAGTGGGTCAACGCGGCCAACCTCATTCGTAGCGAAAACGAAGCCTTGCAGCGTCAGCGCATCGAACTGGCCCAGGTGGCCAGCCATGCGGCGCAACTGGCCGCCGAGAACGCGCAACTGCGCCGTCTGCTGGGCGTGACCGACACCGTGGCGCAATCGGCCGTGGTGGTCGAGGTCATGTACGAACCCACCAACGCGTTCACCCAGCGCCTGGTGTTCAACAAGGGCAGCAAGGCCGGCCTGGCGCCGGGCATGCCCGTGATCGACGAAGGCGGCGTGGTCGGGCAGATCGTCCGCGTGACGCCGATGACGGCCGAAGCCGCGTTGGTGACGGATGAGCAGGTGTCCATTCCCGTCCAGCTGCTGCGCAACGGGCTGCGGCTGATCGCGTTCGGCGGCAATTCGCCGGGCAAGATGGAAGTCCGTTACCTTGCCGCCAATGCCGATATCAAGGAAGGCGATACTATCGTCACCAGCGGCGTCGGCGGATTGTTCCCCGCCGGCTTGCCCGTGGCCAAAGTGACCTCGGTCGAACGCGACACCGCCTCCGGTTTCGCGCGTGCCGTGTGTGAACCGCTGGCCCATCCCGAACGCTATCGCCACTTCCTGGTCTTGCAGGTGGATGTGGCCCGCGCCGAGTCCAACCGTCAGGAGGTCGATTCCGGTGGATCGGACTAATCAATCGCAACCCAGGCGCCGCCTGGGCACCCCCAGCAATGTGCACCCCGACCGCCTGTCCGGTCCGGCTCACGGCGTCTTTGTCTGGGCCACGGTGCTGCTGGTGTGGCTGGTGTCGCTGCTGCCGTGGCGCTTGTGGCAGGGCGCGCCCGATGTGCTGCTGCTGATCATCGCTTTCTGGTGCGTGCACGAACCGCGTCGCGTGGGCCTGTTCACTGCCTTTTTCTTCGGTTTGCTGATGGACGTGCACGATGCGGGCCCGCTGGGCGAGCACGCGTTGTCGTATACGCTGGTCGCTTACGGCGCCGTGGTGCTGCATCGCCGGCTGCAACGATTCGACCTCTGGAGCCAGGCGATGCACATGCTGCCTGTCTTCTTCATCGCCCGTTTCCTGACCCAGATCATTCATGCCTGGCTTGCCGGCAAGTGGCCGGGCTGGGACTGGTGCATCAGCGTGGCCATCACCGCCGCCCTGTGGCCGTTGGCGGGCTGGGTCCTGCACTTGCCGCAGCGCGGTGCCGACGACGCCGAATCCTCCTCCGCCTGACGGCGGCGTCGCGTCATGTTCGAATTCAAGAAAACCGGCCAGCAGCAGAAGCAGCGCTTCCGCTTGCGTGCGTGGGTGGGCGGCGTGTTCGCCCTGGTGTGTTTCGGCGTGCTGGTGGGACGGTTCTGGTATTTGCAGGTCGACCGCTACGAAGGCCTGTCCGAACGCGCCGACCGTAACCGCATCGCGGTCGTGCCGATTCCGCCGCGGCGCGGCGAGATCCTGGACCGCAATGGCGAAGTCCTGGCCCGCAACTACCGCACCTATACGCTTGAAGTGGTGCCGGCCCACGCCGGCAACATGACAGAGCTGTTCGAACGCCTGACCGAAGTCGTCTACATCAGCCCCGCCGACCAGCGGCGCTTCAAGCGGCGCGCGGCGGAGTCCAGCCGCTACGCCAGCCTGCAATTGCGCAACAACCTGAACGAGACCGAGGCCGCCTGGTTCGCCGCGCACTCCTTCCAGTTCCCGGGTGTCGAGCTGCGCGCGCGATGGGTGCGCGAGTATCCGCAGGGCCTGTCCGCCGCGCACGTGGTGGGCTACATCGGCCGCATTGCGGAGGGCGACAACGAAGAGCTGGAACGGGCCGGCCAGTTGGGCAACTACCGCGGCACGGATGTCATCGGCAAGAAGGGCATCGAGAAAACCTGGGAAGAGCAGCTGCATGGCCGCACCGGCCTGGAAGAGGTCGAAGTCACGGCGGGCGGCCGCCCCATGCGCACGTTGCGGCGGATCGACCCGGTGCCGGGGTCGGACATCATGCTGTCCATCGATCTGGGCCTGCAGAAGGTGGCCGAAGAAGCTTTTGAAGGCCAGCGCGGCGCGCTCGTCGCGATCGACCCGGACACGGGCGAGGTCCTGGCCTTTGTCTCGCAACCGTCCTTCGACCCCAATCTGTTCGTGGATGGCATCGACGTGGACAACTGGCGGATGCTGAACGAATCGCCGGACCATCCGCTGATCAACCGTCCGCTGTATGGCACGTACCCGATCGGCTCGACCTACAAGCCCTTCGTCGGCCTGGCCGCCCTGGAACTGGGCAAGCGCCGCGCGACCGACCGTATTTCCGACCCGGGCTACTACGAATTCGGCGGGCAGAAGTTTCGCAACGCCGGCGGCGCCGCCTATGGCATGACCGACATGCACAAGGCAATCGTGGTGTCGTCCGACACGTATTTCTATTCGCTGGGCCCCGAGATCGGCGTGAACGCGTTGCACGATTTCACCAAGCAGTTCGGTTTTGGCCAGATCACCGGCATCGACCTGGAAGGCGAAAAGCGCGGCGTGCTGCCGTCCACGGACTGGAAGCGCGCCGCCTACAAGGACAAGGACCGCCAACGCTGGTACGCGGGCGAAACCATTTCGGTGGCCGTGGGCCAGGGCTACAACGCGTTCACCTTGCTGCAACTGGCGCAGGGCACGTCGACGCTGGCCAACAATGGCCTGTACCGCCGCCCGCACCTGGTGCATGCCGTGCGCGACCCGCGCAGCGGCGTGGCCAAGCCCACCGAATCAACGCCCGACTACCGGATCCCGCTGAAGCAGGCCAACGTGGATGTCATCAAGAACGCGATGGCGGACGTGGTGCGGGCGGGCACTGCGCGCCGCGCGTTCGCCAACGCCCCGTACCAGGCGGCCGGCAAGACCGGCACGGCGCAGGTGTTCAGCCTGCGCGGCGGGCACTACCGCGCCAGCGCCATCGACGAACGGCTGCGCGACCATGCGCTGTTCATGGGGTTCGCGCCGCTGGAGCATCCCCGCATCGCCGTGTCGCTGATCGTCGAGAACGCCGGTTGGGGCGCCAGCGTGGCGGCTCCCGTGGCGCGCAAGGTGTTCGACTACTGGCTGGCCAAAGACCGCCAGGACAAGATCGTGCGGCCGGAACGGGCCGATCCGCTCGCCTCGGTCGAAACCATTACCTCTGACGTGGTGCGCCAACAATGAAGCGCCTGGGCCTTATCCTGCTACGCGTCTTCACGGCGTTCGACTGGCCACTGCTGGCCATCCTGATGATGTTCGCCGCGTTGGGCCTGACCGTCATGCATTCGGCGGTGGGCGGCACCGATTGGCGGTTCGCCGAACAGTCGCGCAACTTCGTCATCGCGTTCCTGGCGATGTGGACGATGGCGCTCATTCCCCCCAAGTGGCTGATGAAGCTGGCCTTGCCTTTCTACGTGGTGGGCGTGGTGCTGCTGTTGGGCGTGGAGTTTTTCGGTGAAACCAGCAAGGGCGCTACCCGCTGGCTGAATCTGGGCGTGACGCGCATTCAGCCTTCCGAGATGATGAAGATCGCCGTGCCGATGATGCTGGCCTGGTACTTCCAGCGCCACGAAGGCGCGGTGCGAATCCGCGACTTCCTGGCCGCCGCCGCCATGCTGGCCGCGCCGTTCGGCCTGATCGTGCTGCAGCCCGATCTGGGTACGGCGCTGCTGGTGTTCGGCGCCGGCTTTTTCGTGATCTATTTCGCGGGTCTGTCGTTCAAGCTGCTGGTGCCGGTGATGCTGGCCGGCATCATCGCGATCGGCACGCTGGTGTATTACGAGGACCAGCTATGTGAACCGGATGTGGACTGGGTGGTGCTGCACGATTACCAGAAGCATCGGGTCTGCACGCTGCTCAACCCCAGTTCCGATCCGTTGGGCAAGGGCTTCCACACGATCCAGTCGATGATCGCCGTGGGCTCGGGCGGCGTGTACGGCAAGGGCTACATGAAGGGCACGCAGACGCACCTGGACTTCATCCCGGAACGCACGACGGACTTCATTTTCGCGGTGTACGCCGAAGAGTTCGGCCTGTATGGCGGCATCGCGATCCTGGTGCTGTATGGCCTGATGATGGCGCGCGGCCTGACGATCGCTTCGCGGGCCTCGTCGCAGTTCGGGCGCTTGCTGGCGGGGGCGCTGACGATGATGCTGTTCATCTATGTGTTCGTGAACGTGGGGATGGTGACGGGGATCTTGCCGGTCGTCGGTGTGCCGTTGCCGTTCATGAGTTACGGCGGGACGGCGTTGTTCACGATGGGAATCGCGTTCGGGATCATGATGAGCATCAGCAGACATCGGTCGGCGAAGGGTTGATGCGGGAGTGAGGTTCGTCGGGGAGGCTTGCGGGGCTTCTTCGGTGTCGCGGGTGGTGCTTCGTGGTCGCCCGTCGGCGTGG
>NZ_JBHFII010000016.1:58905-76019 GCF_057334215.1 Achromobacter maghribensis | reverse complement strand
GGCATGGGCCGCCCCTCAATCCGCCGCCAGCTTGACCTTTTGGGACAGGGCCTTGAAGGCCTCGTGCTGGCTCTGGGTCAGGCGCTCGACCTCTTGCGGTGTCGATCCATAGGGCATGAAGCCGGCCTGCTCCAGCTTGTCCTTCACTTCGGGCAATGCCAACGCCCACTGGAACGCCTCGCTCAGCGCGCGGGTAACTTCGGGCGACATCTTGGCCGGCCCGTATACCGCGAACCACGGATCCACCACCGCGCCGGCATAACCGAGTTCGGCCAGCGTCGGCACGTCCGGCAACGCCGGTGACCGCTTGCTGCCGGTTACGGCCAGCGCATGGACCTTGCCCGCCTTGATGTGCGGCAACGAGGCAGGCAGGTTGTCGAACATGACGGGAAGGTGCCCGCCCAACAAGTCGTTCAGGCCTTGGGCGCTGCCCTTGTACGGAATGTGCTGCATGCCGGCGCCGGTCAGCTGGTCGAACATGACGCCCGCCAGATGCATGGACGTGCCCGTGCCCGGTGTGCCGAAAGCCGTGCCAGGATGCTGCTTGGCGTAGGCCACCAGATCCTTGACGCTGTCCACTTTCAAGGCGGGGCCCGTTTCAAGCACCACCGTGGAAGCGCCCAGCATGCTCACGCCGGTGAAGTCCTTGGTGGGGTCGAATGGCATCGACGGGTAGACGAAAGGATTCAACGCGTTGGTGGAAATGGCCCCGAAGCCGATCGTGTAGCCGTCGGGCGCGGCTTTGGCCACGGCATCCATCCCGATATTGCCGCCCGCGCCCGGCCGGTTTTCGACAATGACCGGCTGGCCGAGTTTTTCGGCCACTTTCTGCCCGGCGGTGCGCGCCACCAGATCGGTGGTGCCGCCGGCCGTGTACGGCACGATGAAGGTGATGGGCTTGGTGGGATAACCTGCGGCCAATGCCGCGGATGCGCCGTTGGCAAGGGCCAACGCGGCGACGCCGCGCACAAGGTTGAGGGTATAGCGATGCATGTGTCTCCATCCTGTTGTTATCAAGGTTGGGAGGCGCATCATACTGCCGCGCAGCGCTTGCGCGGCAGTGCCGGACACGTCAAATGCGATCAGGCGCGCGGTTCAGGCAACGGGATGTACTCGGTCTCGTCGCCCGGCACGATCTGGTCGAAGCGGGTGCGCTGCCAATCCTGCTTGGCCTGCTCGATGCGGTCCTTGCTGCTGGAGACGAAGTTCCACCAGAGGAAGCGCGGACCTTCCAGGGGTTCGCCGCCCAACACGGCGAAGCGGGCGGCGGTGACCGCACGGATCTGTACTGGCCGGCCCGGAGCGAAAACCACCAGGCGACCGCTTTCGAACGCCTGCCCGTCGATCTCGATCGAGCCTTCGGCCAGATAGGCGGCGCGCTCTTCGTGTTCGGCCGGCAGCACCGTCGTTGCGCCCGCCTGCAGTTGGAGGTCGCCGTAGAACAACGGCGACAGCGTCTTGACCGCCGACGTCTTGCCGAACAGCGACCCTGCCACGACCTGGGCGCGCACGCCCTCGCCTTCAATCACCGGCTGCGCATCCAGCCCGTAGTGCGTGAAACCGGGGTCTGTTTCCTCGTGTTCCTTCGGCAAGCCCACCCAGATCTGCAGGCCACAGAGACGCTGCGGCGCCTTGCGGCTGTCCGGCGACGAGCGTTCGGAATGGACGATGCCGCGGCCGGCCGTCATCCAGTTCACTTCGCCCGGAAGTATGGTCTGGGTATTGCCGGCGCCGTCGCGGTGCACCATCGACCCTTCGTACAGGTAAGTGACGGTCGACAAGCCGATATGCGGGTGCGGGCGCACATCGATGCCCGTACCGGCATCGAATTCCACCGGGCCCATGTGGTCAAGGAATACGAACGGCCCCACCGTGCGCCGCTGCGCCGACGGAATCGCGCGACGCACGGAAAAACCGCCAAGGTCGCTGGTACGCGGCACCACGACGGTTTCAATCTGGTTTTCGCCTGAATTCGACAAAGTGGACATGGGGTAGCGCTCCGCATCAATAGGCCAATGGCCATGTTAAGGCCCAACGGCCCGTTCAAAGACACGCCGGGCGGAAACCTTCCGCCCGGCTTCAGGCGTTATGCCAGGTCAAACACCAGCACTTCGGCGCTCTTGCCACCGGACAGTTCAACACGGGCATCGTCCGTGATGGCGGCCGCATCGCCTGCCGAAAGCTCGACGCCGTTGACCGTCACGCTACCGCGCGCCACATGGACCCAGGCTCGGCGGCCGGCGGCCAACGCCAGGGTGGCGGATTCGTCACCGTCGAACAGGCCGCCATACATCCGGGCGTCTTGATGGATCTTCATCGAGCCATCTTCCCCGTCAGGCGATACCAGGGCTTGCAGCCGGCCTCGCTTTTGCGCATCGCTGAACGCGCGCTCTTCGTATTCCGGGGCAATGCCGGTCACGTCGGGCTCGATCCAGATTTGCAGCATGTGCGTTTCGGTGTCAGGCAGCGGATTGAACTCGGAGTGCATCACGCCGCGGCCGGCGCTCATCCGTTGCACGTTGCCGGGCTGGATGGTGGAACCGCTGCCCATGCTGTCCTTGTGCGCAATCGCGCCGTTCAGCACATAGGTGATGATCTCCATGTCGCGATGGCCGTGCGTGCCGAAGCCGCGGCCGGCTGCGATACGGTCATCATTGATGACGCGCAGCGAGCCAAAGCCCATATGCGCCGGGTCGTAGTAGTTGGCGAAGGAAAACGTGTGAAACGAATCGAGCCAGCCATGGTTGGCATGGCCCCGTTCGGCAGCGCGGCGGATCGTAAGCATTGCGGACTCCTGTTTCAATAATATGAATGGTCTGAAGCGTGCGGCGGGTGGCACTTTATCGCCATCAACTTCGTTGCACGCTTGGCATGAGTGATATTCTGCGCGTGCCAAGCCTGTCGTTTGGCGCTATATTTTGACGAAACCGTTCAAATATTCTGAATACCTCTTCCGGCCATCGCCATGCAGCCCATCACCCCCGAATTGCTTATCCTGGTTGACGCCATTGCGCGCCATGGCAGCTTTGGCAAAGCCGCCCGCGAGCTTGGCAAAGTGCCCTCGGCCGTCACCTATTCGATCCGCAAGCTGGAGGACGGCCTGGACGTCCTGTTGTTCGACCGCTCCGGGCACCGGGCGTTGCTGACCCCCGCGGGGGAAGCGCTGCTGAAGGACGGGCGTCATGTGCTGCAGTCGCTGGATGACCTGGCCTGCCGCGTGAAGCGCATCGCCACCGGCTGGGAGGTCGAACTGCGCATCGCTGTCAGCGCGGTGCTGCCGTGGCGGCCGCTGTATGACCTGATCGACGATTTCCAGACGCTTGAAAGCGCGACCACGCTGCGCTTTTCCAGCGAGGTGTTGAGCGGCAACTGGGATGCGTTGACCTCGGGGCGCGCCGACCTGGTGATTGGCGCCGGCGCGAATGCCGAACCCACGGGGCCGTACCGGTCGCAGGCGATCGGCACGACGCAGTTCGCCTTCTGTGTCGCGGCGCACCATCCGCTGGCGTCCTTGCGTCAGCCCCTTACCCGTGCAGACATCACGAAATACTGCGCGGTTGTCGTGGCCGATACGTCGCGCAACCTGCCGCCGCAGTCGCGCGGCATCCTCGCGGACCAGCCGACCCTGGTGATGCCGTCCATGCAAGCCAAGATCGACGCGCAAGTCCGCGGCCTGGGCTGCGGTTATCTGCCGCTGACCATGGCGGCGCCATACTTGGCGCAGGGCTTGCTGGTGGTATGTGAAACGGATGAAGGCATGTCCCTGACGGAACACGTCGCCTATGCCTGGCGCGCTGAACCGCCGGGCGAAGCACTGAAGTGGTGGCTGCAGAAGCTGAAGTCGCCACGGTTGTGCGAGAGCTTGCTGGGGATGGGGTGATGGATGGCGCGCGGACCGGCACGCACGATGGGCCAGGCGCATAACGCGCGCAGCCCATCGCGCATTGCCGTCATTCGTCTTCGATCCCCAACTCGCGCAGTTTGCGCGTGATGGTGTTGCGGCCGATACCCAGGCGGGATGCGGCTTCCACGCGGCGGCCGCGGCTGGCGTCCAACGCGCTTTGCAGCAGGATCTTTTCGAACTGGCGCGTCAGCGTGGCCATCACGGCCGGTTCGCCGCGTTCCAGCCGGTACTGCGCATCGCGCAGCAGGGAATCCTGCCAGTTGCGCGGCGCGCCGTCGTCCACGCCCTGCGACGCCTGCACCACGGTGCCGATGCCCGGCATGGGCGTCGCCGGGCGCAATGGCACGGCACCCGGTTGCTGCTGATGTTCCAGCGCGCGGATTTCCGGCGGCAGGTCCTGGCGGTCGACCGTCTGCCCCGGCGCCATCACCGTCAACCAATGGCAGAAGTTCTCCAGTTGCCGGACGTTGCCCGGAAAGTCGAACTTGGTCAGCACGGCCAGCGCATCCGGCGTCAGCCGCTTGACCGGCACGCCAAGCGTGCGGGCGCTTGCCGTCAGGAAATGCTGGGCCAGCGCCGGGATGTCTTCCACGCGCTCGCGCAACGGCGGCAGGCGCAGGCGGATCACGTTCAGGCGATGGAACAAGTCTTCACGGAACAAGCCCTGTTCGACACGCTGCTCCAGCGGCTGGTGAGTGGCGGCCACGATGCGCACGTCGACGCGCACGGGCTGCGCGCCACCGACGCGATAAAAGCTGCCTTCGGCCAGCACGCGCAGCAGGCGTGTCTGCAATTCGATCGGCATATCGCCGATTTCATCAAGGAACAACGTCCCGCCGTGCGCTTCTTCAAAACGCCCGCGGCGCAGGTTGTTCGCGCCCGTGAACGCGCCGCGTTCGTGGCCGAACAGCTCGGCCTCAAGCAAGTCGCGCGGAATGGCGGCCGCGTTCAGGGCCACGAACGGGCCGCTGGCGCGAACGCCGTGCCCGTGCAGGGCACGAGCGACCAGTTCCTTGCCGGTTCCCGATTCGCCGGTGATCAGCACCGTCACCTTGGACTGGGCCAGCCTGCCGATAGCGCGGAACACCTCCTGCATGGCGGTGGAAGACGACTGCGTCATCATCCAGCGCTCGTTGTTCTGGGCGGCCTCGCCCTGCCCCTCGGGCGTTTCCGGTTGCGTCGATTCCTGCATGGCGCGCTGGATCAGCGCGACCGCCTCGTTCACGTCGAACGGCTTGGCCAGGTAATCGAACGCCCCGCCCTGGAACGCGGAAACCGTGCTGTCCAGGTCGGCGAATGCCGTCATCACAATGACGGGCAAGCCGGGGTGGCGCTCTTTAAGTTGCCGCAATAGCTCCAGGCCATTGCCGCCGGGCATGCGGATATCGGACACCAGGGCGACGGGCGTTTCGCGCGACAGCGCTTCCAGCACGTCGGCCGATTGGGAGAAACTGCGGGTGGGGACACCAGCGCGGGCCAGGGCCTTTTCGAGGACCCAGCGGATGGCCTGGTCGTCGTCGACGATCCATACGGGTTTCATCAGTGTGCGGGCTCCATCGGTAGGACCAGGCGAAACTCGGTGCGCCCTGGTCGGGATTCAAATTCGATGATGCCGCCGTGCTGTTGCACGAAGTCCTGGGCCAGGCTCAGGCCCAATCCCGTGCCGCCCGCCCTGGCCGTGACCAAGGGGTGGAAAATGCGGTCACGGATGTGGTCCGGCACGCCGGGACCGTTATCGATGATGGACAGCACCAGTGCCAGCCGGTGCTGGCGGTGGGCCAGCATGACCTGGCGTGCCACACGGGTGCGCAGGGTCACCACGCCCGGCTCTGTCTTTGGCCCGTCGGGCCGCGCCACCAGCTCCTGCGCGGCGTTGCGCGCCACATTCAGGACGGCCTGCATCAAACGGGCGGCATCGCCTTTCAAATCGGGCACCGACGCGTCGTAGTCGCGCAGGATGGTGACGTCGTTGCGGAATTCAGCCTGGATCAGCGCGCAGACGCGTTCGCAGATCTCATGGATGTTCACCGGCCGCGCGTTCAGCGGTACGCGTTGTGGTCCGCTCAAGCGGTCCACCAGCGCCTGCAGGCGGTCGGCTTCGGAAATAATGACCTGGGTGTATTCGGCCAGGGCCGCGCTGGGCAGCTCAGCTTCCAGCAACTGCGCCGCGCCGCGCAAACCGCCCAAGGGATTCTTCACTTCATGCGCAAGGTTGCGCAGCAGTTCGCGATGCGCTTCGATCTCGTCGACCAGCCGATGATTGCGGTCGGCCAGAACACGTTGCTCGATCTCGCGGGTTTCTATCAGCACGGGCCAGCGCTGGCCCGTCAGCCCGACCGTCGTGACGGCGACTTCCACGGATTCGGCGGCGCGGCGCAACGAGGCCAATTGCCTGACGTCGGCGTACCTGCCCGCCGCGGCGCGGTCGATGGAGGACTGGATATTCTCTGGGGTGTCGAACAGTGTGGCGGCGGAGTGCCCGCCCAGCTGCTTGCGCGAACGGCCGAACAGATCTTCGGCGGCAGCGTTGGCGTATTCAATGTGGCCGCGCTCGTTGACCAGGAAAACGGACGTGGCAAGCAGATCGAGAGCTTCTACATTCATTTTTCAACGTACCCGAATGACAGGGGGGAAAGCGGAACGCGCCCGCGACGGCGGCGCCGGAACCCGGCGCCCTGCCCGCCAGGCATGACGCCTGGCGGACAAACCGTCGAGCCGCGACCTGGTGGTGCGCGTAGTGTGGGCCCTGGTTTCTGCCTACATCATCGCGCTCCCCCCCGCCACAGCCTCTAAACGATCAGAGGCTGTAGTACATGTCGAATTCGACCGGGTGCGTCGTCATGCGCAGACGATTCACATCGGCCATCTTCAGATCGATGTAGGCGTTGAGCATGTCGTTGCTGAACACGCCGCCACGGGTCAGGAATTCGCGGTCCGCGTCCAGGGCTTCCAGCGCTTGTTCCAGCGAGGAGCACACGGTCGGGATCTTTGCGTCTTCTTCCGGCGGCAGGTCGTACAGGTTCTTGTCGGCCGGATCGCCCGGGTGGATCTTGTTCTGGACGCCGTCCAGGCCGGCCATCATCAGGGCCGAGAAAGCCAGGTACGGGTTGGCCAGGGGGTCCGGGAAACGCGCTTCGACGCGGCGGCCCTTCGGGTTGCCGACGTACGGAATGCGGATCGAGGCCGAACGGTTGCGGGCCGAGTAGGCCAGCTTCACCGGCGCTTCGTAGTGCGGGACCAGACGCTTGTACGAGTTCGTGCCGGGGTTCGTGATGGCGTTCAGGGCACGGGCGTGCTTGATGATGCCGCCGATGTAGTACAGCGCGAATTCCGACAGACCGGCATAGCCATTGCCCGCGAACAGGTTCTGGCCATCCTTCCAGATGGATTGGTGCACGTGCATGCCGGAACCGTTGTCGCCAACGATGGGCTTGGGCATGAACGTGGCGGTCTTGCCGTAGGCGTGGGCCACGTTGTGCACCACGTACTTGACGATCTGCGTCCAGTCGGCGCGCTGAACCAGCGTGCTGAACTTGGTGCCGATTTCCAGCTGGCCGGCGCCGGCCACTTCATGGTGGTGCACTTCAACCGGCACGCCCATTTGTTCCATCAGCAGGCACATTTCCGAACGCATGTCCTGGAACGAATCAACCGGAGGAACGGGGAAGTAGCCACCCTTGACGGCGGGACGATGGCCGGTGTTGCCGCCTTCGAATTCCTGGCCGGTCGACCACGAGGCTTCTTCCGACTTGATCTTGACGAACGTGCCCGACATGTCGGTGTTCCACGTCACGCCGTCGAAGACGAAGAATTCGGGTTCCGGACCGAAGTAGGCGGTGTCGCCCAGGCCGGAGGACTTCAGGTAGGCTTCGGCGCGCTTGGCCAGCGAACGCGGGTCACGGTCATAGCCCTTCAGGTCCGACGGTTCGACGACGTCGCACGACAGGATCAGGGTCGGCTCTTCACGGAACGGATCCAGGTTGCCGGTCGAGCAATCGGGGATGAGCAGCATGTCGGAAGCTTCGATACCCTTCCAACCCGGGATCGACGAACCGTCGAAAGCCTGGCCGCTTTCCAGCTTGTCTTCGTCGATCTGGCTGGTGGGCACGGAAACGTGGTGCTCGCGGCCAACCGTATCGGTGAAGCGGAAATCCACGAATTTGACTTCGTTATCGGCGATCTGTTTCAGGACGTCTTTCGGGCTTGCCATGTCATCTCCATTAGATAAAAAGGTCGAGGGCTTTGCCTCTCGACTGGCATAAAAGAGGGAAGCAATAAGCGTGCCAGGTTTTACCCCCGGGAATCCCCGGGGAAAGCGGCACGGTCATGAAAAAATGTAGCACCACTATGGTGCAAATGGTGGGGCACGATTGCCCCAATGTGGTGCAGAATCAGGACAGGAACATTTCCTGAAGGTCATTCAGGAAGCGCCAGCCTAGAGGTGTGGCCCGCAGGCGGGTCGGGTCGCCATCCAGCAAGCCCCGTTTGGTGGCTGCCTCCAATTGGTGCGCAATAGCGGCAAGCGACAAACCGGTGCGCTCGTTGAACGCCGTGCTGGGAACGCCGTCCTTCAACCGCAAGGCGTTAAGCATGAACTCGAAAGGCAGTTCGTCGGCACCCACCTGGCGGCTTTCGGCCAGATGGCTGCCATCCCGGGCCATCGCGGCCTGCATCCAGGAATCGGGGCTGCGCAGCCGCGCCTCTCGCACGATACGGTCATGGAACGACAATTTGCCGTGCGCGCCGGGGCCGATGCCCAGGTAATCGCCAAATTCCCAATAGTTGACGTTGTGCCGGCAGCGGGCGCCGGGCCTGGCGTATGCGGACACCTCGTAACGGGCCAGGCCGGCGGCCGCCAGTTCCGCCTCGACGGCGTCCTGCATGGCGGCGCTGGTGTCGTCGTCGGGCAGTTCATCGGGCGGAAACTTGGCGAAGACGGTGTTGGGTTCCATCGTCAGGTGATACAGCGACAAATGCTCGGTGCCGAACGAAATGGCCTCGCGCAGGTCGGCCACACAGGCGTCCAGTGTTTGGCCCGGCAGCGCGAACATCATGTCCAGGTTCACGCGCGAGACGGCCTGCTGCGCCATGCCGATGGCGGCGCGTGCCTGCTCGGCATCATGGATACGGCCCAGCTTCTTCAGTTGGGCGTCGTCGAAACTCTGGATACCCAACGAGAAGCGCGTAACGCCGCTGGCGGCGTAATCGCGAAAACGGCTGGCCTCGGCGGTGCCGGGGTTGGCCTCCATGGTGATCTCGGCGTCTGGCCAGACGTTCAGACAGGCTCGCAGCATGGCCAGCAGTTCATCCAGGCCGGCCGACGACAGCAGGCTGGGCGTGCCGCCGCCGATGAAGACAGACACCACCTGACGGCCCCAGATGGACGGCAGCGCCTGTTCCAGGTCGCTGCGCAAGGCGTCCAGATAGGCACGTTCGGGGATTTCGCCCGGCGCGGCGTGGGAATTGAAGTCGCAATAGGGGCATTTGCGCACGCACCACGGCACGTGCACATAGACGGACAACGGCGGCAGGCTGGTCAACGTGGCGCCGGCCGGCACAAGCCGACGCGAGGGCGAAGCGCCCAGATCGTTGCGGATGGGGATGGTGATGGACATGCGGTTTCCTGGAGCGGACGCTCCCCTCAAGCCTGGCTTAGCTTGCTCAGCAGCTCGCGCAGCGCGCGGGCGCGATGGCTGACCCGGTTCTTTTCCTCGGGATCCAGCGTCGCCGCGGTCAACCCCATGTCAGGCAAGTAGAAATGGGGATCGTAGCCAAACCCGTTCGCGCCTTCGGGCTGGTCGATGATTTCGCCATGCCACAAGCCTTCGCCGATGATCGGGCACGGGTCGTTTTCCGAACGCACCAACGCCAGCACGGCAACGTACCAGGCACGGCGGTCGGCCTGCCCAGCCAGTTTTTGCGTCAGCAGCGCATTATTGGCCAGGTCGGACTTTTCGCCGCCATGCATCTTGGCATAGCGGGCCGAATAGACGCCGGGCGCGCCGTCAAGCGCCGCCACGCACAGGCCGGAATCGTCGGCCAGCGCGGGCAGCCCGGTCAGGCGGCTGGCGTGGCGGGCCTTGGCCAAGGCATTTTCGACAAAGGTGACATGCGGTTCTTCGGCTTCGGGCACGCCCAGGTCGCCCTGGGGCACCAGTTCGATGCCCAGAGGAGCAAACAAGGCGGAAAATTCACGCAGCTTGCCGGCGTTGTTGGACGCCAGCACGATGCGGCGCAGGGAATCGGGAATCTTGGGGGAAGTCATAAGGCAAATTGTATAGGGCGCAGCCCGCCCGCGCCGCCGGCGCCCCAGATGTCCCTGCGCCCCGTATCGGCATCGAAATCCCCGCTTGAAGCTATTGCCGGGCACCTTGCCGCAACAACACAGACATATTTTGTCGTCAACATCGCTAATCTTGTCACTGATCGTATCTGACGCCCTCGGCGATGACCCCACTTCACGCTATGCCCCGGACGGCCGCGCTCCGCGCGCCCCACTCTACGCCGGGCGATGCGCCGGCACCCGCCGGCCTGGCCGGCATTCTGCAGGAACGACTGCTGCGACCGCGCTACCAGCCCGTCGTCGACCTGTCGCATAGCCGCATCTACGGCCATGAAAGCCTGATCCGCGGGCCCGCCGACACCGCCTTGCACTTCCCGGACGCCCTGTTCGCCGAAGCGCGGCGCCAGGGGCTGCACCCGCAGCTGGAGCTGGCCAGCTTTCGGGCCGGCGCGCAAGGTTTCCAGGACAACGACGCAGCAGGCAAGCTGTTCCTGAACTTATCAGGATCGGCGCTGATTCATTATTGGACGCTGTGGGGCGACGACATGCCGCTGCGTCTTTTGAAGGACTGCACGCTGCCACCGTCCAGCATCATCGTCGAACTGACCGAACAAGACCCGCTGTCGGACCACATGGGTGAACTGGGCAGCGCGTTCGCCTGCCTGCGCGAACGCGGCATGCGCATCGCGCTGGACGATTACGGCGTGGGCAATTCAAACTTGCAGCTGTGGTCCGAAATGCAGCCCGACCTGGTCAAGATCGACCGGTATTTCTTTGAAGGCATCGGCCAAAGCGACCGCAAGCAAAATATGGTGCGGGCCATCCTGAAGGTGGCGCAGCATCTGGGGACGGCCATCGTGGCCGAAGGCATAGAGACCGCGGAAGACCTTGCCGTGGTGCGCGAACTGGATATCCGGTACGCGCAAGGCTGGTTCCTGGGCCGGCCCGAGGAAACGCTGTTGACCGAGTTGACCGCGCCGCTGCGCGACTCGCTGCGGGTCCGCAGCCCCGCCCCGCTGTCGCAACGTTCAGCCGGCGGCACCGCCGCCAGCCTGCGCGTGGAAGCGCCGGCCGCCCTGCTGAACCAGCACACCAACGACGATGTGCATCGGCTGTTCATCGAACACAAGAACATGCATGCCGTCGCGGTGGTCGACGGCGACAACCGCCCCGTGGGCATCATCAACCGCCGCGATTTCTCGGAACACTACGCGCAACGCTATACGCGTGAGCTGTTCGGCCGCGACGCGTGCTCCACGTTCATGAATGGCGAACCCGTCCTGGTGGACCTGAATGTGTCGATCGACCAGTTGAGCCATGTGCTGATTTCCGAAGACCAGCGCTACCTGATGGACGGCCTGATCATCACGCGGGACGGCCGTTACGACGGCCTGGCCACCGGCGAGACCCTGGTGCGGTCGGTCACCGAGATGCGGATCGAAGCCGCGCGCTACGCCAATCCGCTGACGTCGCTGCCCGGCAACATCCCCATCAGCCGCCACATCGCCACCTTGCTGGAAGACGCCGCGGACTTCACGATCTGCTATGGCGACCTCAATAACTTCAAGCCATTCAACGACGTATACGGCTACTGGCGCGGCGACGACATGATCATGCTGACCGCCGAGGTCATCAAACGGCATTGCGACCCGCTGCGCGACTTCGTGGGCCATGTGGGCGGCGACGACTTCGTGGTGCTGTTCCGCAGCCTGGACTGGGTGCAGCGCGTGCAACGCATCATCGCCGAGTTCAATGAACAGGCCATGGACCTGTACGACGACCAGGGCCGCCATAACGGGGGCATCGAAGCCGAAGACCGTTATGGCGTGCCGCGCTTCTTTCCGTTCGTGACCCTGGGCGTGGGCGCGCTGACCGTCACGCCGTCTTTATGCGAGCGCATCCGCCCCGAGGACATCGCGTCGGCTGCCGCGCATGTCAAGCACAAGGTCAAGCATGGGAACCTGTCGCTGGTGATCGAACGCTACACCGGCGGCGCCCTGCCCCAGCTGGCCGACTAGCTGGCCGCTGGCCGAGGCCTGCACGGCGGCGGCATTCTGCGCCGCCTGCGCAATCTGGAACACGGCCACGGCGCGGCGCAGCCCTTGCGCCTGAAGTTCCAGCGCAGCGGCGGCCGCCGCCGTCTGTTCGACCATCGCGGCGTTCTCCTGGGTGGACCGCTCGATATCGGCCACCGCGTCGTTCACCGACGCAATGCCCGCGGCCTGCTCGGCGGTGGCGCTGGAGATTTCAGCCACGATCTGCGTCACCCGGTCGACCGACACCATCATGTCGCGCATGGTATCGCCCGCCAGGTGCACCTGACGCACGCCGGCCTCGACGCGCGACGCGGAATCTTCGATCAAGCCTTTGATTTCGCGCGCCGCCTGCGCGCTGCGCTGGGCCAGCGAACGCACTTCGCCCGCCACCACGGCAAACCCTTTGCCCTGCTCACCGGCCCGCGCCGCTTCCACCGCGGCATTCAGCGCCAGGATGTTCGTCTGGAACGCGATGCTGTCCACCACGCCGACAATCTCGCCAATTCGGCGCGCGCTGTCCGCGATGCCCTGCATGCTCTGCACGACCTCGTTCACCGCCTGACCGCCGCGATGCGCCAGCTGGGTGGCGCTTTCGGCCTGGCGGCTGGCCTGGTCCGCGTTGCCGGCGGTCATCTGGACCGTATGCGCCAACTGAGTCATGTTGGCCGCGGCCTCTTGCAGCGAACCCGCCTGCCGCGCGGTGCGATCCGACATGTCCGCGCCGCCTGCGGCAATTTCGCCGGACCCGGTGTGGATTTCCTCGACGCCCAGGCGCACCGAGGCCACGGCGGCCGACAGCCCCGTCTGCATGCGGCGCATGGCTGAATACAGCACGCCGATCTCGTTATCGCCCCGCATGGCGATGGCGCCCGTCAAGTCGCCGTCCGCGATGCGGTCGAAGTGCGCGCCGGCCTCGTTCAGCGGCCGCAAGATGCTGCGGCGGAACGCCAGCCGGATCAGTACGGCCAGCAGCAGCACGACGCCCAACACGCCGGCCGCGACCAGGATCACCCGCTCCAGCGTCTGGCTGGCGCCGGCCACCGCTGCCTGCCCCTGCTGCCGCGAATAGGCCTGATAGGCATCCGCCTGCTTGACGTAGGCCGCCCCGCTTCCGGGCAGCACCTTGTCCACCAATCGGTTGACCTCGATCCCGTTCCACCCCTGGATCGCCTTTTGCATGGGCACGAGCGTCTGGTCGGCGAAAGCGGCATAGGCCTTCAGCATCTGGTCGAACAGCGGGCCGCCCTGGGCGCTGACATCCGGGTTGCCCCGCAGACGCGCCAAGCTGGCGCCGGCTTGCTTCAACAGCACGTCCGCCTGCGCCAGGGATTCGTCGCGAGCCGCTTCCAGGCCGCCTTCCATCCCGGTTTTGGCGTCGGTCAGCGCGGCGCGGGCCTGAAACAGGCGGCTGGTCATGTCCGCCAGGTCGCTGGCGCGTTCGATGCTGCCGCGGCCCAACGCCTCGATATCGGCCCGGTTGTCGCGCAGCACCGCGATGCCCGCTGCCGCCGCTACCGCGAACAGCACCACAAACAACGCCAGAATGGCGGAGACCGCCGTGGTGACCCTGAGATTTTTCCGCATATCCATCCGTATCTATCCTGGCGCCAGAGGCGCAGTGCAACGGATTATGGCCATCCAGTTTGGCAATTTCTTGACACAACCTGGCCAGGCGCATGACGAACGCCCGTCATGAAACTGCGCTTTTGCGAACAGGAACCCCGTATTAAGCAATTGTGAATTGGCAGCGACACGGCCTTGCGGCACATTCGATGCTGTACCGAACCATTCCCCTCATCCCTACAGCAGCCCTATGCCTCACGCCTCTCACGATTACCAGGACATCCGCGAAGCCGTGCGCGACCTTTGCGCCCAATTCCCCGGCGAGTACTTCCGCAAGGTCGACGAAGAACGCGGCTATCCCGAAGACTTTGTCCGCGCGTTGACCGAAGCCGGCTGGCTGGCCGCGCTGATCCCGCAGGAATACGGCGGCTCGGGCCTGGGCTTGACCGAGGCGTCGGTCATCATGGAAGAGATCAACCGCAGCGGCGGCAACTCCGGCGCCTGCCACGGCCAGATGTACAACATGGGCACGCTGCTGCGCCATGGGTCCGAAGCCCAGAAGCGCGAATATCTGCCCCGCATCGCCGCCGGCGAATTGCGCCTGCAATCCATGGGCGTCACCGAGCCCACCACCGGCACCGACACCACCAAGATCAAGACCACCGCCGTGCGCCGTGGCGACCGCTACGTGATCAACGGCCAGAAGGTGTGGATCTCGCGCGTGCAGCATTCCGACCTGATGATCCTGCTGGCGCGCACCACGCCGCTGGACCAGGTCACGCGCAAGTCGGAAGGCATGTCGATCTTCCTGGTGGACCTGCATCACGCCGTCAAGCACGGCATGACGATCCGCCCCATCCCCAACATGGTCAATCACGAGACCAACGAGCTGTTCTTCGACAATCTGGAAATCCCCGTCGAAAACCTGATCGGCGAAGAAGGCAAAGGCTTCAAGTACATCCTGGACGGCCTGAACGCCGAACGCACCCTGATTGCCGCGGAATGCATCGGCGACGGCTACTGGTTCGTGGACAAGGTCACCGCTTACGCCAAGGAACGCATGGTGTTCGGCCGGCCCATCGGCCAGAACCAAGGCGTGCAGTTCCCCATCGCGCGCGCCCACATCAACGTGGAAGCCGCCAGCCTGATGCGCTACGAGGCCTGCCGGCTGTTCGACGCCCACCAGCCCTGCGGCGCCCAGGCCAACATGGCCAAGCTGCTTGCCGCCGACGCGTCCTGGGAAGCCGCCAATGCCTGCTTGCAGTTCCATGGCGGGTTCGGCTTCGCGACCGAGTACGACGTCGAACGCAAATTCCGCGAGACGCGGCTGTATCAGGTGGCGCCCATCTCCACCAACCTGATCCTGTCCTACGTCGCCGAACACATCCTGGGCCTGCCCCGCTCTTTCTGATCCGACCACGCTCATGAACGCAGCCAAAGACACCCCCCACCTCAGCGCCGAACTGGCGGCCTTTGCGGCCAACCTGCGATACGAGGACATCCCGGCGCCGGTGTTGCGCCGCGCCGAGGACCTGCTCCTGGATTGCCTGGCCTCGATCCTGGCCGGCGCCTCCGCCCGCGCCGTGCAAGCTATCGACCGCTATGCCACGGCCATGGGGCCCGCCGACGGCCCCAGCGAAGTGCTGATCACCCGCCGCCGCACGTCGCCGATGTTCGCCGCGATGGTCAATGCGGCGGCCGCCCACGTGGTCGAACAGGACGACGTCCATAACGGTTCGGTGTTCCATCCCGCCGCCGTCGTGTTCCCGCCCGCGCTGGCCGTGGCGCAAGCGCTGGGCAGCTCGGGCCGCGACCTGCTGACGGCTGCCGTCGCGGGGTACGAAGTCGGTATTCGCGTCGGCGAGTTCCTCGGCCGCTCGCACTATAAGATCTTCCACACCACGGGCACCGCGGGCACCCTGGCCGCCGCCGTCACCACCGGCCACCTGCTCAAGCTGTCCCCGGAACAGATGCTGCACGCCCTGGGCTCGGCCGGCACCCAGGCCGCCGGCCTGTGGGAATTCCTGCGCGACGCCGCCGATTCCAAGCAATTGCACACCGCCAAGGCGGCCGCAGACGGCATCACCGCCGCCTATCTGGCGCGGGAAGGCTTCACCGGCGCCCGCCACATCCTGGAAGGCCCGCAAGGCATGGCGGCCGGCATGTCGACCGACGCCGACCCCGCCAAACTCTGCGACCGCCTGGGCGAACGCTGGGCGCTGGCCGAAACCTCGTTCAAGTTCCATGCGTCCTGCCGCCACACTCATCCGGCCGCCGACGCGCTGCAGCAGGCCCTGCGCGACAACAACCTGACCGAAGCCGATGTGGCGCACGTCGTGGCCCATGTGCACCAGGGCGCCATCGACGTGCTGGGCCCGGTCGTCAATCCGCAGACCGTGCACCAGTCGAAGTTCTCGATGGGCACCGTGCTGGCGCTGATCGCCCGCAAGGGCCGCGCCGGGCTTGCCGAATTCGACGCCGGCCTGGACGATCCGGCAGTCGCCGACTTCCGCGGCAAGGTCGAGATGATGCTGGACGAAGAAGTCGACAGCGCGTATCCGCAGCGCTGGATCGGCAAGGTCACCGTGACCACCCGCGACGGCCGCACGGTTCACGGCCGCGTCGACGAACCCAAGGGCGACCCCGGCAATACGCTGAGCCGCCCCGAAATCGAAGACAAGACGCTTAGCCTGGGCCGCTACGCGGATGCCGCGACGGAGCCGGAATTGCGCGGGTTGATCGCCACGATCTGGGGCCTGGAAAGCCTGCCCAAGGTGGACGCATTGCTGTCGCGCAAATAACGCGCGACCCGCTTAGGCGCTTAAAGCAGCGCCGCGCGTTGCGCGCGGACCAGGCTGGCGATGCCGCCTTCGGCCAGCACCAGCATCGTGTCCAGTTCGGCGCGGGTGAAGGTTGCGCCTTCGCCCGTGCCCTGCACTTCCACGAACGCGCCGCTACCCGTCATGATGACGTTCACGTCGGCGTCGCACGCCGAGTCTTCCTGATAGTCCAGGTCCAGCACCGAGCGGCCTTGCACCAGGCCCGCCGATACCGCCGCGCCCGCATCGCGGATCGGGTTGACGGCCAGGTCGCCGCGCTTCATCAGCAAGGCCACGGCATCCGCCGCCGCCACCCAGGCACCGGTGATGCTGGCGCAACGCGTGCCGCCATCGGCCTGCAGCACATCGCAATCCAGGTGCAGCGTGCGCTCGCCCAAGGCCTTCATATCGAACACGGCGCGCAAGCTGCGGCCGATCAGGCGCTGGATTTCCTGCGTGCGGCCGCTTTGCTTGCCGCGCGCGGCTTCGCGGTCGCCACGCGTGTGCGT
>NZ_JBHFII010000016.1:18033-58885 GCF_057334215.1 Achromobacter maghribensis | reverse complement strand
GCGTGTGCGGGGCGCGCGGCAGCATGCCGTATTCCGCCGTGACCCAGCCCTCGCCCTTGCCTTTCAGGAACGGCGGCACCTTTTCCAGGACGCTGGCGGTGCAAAGCACATGCGTGTTGCCGGCCTTCACCAGCACCGACCCTTCTGCGTAGCGCGTAAAGCCGCGTTCCAGGGCGAACGGCCGCAATTCGTCAACGGCGCGACCGGACGGACGGGCGATGGTGGACATAGTGGTCACAGGCAGACTCCAGACATGAACATTGATTCGCGGCATTGTACGGGCACGCGCCGCAGGAAATCCCCGCTTGGAGTATCCTGCCGCGATATATCACCAGGGAACGCCCATCATGATTCGCAGCATGACCGCCTTCGGCAACGCCCGAGCAGATCTGGAGCAAGGCACGCTTGCCATCGAACTGCGCAGCGTCAACAGCCGCTTCCTCGACCTGTATTTCCGCCTGCCCGACGAACTGCGGCACGTCGAGACGCCGCTGCGCGAATTGCTGACCGCCAACCTGGCGCGCGGCAAGGTCGAAATTCGCGTCTCGTTCACCCGCACCGCCAGCACCGACCTGTCCAAGCTGGACCCCGCCTGGCTTGAAAGCCTGGCCGAACAGCTTCAGGCCGCCCGCCGTATCGTCCCCGACATCGCGCCGCCCCGGTTGGTGGAATTGTTCAATTGGCCCGGCCAACGCGGCAATGACGCGCTTGACCCGCAAATCTGGGGCGCAGCCTGCCTGCAGGCGGGTCAGCAGGCACTGACGCAGTTGCAAGAGGGCCGCGCCCGCGAAGGCGAACGCCTGGCCGGCATGATGCGCGAATGCGCCGATGGCGTGGCGCGCGTCGTCGACATCGTGCAGGCGCATCTGCCCCAACTGCTGTCGGACCACCGCGACAAGCTGGCCGCCAAGCTGCGCGAAAGCGTGGAATCGGCCTTTCCGGGCGGTTTCACCCATATCTCGGGCGCGGAACTGTCGGAACGGCTTTCGCAAGAGGCCAACCTGTTCGCGTTGCGCATCGACGTGGCCGAAGAGCTGTCGCGCCTGCGTTCGCATCTGGAAGAGCTGCGCCATCTGCTGACCGACGGCGGCGGCAAGTCCGCCACGGGCAAGAAGAACGCGGGCAGCGCCGGCAAGCGCCTGGACTTCCTGTTCCAGGAAATGAACCGCGAAGCCAATACGTTGGGCTCCAAGGCGGGCAGCATGGAAGTGACGCGCGCCGCCATGGACTTGAAGCTGCTGATCGAGCAAATGCGCGAGCAAGCCCAGAACATCGAATAATCACGCCTTACGCGGAACCCGGTCCATGCAACGTGTCGTCATCATTGGCGGAGGCGCCATGGGCAGCTCCGTGGCTTATTTCCTGAGCCTTGTGCCCGGCGCGTTCGATGTGACCGTGATCGAACGCGACCCGACCTACGCGCAGGCTTCTTCCGCGCTGTCCGCCAGTTCGATCCGCCAGCAGTTCACCAGCCCGGTCAATATCGGCATGTCGCAGGCGGGCATCGCGTTTCTTCGCGCGCTGGGTTCCACCCTGTATGTCGACGACCCTGCGCCCGACGTGGGCCTGACCGAACCCGGCTACCTGTACCTGGCCAGCCCGGCGGGCAGTGCCGCGCTGCGCGACAACCATGCCACCCAGGTCGCGCACGGCGTGGACGTCGCCCTGCTCCAGCCCGCCGAATTGGACGCGCGTTTTCCATGGCTGCATACCGGTGATCTGGCGCTGGGCGCGCTGGGCCTGTCCGGCGAAGGCTGGTTCGACGGCTACGGGCTGATGCAGGCGCTGCGCAAGAAGGCCATTGCCCAGGGCGTGCGATACGTGCGCGCCGAGGCGGTGGGATTGCTGCGAGAGGGTTCCCGGCTCAACGGCGTCTGGCTCGACAAGGGCGCAGCGCTGGCCTGCGACGCCGTCGTCAATGCAGCCGGTCCCTGGGCCGCCCGTGTGGCCCGGTGGGCGGGCATCGATCTTCCGGTCCGGGCACGGCGCCGCACCGTATTCAGTTTCAGTTGCCCGCAAGCGCTGCCCCGGTGCCCCTTGCTGATCGACCCCTCGGGCATCTGGTTCCGCCCCGAAGGTGGCAGGTTCTTGTGCGGCTTCGCGCCCGACCCGTCGGACGATGCCGACGACATGCCGCTGGAAGCGCAGCATGAAGCGTTTGATTCCCATGTGTGGCCGTTACTGGCGCAGCGCGTGCCCGCGTTTGAAGCGGTGCGGGTCCAAAGCGCCTGGGCCGGTTACTACGAGATGAACCTGTTCGACCAGAACGCCATCATTGGCGCCCATCCCGACTGCCCCAACCTGTTCTTCGTCAACGGTTTCTCGGGCCACGGCTTGCAACAGGCGCCCGCCGCGGGACGCGGCATCGCGGAGCTGCTGGCCCATGGCGAATACCGCAGCCTGGACCTTTCGCCCCTGTCGTTTCAACGCATTCTGAACAACCGTCCGCTGCGGGAAAAGAACATCATCTAAGTGATGCCCCTTCCGCGGAGGGGTTCAGCGCGCCTCGCCCGCCGCGGGTTCGCCGCGCAGGGCCGAATCCAGGTATTCGCTGCGGGCGCGCGCGTCCGGGAAACGCATGTCCCGGTAGCTGATGAAGCGAGATCCGCGCGCCAGCCGATAGCCCAGCCAGATCAGCAGGAACAGCGGAATGCCGACATAGGTGGCCACCACGCCGCCCCAATCGATCCGGTCCTGCAGGAACGCCTGGTAGTTCTGGCCCAGGGTGATGATCAGGCACAGCACGAAGGCGAAGATCGGGCCGAACGGGAAGAACGGCGACACGTACGGCAGATCAGCCAGATTGTTGCCCTGCTTCACGTAGCCGCGGCGGAAACGGTAGTGGCTGATGGCGATGCCCAGCCACGCGATGAAGCCCGTCATGCCCGACGTGTTCAACAGCCAGATGTAAACCGCATTGGGGCTGAAGATGAACGTGAAGAAGCACAGCGCCGCCACCACGGTCGTCGCCAGCAGCGCCCAGAGCGGCACGCCGTTGCGCGAAATATGGCCAAAAATGCGCGGCGCCTTGCCTTCACGGGCCAGGCTGTACAGCATGCGCGTGGCCGCATACATGCCCGAATTGCCCGCCGACAGCACCGACGTCAGCACCACGGCGTTCATGACCGACGCCGCCCCCAGCAGGCCGGCGCGTTCGAAGATCAGCGCGAACGGGCTGACGCTGATGTCCTCGACCTCGTTGCGCAGCAGATGCGGGTCGGTATAGGGGATCAGCAGGCCGATCACCAGAATGGCCATGACGTAGAACAGCAGAATGCGCCAGAACACCTGGCGCACCGCACGCGGCAAATTGCGCGCCGGGTCTTTGGATTCGCCTGCGGCGATGCCGATCAACTCGGTTCCCTGGAACGAAAAACCCACCACCATCGCAACCCCGATCAGGGCCGCGAAACCGCCCGCGAACGGCGCGTCGCCGACGGTCCAATTGGCCAGGCCGCCCGTTTCGCCGCCGCGGATGATGCCCAGCAGCATCATCACGCCCATGGCCACGAAACCGAGCACGGCAACCACTTTGATCAGCGCGAACCAGAATTCAGCTTCCCCGAAGCCGCGCGCCGACATGGCGTTCAGGCCAAAGGTAATCGCCAGGAACAAGGCGCTCCAGTAGAAGCCGGGCACATCGGGAAACCAGTACGCCATGACAAGCTGCGCCGCCACCAGGTCCACCGCCACGGTGACCGCCCAGTTGTACCAGTAGTTCCAACCCAGCGCGAAGCCGAATCCGTCTTCGACATAGCGGGCGCCATACGTGGAGAACGAGCCCGAAACCGGCATCGCCGCGGCCAATTCGCCCAGGCTGGTCATCAGGAAATAGACCATCACCCCGATCAGCACATAGCCCAGCAGCGCGCCACCGGGGCCCGCCTTGGCAATGGTCGCCCCCGAGGCGACGAACAGGCCGGTTCCGATGGAACCGCCCACCGCGATCATGGTCAGGTGGCGCGCCGACAGCGTCCGGCGCAACTCGGACGGCTGGCCCGCTTTCGCTGCGCGCGTGCCGCTTGCGCGGCGTTCATCGTGTTCCGATGGTGCCAAAGTGCTTTTCCTTCACGTCGTGAAGGCATCCGCGCCACACGCTGCGGATGCCTTGGGATTACCGGGCAACGCGCGAGAATAGCGCAAACCGCCCCGCCGCGAAAAACGGCAGGGCATCGGGGACGGATCCCGCTACTGGAAAGCGGTTTCCATGAACGTGCGCAATTTACGCGAATGCAGCCGCTCGGGCGGCATGTCGCGCAACCGCTCCAACGCCCGGATACCGATCTCCAGGTGCTGGTTCACCTGACGGCGATAGAAAACGCTGGCCATCCCGGGCAGCTTCAGTTCGCCATGCAAGGGTTTGTCTGACACGCACAGCAGCGTGCCGTAAGGCACGCGGAAACGGAAGCCATTGGCGGCGATGGTGGCCGACTCCATATCCAGCGCGATCGCCCGCGACTGCGCAAAGCGTTCGACCAGTTCAACGTGGTCGCGCAGTTCCCAGTTGCGATTGTCGATGGTGGCGACCGTCCCGGTGCGCATGATGCGCTTCAAGTCCCACCCGGACAGCCCCGCCACTTCTTCCACCGCCTGTTCCAGCGCCACCTGCACCTCGGCCAGCGCCGGGACGGGCACCCAGGTGGGCAGGTCGGCATCCAGGACGTGGTCCTCGCGCACATAGCCGTGCGCCAGCACGTAGTCGCCCAGCCGCTGCGAATCTCGCAGACCGGCGCAATGGCCCAGCATCAGCCAGGCATGCGGGCGCAGCACGGCGATGTGGTCGGTGATGGTCTTGGCGTTGGACGGGCCCACGCCGATGTTCACCAGCGTGATGCCGGAATGGTCGCCGCGCACCAGGTGGTACGCGGGCATCTGCGGCAAGCGGGCGGCCTGCCCTTCGTCGCCCGGGCCGCTTTCACCGCGGCGGGTGATGCGGTTGCCGGGTTCGACCAGCATTTCGTAGTCTTCGTTGCCACTGGCCATCAGCGCCCGGGCGCGAGCGCAGAACTCGTCCACATAGAACTGGTAATTGGTGAACAGCACGAAATTCTGGAAATGCGCCGGCGCGGTCGACGTGTAGTGCTGCAGGCGGTGCAACGAATAGTCAACGCGCTGGGCGGTGAACGGCGCCAGAGGCTTGGGTTCGCCTTCCTTGCCACGCCACGAGCCGTTGACGATGGCATCGTCGGTCACGGCCAGGTCCGGCACATCGAACAGGTCGCGCAGGGGGCGCTTCAGGGCCTCCAGGTGTTCGCCTTCGACATAAGCGCCTTCCGGAAACGCGAAATGCAACGGAATGGGGGAATCGGATTCGCCAACCTCCACCGCCACACGGTGGTTCTGCAGCAGTTGGCCGACCTGCTCGATCAGGTAGTCGCGGAACAGTTCGGGTTGCGTGACGGTGGTCTGGTAGATGCCGGGCTCGGCCACATGACCATAGGACAGGCGCGTGTCGATCGGGTCGTAGGTTTCAACCACGATGCGGATCGCCGGGTAATAGGCGCGGGCACGCTCGCGGCCGTTGCCGCTGCCATTCAAGACTTCGCGGAACGCGGCACGCAGGAAGGCCGTGTTGCGCGCGTAGATTTCAGCCAGCCGGTCCACCGCCGCCTGCGCATCCAGGAAAGGTTCAAAGGGCATGGCGTCAGGCCGGTTCATCGACGACAAAGGGTGGACTGCATTCATCATTGAGCTTTACTCCGCTTTCTTATCTGCCGATTATGCCCGAGCGCGCCGTCGATGAAGCGTCATATTCCGGCGCGCCTGCGCGGCGCCGCCGTCGCCAATGATATAGAAACAATATATCATTCCGTTTTTGCCGGTTTTGTCCGTTTTTGCCCCTCCCTTCGCGCGCCCTCATGCCATCGCTGCCCGGCCTTCGACACGCCCCCTCGCCGCTGTTCGTGCGCTGGGCCGTGCTTGTCTGGCTGTCCGCCTGCCTGTTGCTGGCGCCCATGGGCAGCCTGCGGCATGCATTGACCCACCTGGGCGAGGCCGCGGGCGCCAGCCAGGACGACGCCCACGCGCATGAAAAGCTGGGGCACTGCGACCTTTGCCAATTGTGGGACGTGCTGGACGCCACGCTCCCATCATCTTTCGCATGGGTCGGCGGCCACGCTGCCCATGCGGCGCCTGTCGCCCTCCTGCCCGCTGGCACCGACGCCATCGGCGGCACCTGGTTCCAACCCCGCGCCCCGCCGCCCCAGGCCTGAAATCCGCCATCGCGCCGCCTTGCAGGCGGCCCTGATTTCATTTGCCGGCCTTGTCGCCGGCGCCCTGGATATCCACCATGAATTTCCCGACCGCCCGTGCCCCGGGCAGCGTGCCGCTGCGCGCTCGCGCCCTGCGCATTTTTGCCCTGCGCCCGCTTGCCTTGGCTTGCGCCTATGCCCTGCCACTAGCCGTGCCCCTTGCCTTACCCGGTGCCGCGCGCGCACAGCACGCCCCCGAAGCCACCACCTTGTCGCCCGTCGTCGTCACCGCCAACCCGCTGGGCAGCGACGCGCTGGCGTCGCCCTCGACCGTGCTCCAGGGCCAGGAACTGGACCTGCGGCGCGGCTCCAACCTGGGCGAAACGCTGAACGGACTGCCTGGCGTGTCCACCACCAGCTACGGCCCGATGGTGGGCCGGCCCATCATCCGGGGGCTGGACGGCGACCGCATCCGCCTGCTGAACAACGGCGTCGGCACCCTGGACGCCTCGTCGCTGTCGTTCGACCACGCCGTGCCGCAAGACCCGCTGTCGACCAACCGCGTCGAAATCCTGCGCGGACCCGCCGCGCTGCTGTATGGCGGCAACGCCATCGGGGGCGTGGTCAACACGCTGGACAATCGCATTCCCACGGAACCCGTCGATGGCATCCACGGAGAGGTGGGCGGAAGCTATGGTGGCGCCAACAACGACCGCAACGGCGCCATTCAACTGGAAGGCGGCGACGGTACGCTCGCGATTCATGCCGACGCCTTCGGCCGCAAGACCGGCACGCTGCGCATCCCCGGCTATGCGCGCACCGCCACGCAGCGCGCCGCGGACGGCGCGGGCGCCGACCAAGCGCGCGACCAGCTGCCCAACAGCGATGGCGAGGCCAGCGGCGGCGCGCTGGGCATGTCCTGGACGGGCGAACACGGCTATGCCGGCCTGTCCTACAGCGGGTACGACGCCAACTACGGCTCGGTCGCCGAAGCCGACGTCCGCATCAAGATGCACCAGGAACGCTTCGGTTTCGCAAGCGAACTACGCGACTTGAGCGGGGCGTTCCAGAGCATCAAGCTGAATTTCGCCTACACCGACTACCAGCACAAGGAAATCGAGGACGGCGAAACCGGCACGGTGTTCAAGAACCGCGGCTACGAGGCGCGTATCGAGGCGCGGCACGCGGACATCGGTCCGCTACATGGCGTCGTGGGCTTGCAATTGGGCCAAACGCGGTTTTCAGCACTGGGCGACGAAGCGCTGGTTCCCACCACCGACACGGATTCCGCCGCGATCTTCGCCCTGGAGGAATGGACGCTGAACGAGCGCCTGACGCTGTCTGCGGGCGCCCGCATGGACCACACGCGGCTGCGCCCCAACGCAGGCGGCAATGACCGGTTCGACGACTCGGCCCGCCGCAGCGTCACGGCCGGCAGTTTTTCGCTGGGCGGTATCTACAAGCTGACCCCTCTGTGGTCCCTGGCGGCCAACGGCGCCTACACCGAACGCGCGCCCACCTTCTACGAGCTCTATGCCAACGGCCCCCACGCGGCCACCGGCCAGTATCTGGTCGGCGACCAGAACCTGGGCAAAGAGCGGGCATGGTCAGGCGATCTGTCGCTGCGCTACAAGAACGGCAATGACCATGGCAGCGTCGGCGTGTTCTACAGCAGCTTCGCCAACTACCTGGCGGAAACGAATACCGGGCGCTACCGCAATGACGACGGCGGCATCGTGACGGCCGGGGACGACGGCGCCCTGCCCGAGGCCCGCTACCAGGGCGTCGCGGCGCGCCTGTACGGCCTTGAAGCCGAGAACGTGACCCGCATCCTGCAGCGGGACGGCCACGCGCTGGACTTGGAGCTGTCGGGCGACTACACCGTCTCACGCAACCGCGATACTGGACGGTCCCTGCCCCGCATTCCGCCGCTGCGCCTGCGGGTAGCGCTGGATTACGGCTACGGTCCGTACAGCGCAGGCGTCAGTGTCTCGAAAGCGTTCGCGCAGCACGATCATCCGGCCAATGACACGGCGACGGCGGGCTACTACAGCCTGGATGCCAATGCCGGCTACCGCTTCAGGGCCACCGGCGTGCAGTGGCAAGCCTATGTGCGCGGCATCAACCTGACCAACCAAGACATCCGCTACGCGACCTCGGTGCTGCGAGACGTCGCGCCTGAAGGCGGACGCGCGGTGATGGTGGGCTTGCGGGGCAGCTTCTAAGGGGCCCCATTCGCGGCCGCCGTTACGTTCGCCCTTGGGGGCGGCGTAACGCCGGCTGCGGAATAATGCTGCATTGCACTACAAATGTAATGAAACTTTATTCTATTATAATTTGCGAGTATCCAAAGCGCCTGCGCGCCGGATGCCCCCTTTCCGCCGGCTTGCCCCCTCTGGGCAAAGCCATGCCGCCCACTCCGATTTTTGAAGTGACGTAATGACTCCGCCCACGCGAAAAGTCCGAATTGCCAATTTCAGCATTCCTGTTTTCCTGTCAGCCCCGCTTCTGGCCCTGACCCTTTCCTGGATTCCCGGCGCCGCCCAGGCATCCATCCCCTCCGAGCAAGCCCGCCCGACATTAAGCGGCCTGCGCCTGGCGCAAGAGCCCACCGTTCCCACCCTGCGTGAACGCGTCGTGCAAGCCGGCCTGGACGCCATCGGCACGCCCTACAGCTGGGGCGGCGACGATGCCGAAGGCTTCGATTGCAGCGGGCTGGTGCTGTATGTGTTCCGCGAAATCGCCGGGCTCGAACTTCCCCGCACGGCGCGCGCGCAGCGCACATCGGGTGAATCCGTATCGAACAAGAAAGAACTGCGTCCCGGCGACCTGGTGTTCTTCGCCACCCGCGGACGCGGCGTGACCTCGCACGTCGGCATCTACATCGGCCAGAACAAGTTCGTCCACGCGCCGCGCCGTGGCACCAAAGTGCGTGTCGACGAGATGAAGAACCCCTACTGGACCAAACGCTACGTTGGCGCGCGGCGCTACCTGGATACGACGCAAAGCCAGATGCTGGCCCAGGCTTCCCGCTAAATCCGGTTTTCGGCAAGTCCAGGCGGAAAAAAGGCGCCTGCCGGGGCGCCTTTCTGGGGAAACTTGCAGAGCCTGCGGTGGGAACTTCCCGCCGCAGGCGTTTTGTGCGTTCAGCCGCGGCCGACGAACGGCATGTTCGTTGCCATGATGGTCATGAACTGCACGTTGGCTTCCAGCGGCAGGCGCGCCATGGCGGCAACCGCCTGCGCCACGTGCGCCACATCCATGCGCGGTTCGACCTTGGTGCTGCCGTCGGCCTGCAAGATGCCGGCCGCCATGCGTTCGGTCATCTCGGTGGCCGCGTTGCCGATGTCGATCTGGCCGCAAGCAATGCTGTAGGGCCGGCAATCCAGCGAAATCGACTTCGTCAGCCCGGTCACCGCATGCTTGGTCGCGGTGTACGCGATCGAGAACGGGCGCGGGGCGTGCGATGAAATCGACCCGTTATTGATGATGCGGCCGCCTTGCGGCGTTTGCGCCTTCATGATGCGGATGGCGGCCTGCGCGCACAAAAACATGCCGGTCAGGTTGGTGTCGACGACATCGCGCCACACCGCCACCGGCAGTTCTTCGATAGGCATCGCCGGCGCCCCACGACCCGCATTGTTGAACAACACGTCCAGGCGGCCGTACTCGCGCTGCGCCGTGTCGAACAGATCGCGCACGGCGTTTTCGTCGGTCACGTCGGTTGGCACCACCAGTGCCCTCACGCCGTCTTCGCCCGCCGCGGTGCGGGTGGCTTCCAGGGGCTCGCGGCGGCGGCCGGCCAACACCACGCGATAACCCTGGGCCAGGAATTCCAGCGCCACGGCGCGTCCAATTCCCGTGCCTGCGCCGGTCACCAGGGCCACGCGGGGCGGTTCGATCTCGTTCGTGTGCATCGGATTCTCCTTGTTATCAATCGGCGTGATGCTACCCGAATCAATCCCCCGATGCTGCAAGCAAAGTTAGCAGCCGCGACACACTTTTCCCTCCGGTCACGCAAGCAAAAGAAACCCGAATGCCGAGGCTCAAGCCGACGATTTCGCGTTGATCTGTCACAAGTGTTTATATAATTTATGGAAATTTGCTTATTACCCAAAGTCCAATAACATTCCTCGGAGCAGGCAACCATGACCTCACGGTCTCTTCCCCGCGCCCTAGCGCTCGGCGTATTGATCGCCACCCTCGGCACTGCGCAAGCCGCGCCTGACGGCAAACAGATCAGCACCCAGGGCGCCAATGGCGCACCCGCCTGTATCACCTGTCATGGCGCCCGCGGCGAAGGCAACCCCGCCGCGGGCTTTCCGCAATTGGCAGGCATTGGCGCCAAGTATCTGGCGGAGCAGCTGGAAGCCATGGCCAACGGATCCCGGGTCAGCCCCGTCATGGCCGCAACGGCCAAGGCGCTGGACCCCGCGCAGCAGCAAGCGGTGGCCAGCTACTACGCCAGCCTGCCCTCCCCGCTGAATGTGGATCGCCTGGCTGCCACGGCCATGCATCCGGTCAATCCGGCCGACACCGGCGCGTGGCTTGCCACACGCGGCGCGTGGGACAAGAACGTGCCCGCCTGTAATCAATGCCACGGCCCCGGCGGCATCGGCGTGGGCGACAACTTTCCCGCGCTGGCTGGCCAGCCCGCCGCCTACATCGCTGGCCAATTGCGCGCCTGGCGGCAAGGCCAGCGCCCGCCCGGCCCGCTGGGCCTCATGCCCGCCGTCGCTACCCGCCTGACGGACGCCGACATCGACGCCGTCTCCGCCTACTATGCCGGCCTGCCCAAAGCCGCCGACCTGCTTGCCTCGCAAGCCAACGCCGCCGAGGGAGCCAAGCAATGATCCATCTTCCGTTTAGCCGCCTGGGACTCACCGCCGCCTGTCTGGCGTTTTCGGCCGTCGCGCTTGCCGCCGATCCCCGTCCCGCCTTCACGCCGCCATCGGCGGCATCGCTGCCCGACACCGAGTTCGGCAAGATCGTGCGCCAGGGCGAACAGATCTTCCTGCACACGCCGAAGATGGCCGGCAAGTTCGTCGGCAACGATCTGAATTGCGCCAGTTGCCACCTGGACGCGGGCCGCCGTGCCGATTCGGCGCCCATGTGGGCGGCCTATGTGCTGTATCCCGCCTACCGGGCCAAGAACGAACACGTCAATACCTTGGCCGAGCGCCTGCAGGGCTGTTTCCGGTTCAGCATGAACGGCAAGGCGCCTGCCGCCGACGACCCCACGCTGACGGCGCTGCAAAGCTATATGTTCTGGCTGGCCAGCAAAGCGCCCACCGGTGTCGTGCTCGAGGGCCAGGGCTACCGCAAGCTGCCGGCGCCGGCGCAGAAGGCCGACTATGTGCGCGGCAGCGAGGTCTACGGCCAGTACTGCGCGGTGTGCCACGGCGCAGACGGGCAAGGCCAGAAGAACGGAAAACACTGGGTATTTCCGGCCCTGTGGGGCGCCGACTCGTTCAATTGGGGCGCGGGCATGCACCAGATCGGCAACGCCGCCGGATTCATCAAGGCCAATATGCCGCTGGGCCAGGCCGGCATGCTGAGCGACCAGGAAGCCTGGGACGTGGCGTATTTCATGAACGCGCATGAACGCCCGCAAGATCCGCGCTATGCGGGGTCCGTTGCGGCGACCCGGGCCAAGTACCACGATTCGGACGATTCCCTGTATGGCATCGAGGTCAACGGGCATTTGCTGGGCAGCGATTCCCCGCCGCCCGGCGGCAAGCTGATCCAGGCCGCGGCCAAGCCCGCCGGCTGATCGCCCGATGCGGCGGCAATCCGCCGCATCGGCGCGACGGAATCGCCCAGGCGCGGTAGCGGGTTTCCCCCTGCCGCGCCGCGCGATTTGCTAGACTTCCGGTCTTAGCCTCACACGCCAGCCATATTCATGCACGCCAACTCCGGAAACGTCTTCATGGTCGTCGCGCCCAGCGGCGCGGGCAAGTCCAGCCTGGTCAAGGCCTTGCTCCAGCAAGACCCTTCCATCGAACTCTCCATTTCCTGCACCACCCGCGCGCCCCGTCCGGGTGAAGAGGACGGTCGTGAATACCGCTTCGTGACGCCCGATGATTTCAAGCGCATGCGCGAAGAGCAGAACCTGCTGGAATGGGCGGAAGTCCACGGCAATTTCTACGGCACGCCGCGCGACCGCATCGACGCGGCCACGCGCGAAGGCCGGGACGTCCTGCTGGAAATCGATTGGCAAGGCGCCCGCCAGGTCAAGCAGCGTTTCCCGGGCGCAATCGGCATTTTCGTGCTGCCGCCGTCGATCGAAGAACTTGAAAGCCGGCTCAAGGCGCGAGGCCAGGATGCGCCGCAGGTGATTGCGCGCCGCCTCATGGCCGCGGGCGGCGAAATCGCCCACGCGCCTGAATGCGAATATGTTATTATTAATCAAGAATTTAGCGTAGCCTTGTCGGAACTGATACAAATCGTCAGTGCCGCGCGGCTGCGCTTTTCGTCTCAGGCCGCCCGCCACGCCCAGTTGTTCTCGCAACTTGGCATCCCGGCCGAACACTGAGCCGAACGCATTCTCCCTATCATCCATCAGCACCAGGTGTCCTAATGGCTCGCATTACCGTCGAAGACTGTCTGAATCAAATCCCCAATCGCTTCAAGCTCACGCTGGCTGCAACGTACCGCGCTCGCGAATTGGCGCAAGGCCATGCCCCGCGCCTGGACAGCAAAGACAAGCCCACGGTCACTGCACTGCGCGAAATCGCGGGCGGCCTAACCGGCGTGGAAATGCTGCGTAAAGTTCCCACCTGATACTCTCCGGGGGGCGGCAAGCATGGCTTTTCCCGGGCTGAAGTACGCTTCATCTGGTCTGCTTGCCGCACTACGTGCCGGCTCCCGTCTTGGGCGCCGCACGGGCAAGAAAGACAAAAAACTCGCTACGCCACCGTCCGTCGCCGCGCAAGAAGCGGCGGACGCCACCGCCTCGCCGGTGGCTTCGCTGGCACCGCTGACCGAAATCATCGGCAGCTACCTCGACAAGAAAGATGTAGAGCGCGTGCGCGAAGCCTATCGCTTCGCGGACCAGGCGCATCTGGGCCAGTTCCGCGCCAGCGGCTCGCCCTACATCTCGCATCCCATTGCCGTCACGGAAATCTGCGCAGGCTGGAAGCTCGACGTCAACGCGTTGTCGGCCGCCCTGCTGCACGATGTGATGGAAGATCAGGGCATCGCCAAGCACGAGCTTGCCGAGAAATTCGGCCCTGAAGTCGCCGAACTGGTCGACGGCCTGTCCAAGCTTGACCGCCTGGACTTCGCCACCAAGGCCGAACAGCAAGCCGAGAGCTTCCGCAAGATGCTGCTGGCGATGGCGCGCGATGTGCGCGTCATCCTCATCAAGCTGGCCGACCGCCTGCACAACATGCGCACGCTGGACGCGGTCAATCCCGAAAAGCGCCGGCGCATCGCCCGCGAAACGCTGGACATCTATGCGCCCATCGCGCATCGCCTGGGCTTGAACCTGCTGTTCCGCGAACTGCAGGACTTGTGTTTCGCGGCCATGTACCCGAACCGCTACCAGGTCCTGTACAAGGCCGTGCTGGCGGCGCGCGGCAACCGCCGCGAAGTCATCACGAAGATCGCCGATTCCGTCCGGGCCTCGCTGCCCGCCGCCGGTATCGAAGCGGAAGTAACCGGCCGCGAGAAAACGCTTTATGGCATCTATCGCAAGATGGTCGACCAGAAAAAGTCGTTTTCCGACGTGCTGGACATCTACGGCTTTCGCGTCATCGTCCATACGCTGCCCGAGTGCTATCTGTCGCTGGGCACGCTGCATCAGCTGTATCGCCCGGTGCCCGGCAAGTTCAAGGACTACATCGCCATTCCCAAGGTGAACGGCTACCAGTCCCTGCACACGACGCTGGTGGGTCCGTACGGCACGCCGGTGGAATTCCAGTTCCGCACGCGCGACATGCATCATGTGGCCGAGGAAGGCGTGGCGTCGCACTGGCTCTACAAGGGCGCCGACCTGACCCTGAACGACCTGCAAAAGCGCACGCACCAGTGGCTGCAGTCGCTACTGGACATCCAGAGCCAGACCGGCGATTCCGGCGAGTTCCTGGAACACGTCAAGGTCGACCTGTTCCCCGACGCCGTGTATGTCTTCACCCCGCGCGGCAAGATCATTTCCCTGCCCCGCGGCGCCACGCCCGTCGACTTCGCCTACGCGATCCACACCGATATCGGCAACCAGGCGGTGGCCGCCAAGGTCAACGGCGAGTTCGTGCCGTTGCGCACTGAACTCAATAGCGGCGACACGGTGGAAATCGTGACGTCGCCGGCATCGCGCCCCAATGCGCAATGGCTCAACTACGTGCGCACGGGCCGCGCGCGCTCCGAAATTCGCCACTACCTTCGCACCGTGAAGTACGAAGAATCGGTGGCTTTCGGCGAGCGCCTGCTCAGCCAGGCGCTGCAAGAGCTGCACATGCCGATGCCCGCCACCGACGACCCGGCCTGGCAGAAACTGGCGCGCAGCACCGGCGCCAGTTCGCGCGAAGAGATCCTGGCCGACATCGGCCTGGGCAAGCGCCTGGCCGCCGTGGTCGCGCGCCGATTCGCGCCCGAGCACCAATTGGTCGCCACCACCGCCGCCGCGGTGGACGAACTGACGTCGGCCCGCAGCGCCCCCATCCTGATCCAGGGCAACGAAGGCCAGGCCGTGCAGTTGGCACCGTGCTGCGGCCCGCTGCCCGGCGACCCGATCGTGGCTGGCATGCGCATGGGCCATGGGCTGGTGGTGCATACCGCCGACTGCCCCGTGGCCACGCGCCAGCGCTTGCGCGAACCCGAACGCTGGATCAATGTGGGCTGGGACGCACACACCGCCAAGCACCTGGCCACGCGCCTGGACATCGTCACCCGCAATGAGCGCGGCGTGCTGGGACGCCTGGCGGCGGAAGTCACGGCTGCCGACGCGAACATCATGCACGTCACGATGCACGACGACGCGGTGTCCACGGTGTCCTTGCACCTGACCATCCAGGTCGACAGCCGCAAGCATCTGGCGCAAGTCATCCGCGCCATTCGGCACGTGCCGCAAGTGCAGAAGATCGTCCGCGTCAAAGGCTGATCTTTTTCTGACCGGCACCAAGAAAACGCCCCGCGAGGACAACTCGCAGGGCGTTTTTCATTACGTGGCAAACAGCGTTAACTCTGCGACATCAAATTGGGCAAGTACGTCACGATGCCAGGGAAGACCGTGATGAGCGCAATCGCGATCACCAGCAGCAGGAAAAAGGGAATCGACGCCTTGGTGACCTGCCAAATATCCCTGCCCGTCATCGACTGGAGCACAAACAGGTTGAACCCCAGTGGCGGTGTGATCTGCGCAATCTCGATGATGATGACGATGTAGATCCCGAACCAGATCAGGTCGATGCCCGCAGCCTGCACCATCGGCAGGATCACCGCGCTGCTCAGCACCAGAATCGAAATCCCTTCCAGGAAGCAACCGAGTACCAGGAAGAACACCGTCAGCACCGCCAGCAGCATATACGGCGACAGCGCCATGCTTTCAACCTTGGCCGCCAGCACCTGCGGAATGTTCAGAAAGCCCACCGAGATCGACAACACCGCCGCGCACGCCACGATGAACGAGATCATGCAAGAGATCTTCATCGCCGACATCAGGCTTTCGCCCAAGCTTTTCAGCGACAAGGTGCCGCCCAGCTTGGCCAGCACCATCGCGCCGACAACGCCAACCGTCGCCGCTTCCGTTGGCGTCGCCCAACCGCCGTAGATGACGCCAATGACCGCCGCAATCAGCAAGCCCACCGGGATCAGCCGCCGCGAGTTCCACAGCTTGGAGCCAAAGCTCAACGCCGGATCACGCGGAGGCACCTTGGACGGATTCAGCAGCGACCAGACGATGACATAGCCCATGAACAACGCGATCAGCAGCAAGCCCGGCAAAATGCCCGCCATGAACAGACGCGCCACCGATTGCTGGGCCGTGACGCCGTAGACGATCATGATGATCGACGGCGGAATCATCAGCCCCAGCGTGCCGGAACCCGCCAGCGTGCCGATCATCATGCCTTCGTCGTACCCGCGCTTCTTCAGCTCTGGCAGGCTCATGCGCGCGACCGTTGCACACGTCACGGCGGACGACCCCGCCACCGCCGCCATGATGCCGCAGCCCAGAATGTTCACGTGCAGCAAGCGCCCCGGCAGCCAGCTGACCCACGGCCCCAAGCCTTTGAACATATCTTCGGACAGACGGGTACGGAACAAGATTTCGCCCATCCAGATGAACAGCGGCAACGCCGTCATCGGCCAGCCCCAGCTCGCGTCCCACATTGAAGAAACGATCAGCGATCCCACCGGCGCGTCGGTGAACACCGCCAAGCCCACCACGCCCATCGCCAGCAACGAAATCGCCACCCAGACGCCGCTGGCCAACAGCACCAGCAATACCACCAGCAACGCCCCGGATGCGATCAGAGTCGAATATTGATCCATGCTTGTCCCTGCATAGGAAGTGAAGGCCGGCGCGCGGCGCCCGCCCATGTCGCCCGGCGCGTTATTCCAACGCTGCCTCGCTGTTCTTGTCGTAGCCCGGCTCTTCGCCGCGCGCGACGGCAAGGGCCGCATCCACCAGCGCGATCGTCAGGATCACGAGTCCGGCCGCCAATGCCGATTGCGGGATCCAGAACGGAATGGCAAGCAAGCCGGGGCTGATGTCATCGAATTCAAATGACTGCCACGCAAACAGCACGGCCTGCCAGGCGATGTAGCCCATTAACAGCGCGGTGGACACGCAGCACCATAGTTCGACGACTTTGCGCGTACCGCCGGTCAGGCGGCTGACGATCAGGCCCACGCGAATGTGGCCGCCGTCGCGAAAGGTGTAGGCCAGACCCAGGAAGGTGGAGGCCGCCATGAACAGCCCCGAGATTTCGGTGGAGTCCACCGTATAGCCCAGCGCGCGGCCGATGATCTGCGCAATGATGCTGATGGCGATGCCGGCCAGAAATGCCGCGGCCAGCACGCCGCTAAGCGTGTAGAGGCCGTCAAGAAATTTTCTCAACATGATCTTGTACCGCTCCCGAAGATGCAGAAAAAGCGGGGCGCGTGGCCCCGCCAGCCGCTAGTTGGCGGCCGTCTTGGCTGGCGCCTGGGCGGCCTTGGCCGCCAGGTAGTTGTCCAGCACCTTCTGCTCGTCGGGGCTGGCGCTCTTGCGCCAGTCTTCCACCATGGTCTTGCCCACTTCGGCCAAGGCGTTCTGCACTTCCGGCCCCGCCTGCGTCACTGTGATGCCGTTCTTGCGCAACGTCTCGACGGTGTCTTCGCCCGCCTTGCGGCTCATTTCAAAGCCGCGCTTGGTGGCGCGTTCGCCGGCCGCCAGCACGATCTTCTGCACGTCCGGCTCCAGCGCGCGGAACGCGCGTTCGTTGATGATGACCACGTTCTTGTTGTGCAACGTGCCGGTGTACATGAAGTACTTGCAGTTGTCCCACACCTGGGTGTCGATACCGGTTTGCGCGCTGGTGAAAAGTGAGTCGATCAAGCCGGTAGCAAACGCCTGCGCCACTTCTGCGAACGGCAGAATCGTGGCCTGGAAGCCCAGCATCTGGCCCATCTTCTGCGTCGGCTGCGAATAGATGCGCAGCTTCTTGCCCTTGAAATCGGCAGGCGCGGAAACGGGCGTCTTGGTAAAGAAACCCTGCCCTGGCCACGCCACATAGGTGATGGCGCGCAAGCCGTTCTTGCCCAGCAGCTTGTCGAAGTACGGCTTCTGCGCGTCAGTCAGCAACGCGGCTTCTTCGTAGTTCGCGGAAATGTTCGGCAAGCCATCCAGGATATACATCGGATTTTCGTTGCCATACACACCCAGGCGGATCTCACCGGCCTGGATCTGCCCGGCCTGCACGGCGCGCTTGATGGCGTCGTGCTTGACCAGCGTGTCGTTGGAGCGCAAGTCCACCTTCAGCCGGCCTTGGCTTTCGGTTTCGACTTCCTTGATGAACTGACGGATGTTTTGCGTGAAGAAACTGCTTTCCGGATAACCGGAAGCCATGGTCCAGGTCGTGGCGGCAGAGGCCGCAACCATCGGGCAGGCGCAGGCCGCCGTCACCAAGAGCTTGCGTAAGAACTGCATGGAAATCCCCTTGTAGTGGTCTGACGAAGATACTGTTTCCAAGCTGCCGTTTAGCGCGCTGAACGCGACTCGCAATTCATTGTATTCATACAGGTGCCGTCATACAACTCAAAATTATGGCCTCCAAGTTGGTGCAGTTTTAGACACCAATGCACTGCATTTAGCCCTTATATGGCGCGCAATAGCGGCATAATGACGCATTGGCGCACCACCATGAACGGCATGCCCAGGCATAGGGATTACACGAACCCATATGACAACCTTGCGCCCCCTACAATGCGAGACATCCGCCCTACCCAGACGGAAGGTTCGCCCCCCCGATCCAACACGGAATCCGCGATTTGAACAACACGCCCAAGAAGCCCCGCACACGCTTGACTGACGTCGTTATCCAGACGCTATCCGAACGGCTGGATACGCAGGTTTACCGGCCCGGGCAACGGCTGCCTTCCGAGCAGGCGCTGTGCACGGAATTCAAGGTCAGCCGCACCGTTATCCGCGAGGCCATGGCGTCGCTGCGTTTGGGCGGCCGCGTCGTCAGCAGCCCAGGGCTGGGGGTGTTCGTCACGGAAGATCATGATCCGCCCATCAGCTTCGACATCCAGCCCCCGGCGGAGAGCCGCTGGGCGCTGCACATCATGGAAGTGCGGGTCGGCCTTGAAGTCGAAGCGGCGGGATTGGCCGCAGAACGCCGGACTCCGGCCAATATGGCCGATATCATTCAAGCCTCCGATGAGTTCAACGCCGCCGAAAGCGACCGCGCCGCAGCTGTGCAGGCCGACTTCAATTTCCATCTGGCGATTGCGCGCGCATCGAACAACCCCCACTTCGCGCATCTGCTTGAATCGGCGGTCAAAGACGTCATGCTGGACCTGAAAATCAAGCACGGCGGCAAGTCCGAGCAAGAGCTGCGCGACTATGAAAAACGCACCGCGCGCGAGCATGGCGTGATCATGGCCGCGATCATGCGTGGCGACCCCGGCGCCGCGCGTGCCGCCATGGCGCGCCACCTGGGGGAAAGCGTGGCGCGCTATCGCAAGCAGTTGGCTGCCAAGCGCTGAACCCCTGCATTCAACACCCCTGAAAACGGCCACATGGCCGTTTTTTTTCGGCGGCCGGAAAATCCCTGATTGACCACCTGTATGACAACCCCCATCATACGTATCGCCGCTTTAGTGTCTGCTCTTGCCATTCAGCCCGGGAATCTCGCACCCGGCGCCATGGCCGTATATCCTTGTTTTCCCAGGAGAAAGCAGTGTCAACACCGCAACAGAAAGCACGCGTGGGGGTCGATATCGGGGGTACCTTCACCGATGTGGCCCTTGAAATCGCCGGCAAGCTTCACTCAACAAAAGTTCTGACCGACTACGAGGCGCCCGAGCGCGCCATCGTTCAGGGTCTGCGCGATGTGGCCAAAGACGCCGGCATCGCCTTGTCGGACATCGGCATCATCATCCACGGCACCACGCTGGCCACCAATGCCCTGATAGAACGGCGCGGCGCGCACACCGCCTTCATCACGACCGAGGGCTTTCGCGACGTGCTGGAAATGCGCTCGGAAAGCCGCTTCGAACAATATGACCTGGACATCAAGCTGCCCCCGGCGCTGATTGACAGGCGCGACCGCCTGACGCTGCGCGAACGCATCGACGCCGCGGGCGGCGTACTGATCGCCCCGTCGGACGCCGACATGCAAGCGCTGGCCGAACAGATCGAAGCCGGCGGCTACGACAGCGTGGCCATCGGTTTCATCCACGCCTATGTGAACGATGCGCACGAACAGCGCATGCGCGATGTGCTCAGCCGCCGCCTGCCCGACGTGTCGATCTCAATCTCTTCCGAAGTCTCACCCCAGCTGCGTGAATTCGAACGCTTCAATACCGTCTGCGCCAACGCTTACGTGCGCCCGCTGATGCAGTCGTACCTGGACCGGCTGGTGAAGAAGATTCATGAGGCCGGCGCCGATTGCCCGGTGTTCATCATGCACTCTGGTGGCGGCATCATTTCGGTGGACAGCGCATCACGCTTTCCCGTGCGGCTGGTGGAATCCGGCCCCGCTGGCGGAGCGATCTTCGCCGCCCACATCGCCGCGCGCTATGCGCTGGACTCCGTGCTGTCCTTCGACATGGGCGGCACCACCGCCAAGATCTGCCTGATCGACGAGCAAACCCCCAAAACCGCCAACACGTTCGAAGTCGCGCGCACCTACCGCTTCAAGAAAGGCAGCGGCATGCCGATTTCCATTCCAGTTGTGGAAATGGTGGAGATTGGCGCGGGCGGCGGGTCCATTGCCGGGCTGGACGTCATGCGGCAAATTCGCGTCGGCCCGCATAGCGCAGGGTCCGAACCCGGCCCCGCCTGCTACCGCCGCGGCGGCAAGCTGCCCACTGTCACCGATGCTGACTTGCTGCTCGGCCGCCTGGACCCCGACAATTTCGCGGGCGGATCGATCTCGCTGTCCACCGAATTCGCCCAGACTGCCGTACTGAACGAAGTCGCGCAGCCGCTTGAACTGTCTGCTCAAGATGGTGCGTATGGCATCGCCGAAGTCGTCGACGAGAACATGAGCAACGCCGCGCGCGTGCACACCGTGGAAAGCGGCCGCGAGATCTCCAAGTACACGATGATCACCTTTGGCGGAGCCGGCCCCCTGCACGCTGCGCGCCTGTGCGAAAAGACCGGCATCGACCGCTTCCTGGTGCCGCCCGGCGCGGGCGTGGGTTCCGCAATCGGCTTCCTGCGATCACCTTTTGGCTATGAAAGCGTGCGCAGCGCCAACTTCCGGCTGACGCGTTTCGATTGCGCCGCCGTCAACCACTTGCTGGCGCAGTTGCAGGACGAAGCCATGACCTTCGCGCTGCAAGGCGATTCACGCGAGACACCCGTTGTCGAAGCCAAGGTCTATATGCGCTATGTGGGCCAGGGCTGGGAAATTCCCGTGATGCTGCGCACGACGCAATTCTCGGACGGTGACGTGACGCGACTGCGCGACGACTTCGAAGCCGCGTATACGCGCTACTTCGGACGGCCGATTGATGGGCTGGATATCGAAGCCATCAGTTGGGCCGTCAAAGCGAGTTCGCCGCTGCCGCCCGTGCAGCGCCTGACGCTGGTCAAGGCCAATGCCGACGCGCCCGCCGTCGGGCAGCGCCGAATCTTCGACGCGAAGCTGCGCGAAATGGTCGATGCGGCGATCGTCGAACGTGAAGGGCTGCCCACTGGCGCACGTATCGCCGGGCCTGCGATCGTGGTGGAACGCGAAACGTCCACGCTGATCACGTCGTCTTTCGAAGCCATCGTCCAAGCCGACGGCTGCCTGCTCGTGTCGAGCAAGCGCACCGCCGCCACCGCCTAAGGAGCCGGCCATGAGCACCGACAACCTGAAGAACATTCACATGCAAGTCATGTGGAACCGCCTGATTTCGGTCGTGGAAGAACAAGCCCTGGCGCTGATCCGCACCGCATTCAGCACCAGCGTGCGCGAAGCTGGCGATCTGTCCGCCGGCATCTTCGACCAGCAAGGCCGCATGCTTGCGCAGGCCGTGACGGGCACGCCGGGCCACGTCAACACGATGGCCGACGCCGTGCCCACGTTCATTGCCGACATCGGGCCGGAGAACATCTTCGAAGGCGACGTCTACCTGACCAACGACCCCTGGAAAGGCACCGGCCACCTGCACGACTTCACCGTCGTCACGCCCTCGTTTCGGGACGGCCAGCTGATTGGCTACTTCGCTGCAACGGCTCACGTGGTTGACGTCGGCGGACGCGGCTTCGGCCCGGACGCGCGCGAAGTCTATGAGGAAGGCATTTGCGTGCCGATCATGAAGTTCGCCGTGCGTGGCGACATCAACCGCGATCTGGTCAACATCCTGCGCAACAACGTACGCGAATCGGACAAGGTGGTGGGCGACTTGTACGCGTTGGCGGCGTGCAATGATACCGGGCATCGCCGCCTGATGGAGATGATGGATGAGTTCGAGCTGACCGATCTGGACGGCATTGGCGGCTTCATCCTGGAACGCAGTCTGGCCGCGACCTTGGAACGCATCGCGGCGTTGCCGCGCGGCAAGTACAAAAACGAAATGACCCTGGACGGCTACGACCAGCCCGTCACGTTGAAGGTGGAACTGGAAGTGGGCAGCGACGGCTTGGTCGCTGACTTCGCGGGAACGTCGCCCGCCAGCACATACGGCATCAACGTGCCGCTGGCCTACGCCAAGGCCTACGCGTGCTACGGCTTGAAATGCGTGATTGCCCCCGAGGTGCCCAACAACACCGCATCGCTCGCGCCATTCTCGGTGGCGGCGCCCGAAGGCTGCATCTTGAATGCGCAGCGCCCCAGCCCGGTGGCCGTGCGCCACGTGCTGGGCCACTTCGTGCCCGATCTGGTGCTGGGCGCCCTGCACCACTTCCTGCCGGAACGCATTCCCGCCGAAGGCTCGGGCGCGCTGTGGAACCTGCACGTCAGCGCCCGCCCCGCACAAGCCGATTCCGGTTTGCCGCCCGCCGAAATCCTGATGTTCAACAGCGGCGGTACCGGCGCCCGCCCGACGCTGGACGGATTGTCGTCCACCGCGTTCCCCAGCGGCGTGCACGCCATGTCGGCCGAAGCCACCGAACAAACCGGCCCCATCGTCGTATGGCGCAAGGAACTGCGTGAACACTCCAGCGGCGCGGGCCAATACCGCGGCGGCTTGGGCCAGGTGATGGAACTGGGTCCGCGCGACGGCTATGTCTTCCGCTTCAACGCCATGTTCGACCGTATCGGCAACCCTGCACGCGGGCGCGCCGGCGGCTTGTCCGGCGAACCGGGCAAGGTGTCGCTGAGCGACGGCACCGTGTTGCGCGGCAAGGGCACGCAGCATGTGCCGCCCGGCGAACGGCTGGTGCTGGAACTTCCTGGCGGAGGCGGCTTCGGCGCGCCCGCCAAGCGGGACCGCGATGCGCTGCGCCATGATCTGGCCAACGGCTACATCGACGAAGCGGGCCTGCTGAAACACTACGGCTTGACGCCCGAACAGCTGAACACCGAGGCAGCACAATGAAGTATGAGAATCGACGAACACGGGACTTGCCGACCTCGCCCAGCATGGCGGTGTCGACGCGCGCCCGCGCCCTGCGCGCCGAAGGCCGCAAGATCATCGACTTAAGCGTCGGCGAACCGGACTTCAACACGCCAGACCATATCCAGCACGCCGCGACCGAGGCCATGCGGCTAGGCTGGACGCGCTACACCGTGCCCGCTGGCAGCCCGGAACTGCGCGCCGCCATCGTCCGCAAGTTCAAGCGGGAAAACGAGCTGGACTATGCGGCGGATGAAATCACCGTGGCCAACGGCGCCAAGCAACTGCTCTTCAACGCGTGGCTCGCCACGTTGGAAGCCGGCGACGAAGTCGTGATTCCCGCGCCGTACTGGGTGTCATACAGCGACATGGTCAGCCTGCACGGCGGCGTGCCCGTCGTTCTGCCCTGCCCGCCGTCGCAAGGCTTCAAACTCACGCCCGCCCAATTGGAAGCGGCCATCACGCCGCGCACGCGCTGGTTCATCTTGAACTCGCCGTGCAACCCGACGGGCGCGCTCTATAGCGACGCCGAGCTGCAAGCACTGGGCCGCGTGCTCGACGCGCACCCGGACGTACTCATCATCTCTGACGAGATCTATGAGCATGTGCTGCTAAGCGATGCGCCCTTCGTGTCGTTTGGAAAAGCGTGCCCGCAGTTGCGCGAGCGTCTGCTGATCATCAACGGCGTGTCCAAAGCCTACGCGATGACCGGTTGGCGCTTGGGTTATGCGGCCGGCCCGCACGGGCTGATCGCCGCACTGAACAAGCTGGAATCGCAAAGCACCACCAGCGCCAGCGGCGTGTCGCAAGCGGCGGCCATCCAGGCGCTGGACGGCCCGCAGGACTTCGTCACCACCAGCCGTGCCGAATACCAGGCGCGCGGCGAACTGACCGTTGCGGGGCTGCGCCGTATCAACGGACTGACGCTCGCGCAGGCGCCGCTGGGTGCGTTCTATGCGTATCCCGAATGCTCGGCGCTGATCGGCAAGAAGACGCCGGACGGCAAGGTGCTGCAGACGGACGTGGACGTAGCGACGTATCTGCTGGAAAGCGGCGGCGTGGCAGTAGTGCCGGGCGCGGCGTTCGGCATGTCGCCCTATTTCCGCCTGTCGTTCGCTGCCAGCCGTGAAGCGTTATCCGAAGCGTTGGCGGCCATTGAAACGGCAGTGAAGGCATTGCAGCCAGCCTGACGGGCATCATCGCAGTCACCCAATAAAAAGCCCTGTATCCATTCAGATACAGGGCTTTTTTATGGGGCCAGGCGCATCACGCCACGTGTTGCAGGAAATCCTTCAGGCGTTGGCTGGGCGGATTGCTAAGCAGTTCGGCGGGCGGGCCGTCGTGCGCGATCTTGCCCGCGTCGATGAAGATCAAGCGGCTGCCCACCTTGCGGGCAAATTCCATTTCGTGCGTAACGACCACCATCGTCATGCCCTCTTCCGCCAGGTCGCGCATCACCTTCAGCACTTCGTGGCGAAGTTCGGGATCCAGCGCGGACGTGGGCTCGTCGAACAGCATCAGCTTGGGCTTGATCGCCAGCGCGCGGGCAATCGCCACACGTTGCTGCTGGCCGCCGGAAAGCTCCGACGGATAGTGGTTCATGCGTTCGCTCAGCCCGACCTTGTGCAGCAAGCCCTGGGCGAGTTCGCGCGCTTCGCCGCGGTCTTGCCCACGCGTATGCACCGGCCCGAACATGACATTCTCAAGCGCGGTCATCTGCGGGAACAGATTGAATTGCTGGAACACCATGCCGGCCTCGCGACGGATCTCGCGCACCTGCGCGGCGTCGCCCTTCACGCTTAGCCCATCAACGAGCAAGTCGCCGCCGTTGATCGTTTCAAGCACGTTGATGCAACGCAGGAACGTGGATTTGCCCGAGCCCGACGGCCCGACCACCACCACGACCTCGCCCGCGTCGATGTTCAGCGAAATGCCGTTCAACACCATGGACTCGCCAAAGTTCTTGGTGACGTTATGAAATTCGACCATGCTCATAGTATGCGCATCCTTCTTTCCACCAGGTGCAGGCCCAGCGCCATCAAGCCGGTCAGGATCAGGTAGACGATCGCGACGGCCGACCAGATTTCAACGGCGCGGAAGTTGCTGGCCATGATCTCCTGGCCTTGCCGCGTCAGTTCAGCGACCCCGATCACGATGAACAGCGAGGAATCCTTCAAGCTGATGATGCACTGATTGCCCAACGGCGGGATCATGCGGCGAAATGCCACCGGCCCGATGATATGGAACAGGATCTTGTGAAACGGCAGACCCATTGCCTGGCCCGCTTCCTTCAGCCCCTTGTGCACCGACAGCAGCGCGCCGCGGACGATTTCGGAAATGTAGGCGCCGGAATTGATGATGAGCGTGACGATGGCCGCCCACTCGGCATCCACGCGAAGATTGGCCAGCAGCGGCAAGGCGAAGTAGATGAACATCACCTGCACGACGATCGGCGTGCCACGGATGACCGCCACATATACCTGCGCGATGGCCGACAGGATCGGATGCCCGTATGCCCGCGTCACGCCCGATAGCGCGCCCAGCAGGAAACCGCCCACCAAGCCCCAGAACGTGATCTTGACGGTCATCAGCGTACCCTCAAGCAAGTTGGGTAGCGCGGCTTGAATTACACCCCAGTCAAACTCCACGATATTCCCCCTATGGCGCCATCTTGCGCCGCATCATGGTGGGACCGCCGGGCGGCGGAAACGGCTCGGGGCCGTCCGCCCGAGCGCGGCGTTCCGGTTGGAACGTCCGGCGCCCTTACCGGCGGGCGGCCCCGAATGCAAAGCGTATGCGCATCGATTACGGCTTTTTACCGAACCACTTTTCGTAGATGGCGTCGTACTGGCCGTTAGCCTTCAGGGTGGCCAGCGCCTTGTTCACTTGCGGGACCAGTTCGCTGCCCTTGGGGAAGGCAATGCCGTAGAAGTCGCCGCTCTTGACCGACCCCACCACCTTCACGCGGCCCTTGCCGGCCGTATTGGCGTAGTACTGCACGTTTGGCGTGTCGTGCACGGCGGCGTCCACGCGGCCCGTGGCCAGTTCAAGATAGGCGTTGTCGATGTTGGGGAACAGCTTCAGCTTGGCGTCCGGCACCTGCGCCTTCAGGAAGTCCACCGTGGCGGTGCCCGTCTTGACGGCGACGGTCTTGCCAGACAGCGACTTGGCGTCCTTGATGTCGGTGTTCTTGTCGCCGACCAGAATGGCCAGGCCGCTTTCGTAGTACGGGTCCGAGAAATCGATGACCTTCTTGCGGTCATCGCGGATCGTGATGCCCGCCAGCGCGGCGTCGATGTTCTTCGTTTGCAGGCCGGGGATAATGCCGTTGAAGTCCATCGGCTGCAGCTTGTACTTCAGGTTCAGTTCCTTGGCGACGGCCGCCCAGAGATCAATGTCGAAACCCACATAGGTATTACCCTGCTTGAATTCGAACGGCACGAAAGCGGTATCGGTGGCCACCACCAATTCCTTGCCTTGGGCCTGGGCGCCGGAGACGGCGCCGAACATGGCCACGGACAGGCCGACCAAGGCGGCGGCGACTTTACGTTTGATCATGAAACTCTCCTCTTGGGGACCGTCGGCACCCCGGGGTTGTTGTAGGGGCATGATTCCTGGCTACGCCGGGGTCTCCGGTGCAACGTATTGGGGATCTTAACGCATCCGTCCCCACCGGACAGAGCTTAGAAAAATTACAATCCCCATGACACCCGGAGAATCCCCATGCCCTACAAATATGTACGCATTGCCGGAAATCGGCGTCAGGTTGGACAGGCGCTGGGCAAGCTGGCCCGTCCCCTCATGTCGGTATATTTGAACCAAAGCAGCACCTGGGAAGCCCTGCGGCCCTGGCGCGGGCACGCCTATGTGACCGAACTTGGACAACAGGCGCGCGCGGCGCTGCCGGCGCTTTGGGAAGAACTTGAAGGGCTGGCGGACGGCCTGCGCATGCCGGTCGAAGACGTGCTGCTCTGGAATTGCCGCGGCGACCTGCTCCACAGCACCGGGGACGGCTGCACCTCGGTCGCCCTGAAGGCTGCCGACGGTTCACGCTGGATCGGCCATAACGAAGACGGCGACCCCTATCTGTACGGCCGCTGCCATCTGGTGGATGTCGCGCTGGACGACGCGCCCGGTTATCTCAGCTTCTACTACCCGGGTTCGTTGCCCGGACATACTTTCGGGGCCAACCGGGCCGGTCTGGTGCAGACCATCAACAACCTGCGAACCCGCCAGCGGCATGCCGGCGTGCCGCGCATGTTGCTTGCGCGGGCCGTGCTGGATTGCACGACGCTGGACCAGGCGACCACCCTGCTGCGCGATCTGCCGCGGGCCGGCGGCTTCCACCATACGCTGGGCAGCGCCACGGACTCGCGCCTGATCAGCGTCGAGGCCACGCCTGGCGGAGTGTCCATCCTGGACGTCGGCACGCGCTATGGGCACGCCAACCATATGGTCCACCGCGAAACCCGGGGGCAGCCCCAGGTCGTCACCGAATCATCGCGCGAACGCCAAAACCGCATCGAAGGGATCGTGGACGGCTGGTCGCCCGACACCGGCGGCGCCGACGTGCTGGCCGCCCTGCATGACACGCTGGGCGCGCTGCCCATCCTGCGCACGGATGCCAGGGACCCCGACGGCGAGAACACGCTTGCCACCGCGGTATTTGAAATTCGGGACGACGACGTCGCGCTGCGGGTCTATGACCGCCGGGACAAGGCGGATATCGCATTGGACGTGATGTCCGATCCCGACTGAGCGGGACCGGACATCGGGGCCCGCCTTACGGCGCGCCGTAACCGCCGCCGCCCGGCGTTTCCACGACGAACACATCGCCCGGATGCAGCTGGGCGCTGTCTTGCGGACCAAGCTCCTCGATGGAGCCGTCAACCCGTTCGACCGTATTGCGCCCCATCGCCCCCGGCTGCCCGCCCGCCAGACCGAACGGCGCAAACCGCCGGTTATTGGACAGGATGGCCGCCGTCATGTCTTCCAGGAAGCGGATGCGGCGCACGCCGCCTTCGCCGCCCGGGTAGCGGCCCGCACCGCCCGAGCCCTTGCGGATCTCGTAGGATTCCAGCCGCACGGGGAAACGGAACTCCAGCACTTCGGGGTCCGTCAGACGCGAATTGGTCATGTGCGCCTGCACGACGGACGTGCCCGCGAAGCCCTCGTCGTGCGGGCCCGCGGCATCGATGCGCACCGGCCCGGCGCCAGTGCCACCCGAGATGGTCTCGTAGTACTGATGGCGGGCATTGCCGAACGTGAAGTTGTTCATCGTGCCCTGGCTGGCTGCCAGCACGCCCAGCGCGCCGTACAGCGCGTTGACGATACACATGGAGGTCTCGACGTTGCCCGCCACCACCGAGGCCGGCGGATTCGGGCGCAGCATCGAACCTTCCGGCACGATGATCGACAGCGGCACGAGGCAGCCATCGTTCAACGGGATATCGTCGTTGACCAGCGTGCGGAACACATACAACACCGCCGCCACGGCGATCGCGCCCGGCGCATTGAAGTTGTTGTCCAACTGCGCCGACGTGCCGGTGAAGTCCACCACGGCAGTGCGCGCGGCGGTATCCACCTTCACGGCCACGCGAATGACCGCGCCGTTGTCCAACGGGTATTCGTAGCTGCCGTCCTTCAGCACCGAAATCACGCGGCGCACCGCCTCTTCGGCGTTGTCCTGCACGTGACCCATATAGGCGCGCACGACATCCAGGCCGAAGTGGTCGCACATGCGCAGCAGCTCCTGCACGCCCTTTTCATTGGCCGCGATCTGCGCATGCATGTCGGCGATGTTCTGGTCCGGATTGCGCGCGGGCCAGCGGCCGGAACCCAGGATGTCGCGGGCGGCCTGTTCACGGAACTCGCCGTTCTTCACCAATTGGAAGTTGGTGAACAACACGCCCTCGTCTTCCACTGTCTTGGAGTCTGGCGGCATCGAGCCCGGCGTGGTGCCGCCGATGTCGGCGTGGTGGCCGCGCGACCCGACATAGAACAGGATCTGGCGTCCGTCGTGATCAAACACCGGGGTGATGACCGTGACGTCGGGCAAGTGCGTGCCGCCATGGTAGGGGTCGTTCACCACATACGCGTCGCCCGGCATCATGCGGCCCGCATTCGCGTTCATGACCGTGCGCACCGATTCGCCCATCGACCCCAGGTGCACCGGCATGTGCGGCGCATTGGCGATCAGGCGCGCCTGCGCGTCGAAAATGGCGCAGGAGAAATCCAGGCGTTCCTTGATGTTGACCGAATACGCGGTGTTCTGCAGCCGATAGCCCATCTGCTCGGCAATCGACATGAACAGGTTGTTGAATACCTCGAGCATGACCGGGTCGGCCTGCGTGCCGACCACGCGGCGTTCCTGGCGGACTTCCACGCGACGGATCACGAAGTGGTCCTGCAACGTCAATTCCGCCTGCCAGCCGGGTTCGACCACCGTGGTCTGGTTGGGCTCGGAGATGATGGCGGGGCCCGCCACCACGTCGCCGCCCGCCATGTCTTCGCGGACATACAGGGGCGTGTCGCGCCAGGCGCCCGCACTGTACATGCCGACCACGCGGCGCGGCGCCAGCGCGCCCTCGCGCGTGCGCGACACGGCCGCTTCGCCAACGCGTTCGCCGCCACCCGTGGCTTCCACCGAAATGGTCTCGACCACCAGTTCGCGGTTCGGCATCAGGAAGGAATAGCGCTGCCGGTACGCCGCTTCAAAATCGCTGCGCGCCTGATCCAGGCCCGAAAACGCCACTTCCAACGCCGTGTCGGTGCCGCGGTACTTCAGGTGCAGGCGGCGCTGCACGCTGATGTCGCCCTCCGGCACGTGCTGGCGGCGCAACTCGCCCACCGCTTGCGAGGCCAGTTCATCCAGCTCGTCTTTCAACTGGCCCATCAGGCTGGCGTCCAACACTTTTTCGACGGTCTTCTGGCGCATGTCCGTCTGATCGGCCAGCCCCATGCCGTAGGCCGACAGCACGCCGCCCAGCGGGTGCGCGAAGACCGTCGTCATGCCCAGGGCATCGGCCACCAGGCAGGCATGCTGGCCGCCGGCGCCGCCGAATACGGTCAGCGCATATTCCGTCACGTCGTGGCCGCGCTGCACCGAAATGCGCTTGATGGCTTCCGCCATGTTGCCCACGGCGATTTCCAGAAAGCCCTCGGCCAGTTGCTCTGGCGTCATCTCTCGGCCCGTCGCCGCGCGCACCTCGTCCGACATGGCGGTGAAGCGGTCCACCACGGCGTCGCGGTCCAGCGCTTGATTGGCGTCGGGACCGAAAACCTTGGGAAAGAAGTCTGGCTGGATCTTGCCCAGCAGCACGTTGCAGTCCGTCACGGCCAGCGGGCCGCCCCGGCGATAGCAGGCAGGCCCGGGGTTGGCGCCAGCCGAATCGGGGCCGACGCGCAAACGCGCGCCGTCGAAATGCAGGATCGAGCCGCCGCCCGCCGCCACCGTGTGGATGCTCATCATCGGAGCGCGCATGCGCACGCCCGCGACCTGCGTTTCGAATTCCCGCTCGAACTCGCCGGCATAGTGGGACACGTCGGTCGAGGTGCCGCCCATGTCGAAGCCGATCACTTTCGGGAATCCGGCGATTTCGCTGGTGCGCACCATGCCGACGATGCCGCCGGCCGGCCCGGACAGGATGGCGTCCTTGCCACGGAAACGGTGCGCGTCGGTCAGGCCGCCGCTGGATTGCATGAACATCAGGCGGATGCCCGGCAATTCGCCGGCCACCTGGTCCACGTAGCGCTTCAGGATCGGCGACAGGTAGGCGTCCACCACCGTGGTGTCGCCGCGCGACACGAACTTGATCAGCGGGCTGACCTCGTGCGAAGCCGATACCTGCGTGAACCCGATCTCGCGCGCGATGCGAGCGGCGCGCTGCTCGTGCCCGGTGGCGTGCCAGGCATGCATGAAGACGATGGCAACGGCGCGAATGCCGCTGTCGAAGGCGGCTTGCATGCTTTGGCGCAGGCCCGCCTCGTCAAGGTCGCGAATGACTTCGCCATCCGCCGCCACGCGCTCGTCGGCCTCGACGACCGACTCGTACAGCATTTCGGGCAGCATGACGTTGCGGTCGAACAGCCGCGGCCGGTTCTGGTAGGCAATGCGAAGACCGTCGCGGAAGCCGCGCGTCGTGACCAGCAAGGTGCGCTCGCCTTTGCGTTCCAGCAAGGCGTTGGTCGCAACGGTGGTACCCATCTTCACGCAGTCGACCTGCTCGACAGGCACCGGCTGCCCGGGCGCCACGCCCAGCAGCTTGCGGATGCCCGCGACCGCCGCGTCACGATACTGCTCGGGATTCTCCGACAGCATCTTCGCGGTGGTGGTGGTGCCATCGGGGCGCCGCGCCACGATGTCGGTAAAGGTGCCCCCACGATCAATCCAGAATTGCCACTTCTTCATACATGTCCTTGAAAACGAACGGCCGCGGCGCATAAGCCGCGGTCGGAGTGCAGGTGACGGGGCGTGCCCGAAAGGGAATCAGAGAGAGGTTGCCGCCCGGGCCGCCTGGTCGTACAGGCCGGACAACGCGCGCAGCGTGTGCGCCAGCTGCCGGCTGAATTCCAGCCCGCCCCCGCCCGGCGCATCGAGGCCGGCGGTCAGGCATTGTTCGCGGATCTCGCCGTAGCGCTTGATGATCGCCGCGCCTTCCGGCGTAACGCTGTAGAACACTTCCTTGCTGCTGCGCTGGCCTTGCACCACGCCAAGGCGATCCAGCTTCTTCAGCGCGTAGCTGACGATATGCGTGTCTTCGACGTTGAGCGTGAAGCAGATGTCGGCCAGCTTCTTGGGACGCTGCCGGTGATAGACATGGTGAAAGACCATGACGTCGGTGGGCGTCAGTTCCGGCAGGCCGGCCGCCGCCATGCAGCGCACCGTCCACCGGTCGAAGGCGTGGCTGGCGATCATCAGCCCGAATTCGACTTCGGACAGATCGGGCGCGCTGCCGTCGGCCAGATGGGACGACGACGCGATCAGAGAAGAGCTCATGGAAGGCGCTAGCCAAGTTGATCTGATCGAAATACTAATAATTTATGGATATTTCATCCATAAAAAATAACCATCAGACGACAGGAAACCCCCATTTCGAGGGAAATCCCCTAGCGTTTTACCCAGCAAATTCGGGAATTCAGGGGGCAGACCAGCCCATTGGCAGATTGGCTCGGATCAGCCAGCCCGCAATCGAAATACGGGGCGCGATGTCGGGCATGGCGTCCCCCGGGCCGAACCAGCGGGCATCGGCGATCTCGTCTTCTTGCACCCGGATATCGCCCGACACGTAGTCGGCCGTGAAGGCGACCATCAGCGAATGCGGGAACGGCCAGGGCTGGCTGCCGAAATACTGCAGGTTACCGACCTTCAGGCCGACTTCTTCGAAGACCTCGCGGTGCACGGTCTGCTCGATGCTCTCGCCCGGTTCGACGAACCCGGCCAAGGCGGTGTAGCGGGACGTGGCCGTGGTGGTGTGGCGCGCCAGCAGGATGCTGTCGCCCTTGCGGATCAGCACCATCATCGCAGGCGAAATGCGCGGATACGCCGAGAAACCGCAGGACGGGCAGCGAAGGCAGAATTCGTGCGCGACCCGTTCGGCTGGCGTGCCGCAGACACCACAGAACCGGTGCGTGCGTGCCCATTCCGCGATCTGGTAGGCCCGGCCCGCCAGCGCCATGCGTTCGTCGTCCAGCACCCCGAACAAGGAACGCAGCTTCTTGAAGGCGTAACCCTCGGGCGCTTCCAGCCCCGGGTCCACATGAATCGTGCGGTACGGCGACGCGGGGGTGATCCAGACTGGCTGCAAGGCGGCGGGCGCCAGGCCGATGCGTTCACACAGCGCCATATCCGGCAACACGCTGGACGTTTCTTGAACCAGCAATTCATCACGGCGAAATACGAAATTCACACGGGCCTCTGCACTACGTTTTCGATCTTGCAATCTTAGAAGAAAAACGGGTCCCTGGATGCGTGGCGACGCCGCGACGCAAAAAGATTCAACCTTCAACGATAGCGGGTCCGTCAGCCTAGGATTAACCCGTAAAACCCCTTTTTTTGTGCGCGATGTTGCCCCGCAGCACCCTAGAATGGCACGGCTTTCAAGCCGCGCCACAACGGCGCGGCCATCTCTTTCGCAATGCCTATCGGGCACAACCCGTCTTCATCATTCGCAAAGAAGGACCACTCATGTACAAGAAAATCTCGCTGCTGGCTGGCAGCATCATCCTGGCGTTCAGCGCGGGCGCACAGGCGCAAACGAAGTGGGACCTGCCCAGCGCTTACCCGGCCAGCAACTTCCACGTGGAAAACCTGACGACGTTCATCAAGGACGTCGACACCCTGTCGCAAGGCAAGCTGAAGATCCAGCTGCACAACAACGCGTCGCTGTACAAGGCTCCGGAAATCAAGCGCGCCGTGCAAGGCAACCAGGCGCAAATCGGCGAAATCCTGCTGACCAACTTCGCCAACGAAGACCCGATCTACGAACTGGACGGCCTGCCCTTCCTGGCCACCGGCTATGAGGCGTCGTTCAAGCTGTACCAGGCGCAGAAACCGTTCCTGGAAAAGAAGCTGGCTTCTCAGGGCATGACCCTGCTGTACGCCGTGGCATGGCCGCCCCAGGGCATCTTCGCCAACCGCGACATCAAGCAGATCAACGACATGAAGGGCCTGAAGTGGCGCGCATACAGCCCGGTCACGGCCAAGATCGCCGAACTGGTCGGCGCGCAACCGGTCACGGTGCAGCAAGCTGAACTGGCGCAAGCGCTGGCCACCGGCGTGATCGATTCGTACATGTCGTCGGCATCCACCGGCTACGACACCAAGACCTACGAATACATCAAGAAGTTCTACGACACGCAAGCCTGGCTGCCCAAGAACGCCATCATCGTGAACAAGAAGGCTTTCGACGCGCTGGATCCGGCCACGCAGGATGCCTTGAAGAAGGCCGCCACCCAAGCCGAAGAACGCGGCTGGAAGCTGTCGCAGGAAAAGAACAAGTGGTATCAGGCGGAACTGGCCAAGAACGGCATGGAAACCATCAAGCCCACGGGCGAGCTGAAGGAAGGCCTGTCGGTGATCGGCAAGCGCATGCTGGATGACTGGCTGAAGAAGGCAGGCGCCGACGGCCAAGCCATGATCGACGCCTACAAGAAGCAGTGATAGTTCCATGCGCCGCTTTCTAGATGGTCTTTACGGCGCGGCCGGCCTGTTGGCCGGCTTGTGCACGATCGGCGTGCTGGTGTCGGTGCTGGCGGCGATCATCGCCCGCCAGCTCAGCTTCAATATCCCGGGCACCGACGCCTACGCCGGCTACTTCATGGCGGCGGCAGGCTTCCTGGCATTGGCCAGCACGTTCAAGCACGGCGAACACATCCGTGTGACGCTGCTGTTGAATTCGCTGGCCCCCGCCCCCAGCCGCCGCCTGGATATTTTCGCGCTGGCCGTGGGCTGCCTCCTGGCCTCCGCCTTCGCGTTCTTCAGCGTCAAGTTGACCTACGACTCCTGGCAGTTCCAAGACATCTCCACGTCCAACGACGCCACCCCGCTCTGGATCCCGCAGATCTCCATGGCGGTGGGCACGATCCTGTTCCTGGTCGCCCTTCTTGACGAGCTGGTCCGCCGTACACGCGGCCTGCCCGCCGCTTCTTCGCAGCAAACCCATGAATGAACTTCTTGTCATTACCCTATTGGTCGTCTCGATCTTCGTGCTGTTGGGCTGCGGGGTCTGGGTCGGCCTGACGCTGGCGGGCACGGCCTGGATCGGGATGGAGATCTTTTCCAGCCGGCCGGCGGGCGACGCCATGGCCGTCACCATCTGGGGCGCTTCGTCCAGCTGGACGCTGACCGCCCTGCCACTGTTCTTGTGGATGGGGGAAATCCTGTTCCGCACCCGGCTGTCCGAGGATCTGTTCAAGGGCCTGGCCCCGTGGTTGAACCGGTTGCCCGGCCGGCTGCTGCACACGAACGTGATCGGTTGCGCCATCTTCGCCGCCGTGTCGGGATCATCGGCCGCCACCTGCGCCACCGTCGGCAAGATGACCATTCCCGAACTGACCCGCCGCGGCTACCCGGAAGACAAGATCCTGGGCACGCTGTCCGGCGCCGGCACATTGGGCCTGCTGATCCCGCCGTCCATCATCATGATCGTCTACGGCGTGGCGGCGGACGTCTCCATCGCCAAGCTGTTCATCGCCGGCATCTTTCCGGGCGCCATGCTGGCCCTGCTGTTCATGGGCTACATCGCCTGGTGGGCGATCCGCAACCCCGACCAGGTCCCCGCGGCCGACCCGGGCCTGACGTTCATGCAGAAACTGTCGCGTTCGCGCCACCTCATCCCCGTGATGCTGCTGATCGGTGCGGTGCTGGGTTCGATCTACTCCGGCATCGCCACGGCCACGGAAGCGGCCGCGGTAGGCGTCGTGGGCGCATTGATCCTGTCCGGGCTGCAGGGCTCGCTGACGCGCGCCACGTTCAAGCAATCGCTACTGGGCGCGACGCGCCTGTACTGCATGATCGCGCTGATCCTGGCGGGCGCGCAGTTCCTGACACTGGCCATGGGCTACATCGGCCTGCCGCGCGCGCTGGCGGAATGGATCGGCGGATTGGGCCTGTCGCAATTCGGCCTGATCATGGCGTTGATGGTGTTCTTCGTCGTGCTCGGCTGCTTCCTGGACGGCATTTCGATCGTGGTGCTGACCATGGGCGTGCTGCTGCCGACGGTGCAAGCCGCCGGAATCGACCTGATCTGGTTCGGCATCTTCATCGTTTTCGTGGTGGAAATGGCACAGATCACGCCGCCGGTGGGCTTCAACCTGTTCGTGCTGTCGGGCATGAGCGGGCGGGAACTGCCTTACATCGCCCGCGCCTCGTTGCCGATGTTCTTCCTGATGATCCTGGCGGTCCTGCTGCTCTATGCCATCCCTGGCATCGCGACGTGGCTGCCACTGCACATGACCTTGTAAATCGTCGTGGCTCTGCCGAAACCCCGTTCTCAGAACGGGGTTTTTTTTGGCGACCATCCGGCGACGGTTCCGCGCGCCTCCTGTTTTCGAATTCTGTAAACCAGGGAAAACGCCGAAAAAAAAGTGGCCCTACACAACCAGTAACTTTTTTAGAATCCCCTGGCGCTTACACGTTGCACCAATGTGGCGCAGTCATACCTTTCGGGCCAACGCTCCGGACCCGCGCTTACTCAAAGCGTCGGTGCCGCGGCCCGGCGTCAGACGATCCGCCCGGCGCAACACACCCGGCCACAAGCCAGGTGCAATCAAAAACAGCTACACAGGAGGAGTCCTCAGTGAAACGCATCACCCTATCCCTCGCCCTCGCAGGCCTTGGCCTGGCCGCCGGCTCGGCTTCGGCTGAAACCAGCGTCACCCTGTACGGCATCGCCGACGTCAGCATCCGCTACCTGAACACCAGCGCCGGCAGCGTTGGCCAGGAAGGCAGCCGCGTCTCGATGGAGAACGGCGCCATTTCCAACAGCCGCTGGGGCCTGCGCGGCTCGGAAGACCTGGGCAACGGCAATCGCGCCTTCTTCCGCCTGGAAAATGGCTTCAACCTGCAGAACGGCAATTCGTCGGCGTCCGGCAAGACGTTCGGCCGCCTGGCCTACGTGGGCCTTGACGGCGGCAGCATCGGCCAACTGACCCTGGGTCTGCAAAACACGCCGATGCACGATCTGCTGGCCGACTACTTCGACCCGCTGACCATCGGCAACTACGACCAGAACGCCTGGATGCCCGCCGCCATGGGCCGCGTGCGCACCAACAACATGACCAAGTACGCCAACACCATTGGCGACTTGTCCGTGGCGCTGTCGTGGGCCAACGGCGAAAGCTGGGAAGACCACAAGGCCGGCCAGCAGTATGGCGCCAGCCTGCGCTACATGGTTGGCAAGCTGGGCCTGGGCGCCGCCTATCAGCAGACCTTCGACGGCACCGATTCCGATCTGCGCCAGCGTGTCTGGAACTTGAACGCGTCCTACCAGTTCGACAGCGCCAAGATCTTCGCCGGCTACTACAACGGCCGCGACGAAACGGGCTGGGTCAACGCCGTCATGGGCGGCACCACCACCGCCTCGGGGCTGGATCGCAAGGACAACGGCTACTTCGCCGGCGTGACCTGGCAAGCCACCCCGCGTTGGGCCATCACCGGCGCCGGCTACTACGACCAGAGCAAGAACGTGGTCACGGAAGGCGACAAGGGCAAGCGCTACGCGCTGGTCGCGGTGGCGGAATACGCGCTGTCCAAGCGTTCGCAAGTCTACGGCACCGTGGACTGGAACAAAGTCAGCGACGCCGCCAGCGGCGAAATCGCCGGCAAGAGCAATCAGGTCGGCGCGGCAGTGGGCTTCCGCCACATTTTCTAAAGCCTGACTGCCTTGCGGCCCGCGCCTGGGCCGCATGGAAAAAAGCCCATCGCGACAAAGCGATGGGCTTTTTGTTTGTCTACAGCATCGCCATGCGGCTGTTGACGAGGTCGGTCACCAGCATATGCCCCGGTGCATGCGTGATGCAGAACTCGGGCCGCACCGACGCGACCACGGACTGGGGCGTCACGCCGCAAGCCCAGAACACCGGCATTTCGCCGGGCCGAATCTCGACAGCATCACCGTAGTCCGGCCGATCGATATTCGAAATACCGATCAGCGACGGATCCCCGATGTGCACGGGAGCACCGTGCACGGAGGGAAAGCGCGAGGTCACCTGGATGGCGCGGATCGCGTCCGCCGCTTTCAACGGCCGCATGGAAACCACCAAGGGCCCGCCAAATACGCCGGCGGGATGGGTGGGAATGTTGGTGCGGTACATGGGCACATTGCAGCCCTGCTCGATGTGGCGCACGGGCAGACCGTTATCCAGCATCGCCTCTTCGAACGAAAACGAGCAACCGATCAGGAACGACACGAGGTCATCGCGCCAGTAATCGCGCACGTCCGTGGGTTCGGCGACCAATTCCCCGTCCTTCCAGACCCGATAGCGCGGAATGTCGGTTCGGATATCGATGTCCACGCCCAATTCGGGCAACGCCGGGTCGCCCGGTTCAGACATGGCCAGCAAAGGACAAGGCTTGGGATTGCGTTGGCAGAAGTGCAGGAACTGGGCCGCCAATGCGCGCGGCAGAATCGCCAGATTCGCCTGCACATGCCCCGGGGCAAGATTGGCGGTCGGGCCGGTCAGTTTCCCGCTGCGCGCCGCCAGGCGCGCCTCGCGGGCTAGCTCGACACGGTTACGTACTACGTCGGCGGGCGCCATGGAGATCCTCTCGTTGCAAGGGTGAAATGGCAGCCGCTCAGCGGTCGGCCAGCAGCGTTTCAACCGACAGGCCGATCGCCAGGATACGGCGGTCGGCGCCGTTGCTGCCCGCGATCATCAGGCCCACCGGCGCCGTGCCTGCGGCATGGCACGGCAGCGACAACGCGCAGCCATCCAGGAAGTTGATCAGCGTGGGATTGCGCAGGATCAGGCCGTTGGCCGCGTAATAGGCCTCGTCGGAAGCCGACAGGTCAGCCACCGCGGGCGCGACGATGGGCGTGGTGGGCATGATCAGGGCGTCGTAGCCGGCGATGCGGTGGTCAACGGCAGCCACCCAGGCCTCGCGGGCGTCCAGCAGGTCAAGGTAGTCGGCGGCGGACATGTCCTGCCCGCGCATGATGCGCGACACCACGCGCGGGTCGTAGCGCTTGCCCGCGCGGGCGATCAGGTCGCGATGCCAGGCCCAGGCTTCGGCGGCGGTGAAGCCGCCCTTGCTGTTGATGCTGCCCATTTCCGCGAATTCGGGGATGGCAATTTCGTCGACCAACGCGCCGGCGTCTTTCAAGCGCGCCACGGTGGCCGCGAACGTGTCGGCGACGTGCTTTTCCATGGCGTCCAGCGCCAACGTCGTCGGCACGGCCAGCCGCAGACCGCGCAGCGGCAGCGCATCCGGCAGCGGACCGCCGTCGCCGGACAAGATGGCGTCCAGCTCGGCGCAGCAGCGCACGCTGGCGGCGATGGGGCCGATGGAGTCCAGGTTGGCGGACAACGGCAGCACGCCCGTCATCGACACGCGCCAGGCGCTGGGCTTGAAGCCGGTCAGGCCGCACAGCGCCGCGGGGATGCGCACGGAGCCACCGGTATCGGAACCGATGCCGGCAACCGCCATGCCGTCGGCCACGGACACCGCGGCGCCGGAGGACGAGCCACCGGGGATGCGGCCGGTCTTGCGGTCGTACGGGTTCAGCGGCGTGCCGTAATGCGGATTGATGCCCAGGCCCGAATACGCGAATTCGGTCATGTTGGTGCGGCCGATGATGACGGCACCGGCCGCGATCAGGCGCTGGACGACTTCGGCGTTCTCGTCGGCCGCCGGTTCGCCTTCGCGCGCCACCGAGCCGGCCATCGTGGTTTCGCCTTCGATGTCGAACAAGTCCTTGATGCTGATGGGCAAGCCTTCCACCGCCGACCGGACGATGCCGGCCGCGCGCAACGTGTCGGACGCGCGCGCCTGCGCCAGCGCCGATTCGGCATACAGCTTGGTGAACACGCGGGCGCCCTCGCCCGCCTCGTCGCGGGCGCGGGCCAGGGCCGCTTCAGTCAGTTGCACCGCGCTGGTGCGGCCCTCGCGCAGGGCCAAGCTCAGTTCATTCAAGGTCGAAGCCATCATTGTCCTAGTGCCGCCTTGCGGCAAAAAAGTGCGAACAGGCGCAGCCTTCCTGGGCGCGCCTGACGGTCAATGCCGTGCGAAACCGGAATCAGGCCACCACAGGCAGCGATTCAACATGATAACGGTGGCGCAGCGTGCGCTGGCGGCGCGGATCGAAGAGTTCCATGGTGAAGTCCGCGGCAGCGCGGATGCCGCCGATGGCGCCCACCGTGCCGCAGGTCATGCCCGCGCCTTGCGGCAGCACGGCCGCGCCGCCGGTGTAGCCGGCGATCAGGTCTTGCGGCGTGCGCAGCGTGGACAGCGGGCCTTCCTGGTACAGCACTTTTTCGCCGTTCTCGACGATGTAGGAACGGATGACGAGTTCATCCCAGTAGTCGGCCACGTCGGCCAGGCGCCAGGCCGTGGTCGCCACGGGCTTCACGCAGACCTGCTTGGACATGGCCACGCTGACCGTCTCCAGCTTGCGGTCGGTGTGGTCGGACGCGATGCTGACGTACATCTCGCCGTCCACGGCGAACACGAAGGTTTCGACCTCGCCCGAGGAATCTTCGCCCACGGCCTGCACGCTTTCCGCCTGGGTCAGCTGATTGTCGGCGATGCGGTAGTACAGCGGCACGCTGGTCGGCCGCGGCACGCCGATGGCGGCCAGCTCTTCGATGTGGTGCTCGATGGCAGCCATGTCGCGTCCGGCCCAGCCGGCCACGATCAGGGTGTTGAAGTCCACTTCCACTTGGCGGGGATTGGCGTCGTCGATGTTGAATACGGCTTTCATATCAGTCCTGCGAAATCAAAGGGTGGAATCGGGGGGGGCCCGGAC
>NZ_JBHFII010000016.1:0-17955 GCF_057334215.1 Achromobacter maghribensis | reverse complement strand
GCCCCGGACCCCCCCCGCCGCAACGGATGAGGAATCAACCAAAAGCGCGCGGTAGCCACAGCGCCAGGTCGGGCCAGAACGCCAGCAGGGCCAGCATCACGAACATGGCGGCGACGAACGGCAGGCTGCCGACGATGACCGCGCTCATGGAGCCCGCCTTGCGCAGGCTTTGCACCACGAACAGGTTCAGCCCGACGGGCGGCGTGATCAGGGCGGCCTCGACCAGGATGATGATCACGATGCCCAGCCAGATCGGGTCGTAACCCAGGGCGATCATGATGGGCGCGACGATAGGGATCGTCGTGATCATCATGGACAGCGTTTCCATGAAGCAGCCCAGCACCAGGTAGAAAATCACCACGATCAGCAGCATCCAGCCCGGCGACAGGCCCAGGCCGGTGATCGACTTGGTCAGCGCGTCGGTCAGCCCGGTGGCGGACATGACGAAGTTCAGGAAGCTGGCCGCGATGACGATCAGCATGATCATCGCAGTGGAGCGCATCGTGCCTTCCATGACCTCGCGCAGCATCGACCACGTCAGCCGGCGGAACCAGGCTGCCAGGATGAACGCGCCCAGGACGCCTAGCGCGGCGGCTTCCGTCGGCGTGGCGAGGCCCGCGTAGATGGACCCCACCACCAGGAAGAAAATGCCCATGGGCGGCGCCAGGTGCACCAGACTGGCCAACCGCTGGCCCCAGGTGGCGTGGATTTTCTTGCCGCCCCAGGACGGCTTGGCCACGCAGGCGACCACGACCGTCAGCATGAACAAGGCGGCCATCGCAAAGCCCGGAATGATGCCGGCCAGATACAGCTTGGGCACCGACGAATTCGTCAACACGCCATAGATGACCAGGTTGATTGAGGGCGGGATCAGGATGCCCAACGTGCCCCCGGCGGCCAGGCTGCCCAGGAACAGCGGCTCGTTGTAGCCGTACTTGCGAATCTGCGGAATGGCGACCGTGCCCACGGTGGCCGCGGTGGCCACGCTGGAACCGGACGTGGCCGAAAACAAGGTCGATGCGCCGATGTTGGCGTGCATCAGGCCGCCCGGCAGCCACGACAGCCACAGGCTCATCGCGCCATACATGCGTTCGGCGAAACCTGCGCGCAGCAGCACTTCGCCCAGCATGATGAACAGCGGAATCGCCACCAGCAGGAACTCATTGTTGGAACTCCACGAGATTTCACCGATGGCGCGCGACAGCGGCAGCATCGAGAACAGCGGGTCCAGGATCAGGCCCAGCACGCCAAGCGCCGCGCCCACCGGGATGGACAGGCCGATCAGCACCAGCAGTAGGGTCAATGCGGTGGAAATCATGCGGCCTCTCCCTTCACCATGCGCTCGCCCGCGGCGGCTTCTTCTTCAGCTTCTTCCTGCGCCGAACGCACGCCACAGATCTGCTTGACCAGTTCGATGTCGCCGGTGACCAGCGCGGCGGACGCCCGCGTCAGCATCAAGGCGACCGTGATGCACATCCAGGCCAGGCCCAGCAACCATAGCCCCTGCGGAATCCAGAGCGGCGTGGCCAGCGGCGTATTGGCCGTGGATTTCTGTGCCCATGACGTCTGCACGACGTCGTAGGCGTAGTACGTCAGGAACACCATGAAGACGGCCATCGCCACCATGGAGATCCAATCCAGCACGGCGGACAGCCGCACCGGCAGGTATTGGTAGAACACATCGACGCGAACGTTCGCGCGTTGCAGCGTGGCGAAGGCCAGCGCCCACGACGTGCTGATGGCGAAGGCATAGCTGGACAGCTCGTCCGCGCCACCCGTCGTAAAGCCCAGGAACTTGCGCGCCAGGACGTCAAAGGAGATCAGCAGCACGCTGGCCACCGTCAAGGCGCCGCCGGCCCATACGGCCGCGCGCGAGAAGCTCTCGGCGCGCCGCAACAGGCCGCCAAGCAGGCGGAAATGTTCGGTTTGGGTCATGAATGGAACCTCTGCGGGCAATGCCCGTAATGACTAGCCTTGCAACGCGCCGCCGCGCATGGCGGCGGCGCGCAACGGCGCTTACTTGCTGGCGGTCAGGCCCAGCGTCTTGCCGATGGTGGCGTTGTAGTCCTTGACGCATTGCGCCGAGCAACGCGCGGCCCATTTCGGCAGCACGGCTTCTTGCGCCACCTTCTTCAGCAACGCGCGGTCAGCGTCGGAAGGCTGAACCAGGACCATCTTGCCCTTGACCGGGAACGGGCAAGCCGCGGCGCCGGTGTTGCAGTCATAGCCTTCTTGCGTCTGGCGGGCCGCGGCTTCCCAGATGTTGTCGACCAGCGTCCTGATGTTGGTTTGCAGGAACGTGCGCACGGCAGGGTCGAGCTTGTCCCAGGCCTTCTGGTTGACGGCGTGGATCTGCTGGTTCCAGTTGATCGGCAATGCGACCAGATGGGTCGACACCTCGTACCACTTGGCCGAATAGCCCGACAGCGAGCCCGTGATCGCGCAGTCGACCACCTTGTTCTGCAGGGCCGGAACCACTTCGCCGAACGCCATCGTGACGCTGGAACCGCCCAACGCTTCCACGAATTCCGCGGTGGTGCGGCTGCTGGTGCGCACCTTCTTGCCCTTGATGTCGGCCAGGCTCTTGATTTCTGCGTTGCAGAACAGCACTTGGGCGGGATAGGTCGAAATGCCCAACAGCTTGACGTTGTTGCCTTCGCCATACAGCTTGGCGTAGACGGGTTCGAACGCGTCGGTGACGGCGCGCGCGGTTTTGACGTCCGGCGCCAGGCCGGCCAGGTCGATCGCTTCGTTGATCGGGTTGTCGCTGGCGAAGTACGACAAGGTGGCCGTGCCAAACTCGACCACGCCCTGCGACATCAGGCGCAGCAGCTCGGGGCCCTTCAGGCCCATTTCATTGAAGCCCTTGATGTCCGCCGTGACCTGCCCTTTGGACAACTCGGGGATGGTCTTGGTCCAGAACGGCTTTTCGTAGTCGTTGTAGGCGGTCAGGTTGGACAGGCCTCCCACGACCTTCAACTGGGTTTTGGGCAGATCTTGCGCGTGGACGGCGCCGGCAAGCATGCTGGCGGCGACGGCGGCGAAAACAAGAGACTTCTTCATGGACAAAACTCCTGGCTGGCGGGATGGTCTGTCGCGCGCGGGATCCCGTTACCCTGATCGCACGCGGTTAGGAATTCGGGACTCAGGGACGGGAGTCGGACACGTGGCGCGGCGAACCGGCCGCTGCGCGCGTCCAAGGCTGGAACGGATGCGTATTCATGCTTTTCCCCCGCGCTGTGTATCCAGGCGTTGCTTATTGGTGTGCCGCCATTGCATCGCCCGGGACGCCCAGCGTCCAATCGTATGTTCCGATATGGGGGTATAAATATTTCTTGGGTCTGGCGCGTGCGGCGCGGCAACAATTGCGCAAACCGCCTATTGGCGCGGGTTTGCGGGCGATGGCGCGCCAATTCCAAGCGCGCCACCGACGCATGAACGCGCCTGGCGGCGCGCGGCATCTGGGGAAAACACCTAGACGGGAATGCCGCCTTCCGCCTGCGCCGCGACCTTTTGCGCCATCTGCGCGATCACTTTGACCGCATGACTGTCCGGCCCCTGCACCCAGGTGGCCGTGAAATTCAGCGCCGGCAACGGGTCGGCTTCGACGCGCAAGATACGCAATTCGCCGCGCGCCAGTTCCTTGCCCAGGAAAACCGGCGCGATCACGCTGGTGCCGATGCCGTCCTGCGTCATGCGCACCACCATCGACATCGACGCGCTGCCATACATGCGCGGCGCGGCCACGCCGGCACGCGTCAGCATGTCGCGCACGAAGCGGTACGGCGAGCTGTTCGACGGGTACGTGATGATCGGCAGCTTGCCAATGCGTTGCAGCGTCAAGGGCTCCGGCCCCAGATCCAGCGTCGGGCTGGCCACCCAGGCCAGCGGATAGGTACACAGCGGCAGGTTCTCGACCCGTGCCTCAAGCACGGGCCCCATCAGAAAGGCCAGGTCGATCTGCCGCGACATCAGATGCGAGCGCAGCACATGGGTGGTATCCACCTCGATCTCGAGCACCAACGCCGGATAGGTCGTGTGGATCAGTTCGATCAAAGTAGGCAGCCAGGTCTGCACGATGGTTTCGGCCACGCCGATGCGCACCGTGCCCATCATGACGTTCTGTTCGCGCGCGGCCTCGAACATGTCGCGCCGCACCTGCAGCATGCGCTCGGCATGCGACAGTAATTCATGGCCCTTGGCCGTCAGTTTGACGCCCCGCGCATCGCGCTCGAAGAGCAGCACGCCCAGATCGGCTTCCAGCGACGCAATGCGCTGAGAGACTGCGGGCTGCGTGGTATTGAGCTTTTCCGACGCGGCGCGAAAGCTGCCCAGCGTGGCGACCCAGAAAAAAGTTTCGATGTTGCGTAGTTCTATCATTGGCCTGTTCCCCCGGCGGGATGAGCGTATCATGGCAGCCGCCCGTTTCCCCCATTAGGAGCCCGTCCATGCCCCCGGCCGATCACGGTCGCCCGCAACCCGCCGCCTCGTCCGCCTCTCGCGGGCCGCTCGTCGGCATTCTGTTGCTGGTGTTATCGATGTGGACGCTGTCCTGCCTGGACGCCAGCGGAAAATGGGTGATGAACGCGGGCGTGCCGCTGCTGGTGCTGTCGTGGTTCCGTTATGTCGTGCATCTGGTGCTGGTGCTGGCGCTGGTTTTGCCCGCCCGCGGCGTGGGCGTGCTGCGCAGCAAACGCCCCCGTGAACAGCTGATACGCGGCGGCTCGATGTTCCTGGCCACGCTGATGTTCTTCACGACGCTCAGCTACATCCCGCAGGCCGAAGCCACGGCCATCAACTTCCTGGCTCCCCTGCTGGTGTTGTCGCTGGCGCCCTGGATTCTGAAAGAACCCGCCCGTCTGTCGCGTTTCGTCGCGGCGGGCATCGCGTTCATCGGCGTGATCATCGTCATCCGGCCGGGCGGCGGGCTGCACCCGATGGGCACCGTCTTCGGTCTGTTGACGGCCTGTTGCTTCGCCGCCCAGTTCATCGCCACGCGGCGGGTGGCCGGCGACGATCCGTTCACCTCGCTGATCTGGAGCGGCGCGGTGGGCACGGCCTGCCTGACGCTGTCCCTGCCCTTCGTCCTGCCGGCGGCGCTGCCCGTGCTGCAATCGCTGTCCGCGTTCGATTGGTTCCTGCTGATCTCGACCGGTGTCACCGGCGGCGTGGGCCACCTGTTCCAGATCGCTGCCTACCGGCGCGCGCCCGCCTCGACGCTGGCGCCGTTCATCTATCTGCAAATCATCAGCGCCACGTCCGTGGGCTGGCTGGTCTGGGGCCATTTCCCGGATCCGCTGACCTGGCTGGGCATCGCGATCATCTGCGCCAGCGGCATCGGTATCGGCCTGGTCGAATGGCGCCGCGGCGCCGCCACGCCAAAGGCCTGCGCGCGCTGACCGCAACATCACGGGGAAAGCTGGCCCGGCAACGGGCCGGCCCACACTCCCGTACAATGCTGGTCGCTTTTTGTGCTTTCGCGAGACCGGCCGCGGCCGCATCCGGCATCCCCCCGCATTTCGCACTTCCCGAGTGAGGTCTTCATGATCATCAAGCCCCGCGTGCGCGGTTTCATCTGCGTCACCACCCACCCCGTCGGCTGCGAGGCCAACGTGAAGAACCAGATCGACTACGTCAAGGCGCAAGGCCCGATCGCTGGCGGCCCCAAACGCGTATTGGTGCTGGGCGCCTCGACGGGCTATGGCCTGGCAGCCCGGATCAGCGCGACGTTCGGCTGTGGCGCGCAGACGCTGGGCGTGTTTTACGAACGCCCCGCCGACGCCGCAAAACCGGGCACGCCCGGCTGGTACAACTCGGCGGCCTTCCATAACGCCGCGGAGGCGGCGGGCCTGTACGCCAAGAGCATCAACGGCGACGCGTTCTCGGACGAAATCAAGCAAAAAACCATTGCCGCCATCAAGGCGGACCTGGGCCAGGTCGACCAGGTGATCTACAGCCTGGCCGCCCCGCGCCGCACGCATCCCCGGACGGGCCAAGTGTTCAATTCGACACTGAAACCGATCGGCAAGGCCGTGAACCTGCGCGGCCTGGACACCGATCGCGAAGTCGTCAAGGAATCGGTGCTTGAACCGGCCACGCAAGCCGAGATCGACGCCACGATCGCCGTCATGGGCGGTGAAGACTGGCAAATGTGGATCGACGCGCTGCTGGAAGCCGGCGTGCTCGCCGAAGGCGCCACCACCACCGCCTTCACCTATCTGGGCGAAAAGATCACGCACGACATCTATTGGAACGGCTCGATCGGCGCGGCCAAAAAGGACCTGGACGAAAAGGTGCTGGACATCCGCGCCAAGCTGGCGGCGCGAGGCGGCGACGCCCGGGTTTCGGTGCTGAAGGCCGTCGTCACGCAAGCGAGTTCGGCGATTCCGATGATGCCGCTGTACCTGTCGCTGCTGTTCAAGATCATGAAGGAAGCGGGCACGCACGAAGGCTGCATCGAACAGGTCCATGGCCTGTACCAAGACAGTCTGTGCAGCGCCACGCCGATCCTTGACGCCGATGGCCGCTTGCGCACCGACTACAAGGAACTGGATCCGCACGTGCAGGCGCAGGTGCAGGCCTTGTGGGGCCAGGTCACCAGCGACAATATCTATGAACTGACCGATTTCGCCGGCTACAAGCAGGACTTCCTGCGCCTGTTTGGCTTCGAAATCGATGGCGTGGACTACGAGGCCGATGTGGACCCGGCCGTGGAAATCCGCGGCCTGCTCTGATCGGCCTATAGGTAATCGAGGTCACGAGGCGGTATTGCCGGGCCGGACCGCCGTTGCGGTCCGCCACCGGCGGCAGCGCCTTCGAACTGACCTTGACGATGTTTGCGGCAGGAATGGCCTTGCGACCGTCCGATCCCTCGCAAGTGACCTTCGGCACGGGCGCCGCAGCGGAGCGCCCTGCCATCTGGACCTGGCAACCCGCCGACTCCACGATGGCGCCCGAAAATCGAATCGTGCCATCATGGGCGCTGGCCATCGAAGGCGCCAGCAACGACACAAGAGACAACGCAAGCAGTGAATTGCGAACGGTCATGACGCCTCCCAAGGCGTTGGCAGATCCAGAAGGCGAGCTTGCCTTCCGATCTGATAACGGCGTCGTCCTGCAGAACCTTAAATCCACCGGCTGGTCGCCGAAGAAAATCGACGACACGCGGGTCTTGATGAACGCCGAATTCTTTTATATCGCGGTTGTCAATGAGACTACTCGCATTTTTTTATGGAATCAATGCGGTTTATTTTTGAACCGGCAGGTCCCGTCGCGCCGCCACTACGCAAACAATTCCAGCAACCTGTCCAGCCCGCCGTGGTCGATCGACACGTTCACCTCGCGGCGAACCGCCGGCTTGGCGTGGTAGCCCACAGACAAACCGGCGGCACGCATCATCGGCAGATCGTTCGCGCCATCGCCCACCGCAATCGCGCGCTCGGGGCCGACGCCTAACGCCGCACAAACGTCCACCAGCTTTCGGCGCTTTTCTTCGCCATCGCAGAGATCGCCCCACTCCTGTGGCAGCAGCCGCCCCGTCAATTGGCCATCGACCACTTCCAGCACATTGGCGCGCACATCGTCCAACCCAAGGCGCACCCGCAGCCGGTCCGTAAAGCAAGTGAATCCGCCGGTTACCAGCAAACACGTCAGCCCCGCGGCCTTGCACGCCTTGATCAGTGTTTCGGCGCCCGGATTGATCTTGACGCGTTGTTCGTAGACCGTGTCCAGCAGGGTTTCGGGCATGCCGGCCAGCAAGGCCACGCGCTCGCGCAGGCTTTGTTTGTAATCCGCGATGTTGCCGCGCATGGCCGCCTCGGTCAGCGCCGCGACTTCGGCCTTCTTGCCCATCAAGTCGGCCATTTCATCCAGCGTCTCGATCGAAATGAGCGTGGAATCCATGTCGAACGCGATGACGCGGTAATCGGAAAGCGCCAGCGGAGGCGCAATGCCGCGCCATTGCAGGCCGGGGGTCGTCAAGAATGGGGGCATCGAAGTCCTATTTATGCGGGATGAGGCAAGCCGTGCTGCTGCGCGCACAGCCAGGCGATGAAAAGTTGCGCCGGGACCGCTGCGGGACCGTCCTGCCGGTACAGGGCGTGAATGCCGGCATTGGGCAGCTGCGGTTGCGCGAACAACGGCCGCAAGCGATCGGCGCGGATGTCGTCTTCCAACAGGCTCCATGGCGCCAGGGCAATACCCAGGTCGTTCATGGCCGCCTGCATGCACAGGAACTGGTGATCGAACACGGGACCGGGCAACTGCGCCGGCACGTCCACCTTGGCCAGCGCGAACCAGCGCGGCCAGTGGTCCATGCCGCCCGATATCTTCAAGAGGGGATGGCCCAGGCAGTCCGCCGGCGCGGCCAGCCGGTTGCGCTCGATGAAGCGCGGCGACGCCACGGGCAGATGAAAATCATCCAGGCAGTGCACGCAGGCCAGGTCGGACTGCGCCATGAAGCCGTGCCGTATCAACACGTCGGCGCCGGAATCGCCGCCTCGGTCCAGGAACGGGCGCGCCTGCGTGCTCAGTTGCACGTCGATCCCCGGATGGCGGGCCTGGAAGGCCGATAGCCGCGGGATCAACCATTTCATGGTCAGCGACGGCGTGGCGCAGACGCGCAGCACACCGCCGTAGGCCGGCGACTTCAGCTTGGCGGTCGCCGCGGCGATGCGCTCAAGGCTTGCCTGCACTTCCGGAAAATACGCCTGGGCGCACGGCAACAACGCCACGCCGCGCGCTTCGCGGGCGAACAGCGGCTGGCCCACATAGTCTTCAAGAATGCGGATCTGCTGGCTGACGGCGCTATGCGTAATGCTGAGCTCGTCGGCGGCCGCCGTGAAACTGCGCAGCCGCGCCGCGGCTTCGAAGACGCGCAGGGCTTTCAACGGCGGCAGGCTCTGCCCCGTCATGTCAGCGGACGCCGGCCCGGCCGCCGGCCTGGCGCAAGACTGTGCTGCTCTTTCCCACGTTTACCCTTGTTATTGACTTATCGGCGGCGCGGCTATCGCCGGCGTCCACGCTGTTCAGCGGCATTCTAGGGGATAGCGGCGGCGCCGACCTCTTAGAAAATCTAACGCCATGCCTTAAAAAACACTGCTGGTCGCCGAGCGGACGCATTCCTATGATGCCGGGAACCCAAGCAGGAACCACACATGGCATCGATCACGGTAGACGGCATCGTCAAGACTTTCGGCGGGCAGCAAGTGCTGCGCAATCTGTCGCTGCACATTCCCGACGGCGCGTTCTACACGCTGCTCGGGCCCAGCGGCTGCGGCAAGACCACGCTGCTGCGGTGCATCGCAGGCTTCTATGCCCCCGACGGTGGACGCCTGCTGTTCGACCAGGACGACGTGACCCACGTGTCGGCCCACCGCCGCGACATCGGCATGGTGTTCCAGGACTACGCCCTGTTCCCCGACAAGACCGCCTTCGACAACGTGGCTTACGGCCTGCGCGCCCGCGGCGTGGCACGCGCCGAAACCACTCGTCGCGCGAACGAGGCGTTGGATAAAGTGGGATTGCTGGCGCTGGCCGACCGCTACCCCGCGCAGATGAGCGGCGGACAACGCCAGCGCGTGGCGCTGGCCCGCGCGCTGGTGATCCGGCCGCGCGTGCTGCTGATGGACGAACCGCTCTCCAACCTGGACGCGAAGATGCGTCTGCAAATGCGCGACGTCATCCTGGACCTGGTGCGTGAAGCCGGCATCACGACCGTCTTCGTCACGCACGACCAGGAAGAGGCACTGGCCATGTCCGACCGCATCGCCATCATGGACCACGGCAACATTGCGCAGTTGGGCACGCCCGAAGAACTGTACGGCACGCCCGTCAATGCTTACGTGGCCGACTTCATCGGTTCGGCCAACGTGATTCCGGTGCCTGCGCGCACGGGCCTTGCAGGCGCGCCCGACGGCCATGTCCGCTATGAGCTTTGCGGCCTGGGATTCGACGGCGTGCGCGGCAGTGCGCATCTGGACGCCAGCGGTGTGCTGATTGCGCGGCCCGAAGAACTGGCGCTGATGGCGCCCGCCCCCTACGTGCCGAACACGCTGCCGGGCAAAGTGCTGCGCCGCCAGTATCTGGGTTTCAAGACCGCCTATCGCATCGCCCTGGACAACGGCTCCGAGATCCGCGTCGAGCTGCATGCCGGCAACATGGTCGCGCAGTTCCAGCCCGGCGAAGCCGTGCAGGTGCTGATCCCGGCCGACAGCCGCGTCGTCAACGCCTGAGGACGCCCGCGCCATGAAAATCAAATGGTGGCCCTGGGGCATCCTGACCGCAATCAGCCTGGTCCTGCTGCTGTTCTTCGTGCTGTATCCGCTGGGCGTACTGTTCGGCAACAGCGTCACCGGGCAGAACGGCGGCTTTTCGCTTGAGGGATTCAAGGCCCTGCTGGCAGACTCGCAATACCTGGAGGCCTTCGGCAACACGCTGATCTTGGGCCTGGCCGTGACGACCTGCACGGTGCTGGTGGGCGTGCCGTTCGCCTACATGGTGGCGCGCTATGACTTTCCGCTGAAGAACCTGGTGGCGATCTTGCCGGTGCTGACCATCGTGATCCCCGAGATCATCGTGGGCCAGTCGTGGCTGTTGGTCCTGGGCAATAACGGGCTGTTGACCAATCTGCTGGGCGACGCGGGCATCTCGCTGCCCTCTTTCTACGGCTGGACGGGCATGGTGTTTTCCATGACGCTCGTCTATTACACCTACATCTACCTGGGTGTTCTGGCCGCGCTGCGCGGCTTTGACGGACAGCTGGAAGAAGCCGGCCTGAGCCTGGGCACGCCGCCTTTCCTGACCAAGCTTCGGGTGCTGGTGCCCGTGCTGCTGCCGGCGGTGCTGGTCAACGCGCTGGTGGTTTTCACGCTGGTCGTGGGCAACTTCGCGCTGGCGATGCTGCTGGGCAGCCGCGTGCCGCTGCTGTCGGTCATGACCTACAACACCTTCGTCAGCGAAATGGGGGGCAGCCCCACCCTGCAGAGCGCCATGTCCGTCGTGTCGGTCGCGATCGTCGCCATCGTGCTCTTCTTCCAGAAACGCGTGGTCGAACGCAAGGTCTACACCATGACACAAGGCCGCGCGCCAGCGGCCGTGCGGGTGCGCTCGTGGACGGCCGCGCTGTACACCGGCGGCGTCGGCTTCGTGATTTTGTTGTCCATGTTGCCGCTCATCATCGTGTTCGTGGCGGCCTTCACCAAGACCAGCGGCCCCGTCATGCAATGGGGCCAGTGGTCCCTGGCCAGCATGCAGCGGGCCGTGCATGGCGCACCGGAACCCATCCTGAATTCGTTGAAGTTTGCATCGCTGGCGACGGTGCTGGGCGTGGCGTTCGCCGTGCTGGTCAGCTACCTGACGATCAAGAAGCGCAGCGCCTTCACGCAAGTACTGGACTACATCGTGGTGCTGCCGCTGACGATCTCGGGCACGGTGCTGGGCATTGCGCTGGTGCAGACGTTCAACACCGGCTGGCTGGTGCTGGCAGGCACATCCGGCATCATGGTGCTGTGCTACACCGTGCGCCGCCTGCCGTTCGCGGTGCGCAACGCCTCGTCGGTGCTGTTCAACATCCCGGACTCGATCGAAGAGGCCTCCATCAGCCTGGGCGTATCCCCGCTGATGACGTTCTTCAAAGTGATCCTGCCCGCCATGAAGGCGTCGATCATTTCGGCCGCCATCCTGATGTGGCTCACGACCATCTCGGAACTCTCCGCGTCAATCGTCGCCTACAGCGGCGGCCTGGAAACCATGCCGATCGCCATCTTCCGCCAGGTAGACGGCGGCCGGCTGGGCATGGCCTCGGCCTACGGCGCCGCGCTGGTCACGGTGATCGTGCTGCCCATCATCGTGTCGGTCAAGGCATTCCGCATCAAGCTGTTCTCCGGCAAATAACCCCCCTCGATCCAAAGGCTAGCCATGCAACTCAAGCACCTGATACGCACCAGTGTCCTGACCGCCGCCCTGGCGTCGGGCGCCGCGCACGCCCAGAACGTCGTGCTGTATTCGTCCAACAATACGGAAACCATCGAAACCGCGCTGGAAGCGGTGAAGAAGACAAGCCCCAAGCTGAACGTACAGCCCGTCACCGGCGGCACCGGCACGATGATGAAGCGCATCGAGGCCGAGTCGCAGAATCCGCGCGGCGACCTGTTCTGGAGCGGTGGTTTCGGCACCTTGGGCGCCTATCGCCAGCACCTTCAGCCCTACCGCCCGGCCGACCTGGACAAGATCCCGGCCGAGTTCCGCGGGCCGGACGACCTGTGGGTTGGCACGAACGTGCACGTCATGGTGATGATGGTCAACGAGCGCCAATTGAAGGGGCTGCCGGCGCCCGCCACCTGGTCGGACCTGATGCAGCCGCAGTGGAAGAACAAGTTCGCCATTACCGACCCCGCCAAGAGCGGCACGGCCTACATGCTGGTCTATGGCCTGTACAAGCAGTTTGGCCAGGCCGGCCTGGACAAGATCGCCGCCAACGCGGTCGTGACCGCCTCGTCCGGCACCACCTACAAGGGCGTGGCCGCCGGGGAATACGCCGTGGGCATGACGCTGGAATACGCCGCGCAGGAGTACGTGGCGGGCGGGCAGAAGGAGATCAAGCTCGTCTACCCCAGCGAAGGCAGCTATCTGGCACCGGAAGGGATGTTCATCATCAAGGGCGCGAAAAACCTGGATGCCGCCAAGGCGCTGTACGACGGCCTGCTGAGCAAGGCGTCGCAAGAAGCGCAGTTGGTGAAGAACTTCCGCCGCCCGACCCGCACCGACGTGGCCGTGGCCAGCCTGACCACCCTGCCCGATCTGTCCACGGTCAAGATCTTCCCGGTCAGCCAGGAAGCCGCCGCCACCGAGTATGAATCCGTGGTCGCGGCATGGAACCAGGCGGTCGCCAAAGCGAAATGACCGACAGGTAAGCCGATCTGGCCGGGGCGTCTCAAGCGCCCTGGACCATCCGGCCGGCGGCCAGCACCAGTTGGCGCCCGCAACGCGCGGCCAGCTGCGGGTCGTGCGTCACCAGCACCAGCGTGGTGCCGTGTTCGCGGTGCAGATCGAACATCAGGTCGATGACCGTAACGCCCGTCGCGGCATCCAGGCTGCCGGTGGGCTCGTCGGCAAACAGCAGATCGGGCTGCACCACGAAGGCGCGCGCCAGCGACACGCGCTGCTGTTCGCCGCCTGACAACGTCCGAGGGTAATGGTGCAACCGGGCGCCCAGGCCCACGCGCTCCAGCATGGCTTGCGCGGGTTCGCGGGCGGATTGCCCGGCCAGTTCCAGCGGCAACATCACGTTTTCCAGCGCGGTCAGGTTCGGCAGCAGCTGGAACGACTGGAACACGAACCCCACATGATTGGCGCGCAACCGCGCACGGCCGTCCTCGTCAAGCGCGAACAGGTCCTGCCCGGCCAGGTGTACGCTGCCCATGCTGGGAACATCCAGCCCGGCCAGCAGTCCCAACAGGGTCGACTTGCCCGATCCGGAACTTCCGGTGATGGCCACGGCACTTCCGGCCGCCACCGTAAAATCGATACCATCCAGGATGGACAGCGTCCCGCCGGCATCGGCCACCCGCTTGCCCAGCCCTTTCACTTCGATCGAATTCTTGCTATCCATGCGCCTATTTTCCCGTCTGCGTCTTACATCCGCCCTGGCGAAAACCGCCCTGGCAGCCGCCGTCATGGCGTCCCCCGCCCACGCTCAGACCGCTGCGGCGGCCCAGGGTTCCGCGCCGCGCACCGTATTGGTGGTGGGCGACAGCCTGTCCGCCGAATACGGCATCAAGCGCGGCACGGGCTGGGTGCCCTTGCTGTCCGCCCGGGTTTCGGAACAATACCCCAAGTACCAGGTGATCAACGCCAGCATCAGCGGCGATACGACCAGCGGCGGCGTGGCTCGCCTGCCTGCGCTGTTGCGCCAACATGCGCCGGCGGTCGTGGTGCTGGAGCTGGGATCGAACGACGCTCTGCGCGGCCTGTCGCTGTCCATGACCGAACAGAACCTGCGCGCCATGGCCCAGGCTTCGCGCAAGGCGGATGCGCAGGTGCTGATCGTCGGCATGCAGATCCCGCCCAACTATGGCCGCGATTACACGCAGCGTTTCGCCCAACTGTTCCCGACGGTCGCCAAAGACGAAAACGCCCGGCTCGTGCCCTTCCTGATGGAAGGTATCGCAACGAACCGGGCGATGTTCCAGGCCGACGGCATCCATCCGAATGAGGATGCCCAGCCGCAATTGCTGGACAACGTGTGGCCGACGTTGCAGCCACTGTTGAACTAGGGCCTTTTGGCGTTAAGGCCCTTTCTTGCTGATCAGCCTGCCGCCTGCGGCTGCTCGCCGCGGATGACTTCGGCGGCGCTGGGCAGCACTTGCACCTTGTACTGTTCACGCAGCATTTTCAGCAGCGCTTCGATTTCAGCCTGGCCCAGGCCGCCCGACAACTGCTGCGTCAGGCGGTCTTTGGCGGCGGCATCCACCGTGCCGGCTTCGACCTTTTCCAGGCGCACCAACGTGTAGTCGGCGCCCGACTGCACGCCGGCATAGCCGGGCAATTGGGTGGCCGGCAGGCGCATCGCGGCGTCCACCACCGCTTGCGGCAAGTCCTTGGGATTCTGACGCGACACGGTCACGGCCGCCGAGAAGCCTTCCGGCGCCGCCGACGGATTTGCCTTGTCGGCCGCCAGCGCGGCTTCACCGGCCTTCTTGGCGGCTTCGGCCGAACGTTCATCCAGCAGCTTGGCGCGGATGGTCTCGCTGACCTTGTCCAGCGCCGGCACGTGCGCCGGTTCCACGGCGGCAACGCGCACGGCCATCATGGTGGCAGGCGACAGTTCGATCACACCGGAGTTCTGCTTTTCGCGCAGCACGTCGGGCGAAAACAGCACCTGGCGCACGCGCGGATTATCCAACAGCGCGGCATCGGGACTGTCGGCGGCCGAGCCCGGACCGGCCTTATCGGCGGGCAGCAGGCCTTCGCGAGTCACGCCCGAGGCGGTGCGCAGCTTCAGGCCGACGGCATCGGCAGCGGGTTGCAGGCTGTCGCGCTGGTCATAGACCTGCTTGTTCAGCTGGCTGGCCATTTCCGAGAAGCGCACGGCGGCAAGCTGCTTGCGGACTTCGCCGGTGATCTGGTCCTTGACTTCGGCCAGCGGCTTGATGGCCGCAGGCTGGATCTCGGTAACCTTCACGATGTGCAGGCCGGACGGGCTTTCCACCACGCCGGACACCTGGTCCTTGGCCTGGCCGAAAATCGCCTTTTCGAGCGGGCCGGTCAACATGCCCGGTGCCAGCCACCCCAGGTCGCCGCCATTGGCAGCCGACCCGGCGTCTTGCGAATTCTTGCGGGCCAATTCGGCGAACTGCGCCGGATCGGCAGCGGCCTGGCGGGCCAGGTCGTCAGCCTTGATGCGAGCAGCCTTGCGGGCGTCTTCCGATGCGCCCGGGGCCAGTTCGATCATGATGTGGCTGGCGCGGCGGCGTTCGGGCTGGCCGAAGCGGTTCTTGTTCTGCTCGTAATAGGCCGTCAGGTCTTCGTCCTTGACCTGAATGCCTTGCGTGGCGGCGGCCTCGTCCAGCACCAGGTACTGCACCTGGACCTGCTCGGGGACCTGCAACTGCTGCTTGTTGGCGTCGTACCAAGCCTGGATGTCGGCCGGCGTGACGGTGACTTGCGAGCGGAAATCGGCAGCGGCGAAGCGGCGCGTTTGCACCGTGCGCTGCTGGGTCAATGCGGTTTCCAGCGATGCCACGACTTCGGTAGGCGCGCGCGACGATTGCCCGACGGGTTCCAGCACGCGTGCGACCGCCAGGTCGCGGCGCAGGCCGGCTTCGAACGAGGTCGGCGACATGCCCTGCGCTGCCAGTACCTGGCGATAGCGCTCGGGCGAGAAGCGGCCGTTGTCCTGCACTTCCGGAATGGCGGCAATGGTGTTGCGCAGCGTTTCGTCGGACACCGTGAAACGGTTGTCGACGGCGACGTTGGCCAGCAGGCGCTGATTGATCAGCTGATTCAGCAGGCTTTCACGCATCGCCGGCGTGTCGATCACGGCCGGATCGAACTGCGCGCCCATGCGCTGACGGAACTGCTCCAGCTGGTTGCGGTGCGCCTGGTCAAATTCGGCACGCGAAATAGGTTGGCCGTCGACTGTCGCCAGCTCAGGCTCTTGGCGCATGAAGCTGTCATAGCCTTGAATTCCGACCAGGAAGAAGGACGGCACAATCAGAATCAGCAGGATGAACTGCATCCAGCGCCGATGGCTGCGAATAAATTCGAACATGGAATCCCTGTTGCCGCGCTCCGGGGGTATCCACCCAGAGCCGCAAGAAAACGCATAAAAAAGGGCGAACTCGATTCGCCCATTCCCATACCGGTCATTACCGGATCAGCCGGCGGATTTTAGCATTACCCGCCCGTATGGGAGCTTCGGATTCTCTTCAAGTTCCCGGCGGGCCTTTCGACCTGTCCCCACTACATGGAAGGCGTGCGCCGTCAACCCGGGAAATCACCATTTTCGCGCTTCCCGCGCGCTCGTATCGTGACTTTCAGGAGCCGCGCGCCATTTGGCCTTGCGTCCCTGACGCCAGGCCGTTCCGGCCGGCGCCCCTTTCCCCGCCACATAAAGGGTTCCCTCGATGCCGCTTACCTCTCCCCGCCTGCATGTTCTGCGCGCTTGTATCGCCCTGACCTTCCTGGGCGGCGCGCACGCGGCGCTGGCCGCGCCCGTGGCCGCCGTGCACGAAGCCGCGAAGGGCCAGCAACAGGCAATGCTCGACACCATGCGGGATTTGGTCAACATCGAGTCCGGCAGCAAGGACGTCGAAGGCGTGGAACGCATCGCCGACCTGATCCGCGACCGCCTGAAGGCGCTGGGCGGCACGGTCGAGATCCTGCCGGCCACCGATGTCTTCCGGCTGGACGACACCCCGGAAAAGGTCGGCCCGATGGTCCATGCCGAATTCAAGGGAACCGGCACCAAGAAGATCATGCTGATCGCGCATATGGACACGGTGTATCGCAATGGCATGCTGAAAGACCAGCCGTTCCGGGTGGACGGTGACAAAGCCTACGGCCTGGGCATCGCCGACGACAAACACGGCGTCGCGACCATCATCCACACCCTGACTCTGCTTCAGAAACTGGGCTTTCGCGACTTCGGCACCATCACCGTGCTGATCAACGGCGACGAAGAGATCAGTTCGCCGGGCGCCCGCAGCACCATTACGAGGCTGGGCGCCGATCAGGACGCCGTCTTTTCGTTCGAAGGCGGCGGCGCCGAAGCCCGCCTGACCCTTGCCACCAGCGGCATCGGCGCAGCCTACCTGACCGTGCAAGGCAAGACCTCGCACGCCGGCGCCCGCCCCGAAGGCGGTGTCAACGCACTATATGAACTGGCGCACCAGCTGCTGCAACTGGATAAGCTCTCCAAGCCCGAGGAAGGCCTGAAACTGAATTGGACCGTCGCCCAGGCGGGCACGAACCGCAACGTCATCCCCGGCCAGGCAACCGCCCAGGCCGACGCCCGCGCGCTGCGCGTGTCGGACTTCGACGCCCTGGCGCGCACCCTGGAAGAGCGCGTCCAGAAGAAACTGCTGCCCGAATCCAAGGTCTCGGTGAAGTTCGAAGTGCGCCGGCCGCCCCTGGAGGCCACCGCCGCGTCCCGCGCCCTGGCCCAGCACGGCGTGCAGATCTATAAAGAGCTGGACCTGCCGATGAAAGTCGTCGACCGCGCCAGCGGCGGGGGCACGGACGCCGCGTTCGCCGCCCTGAAAGCCCGCGGCCCGGTCGTCGAAGGCATGGGCCTGAGCGGATTCGGCGCCCACTCCAACGATGCCGAGTACATCCAGATCAACAGCATCGTGCCGCGCCTGTACCTGGCAACCCGCATGATCATGGATGTGTCGCAAGACAAAGCCGCGCTGAAGTGAGGACCCCCACGCTGCGCTCGCTGCGCGAGCTTGCTGC
>NZ_JBHFII010000015.1:48338-55868 GCF_057334215.1 Achromobacter maghribensis | reverse complement strand
GCGCCGCTGGCCGCTCAAGCAGCAGCGCACCGGCGTGGCGCGGGCGCGCCTGTTCTTTTACCGCTACGGCTTCGCATCGGTGCTGATCGGCCGCTTCCTGGGCCCGATCCGGTCCACCATTCCCACGGTCGCCGGCGTGATGGGCATGGCGCAAAGCCGCTTCCAGCTGGCCAATGTGCTGTCCGCGTTGCTGTGGATGCCGCTGATGCTGGCGCCCGGCTACATCACCGCGCGCAGCCTGGGCACCGCGGAAAACGCCCAACAGATCGCCATGATGATCGGCGCAGGCCTCTCCGTACTGCTAGGATGCGGACTTCTGCTCGCCATGGTCCGCAAGCGCCGTCAACCGGCCAGGGCTCGGCGCGGCAACTGAACCGAAAGAGGGAGTCATGGCGATAGACCTGGAGCCGAAGAACGGCGATTTCGCGCGCTATATCGAGAATCTGACCAACGCCGGCGGCGTCACCCCCGGCCGGGTCCCCGATAAGCGCGAAGCCGCCCGGCAAGCGGCCTCGCCCGCAGCCGTGCCTGTGCCCGCGCCCACTTCCGAGCCCCTGTCCACCGCGCCTTGGGGCAAGCCGGCGCCGCCGCCCTTGCAGTCCCGGCGCGACGCGGCCTCCCCTGGCTCCACGGCGCCGGTCCAGAATGATGAAGGCACGGTGTCGATGGCCCGGCAGGCTCGGCAACGCAAGATAGGCGCCATCCTGACTGTCGCCGGCATCCTGGCGGGCTGGGCCGCCGTCACGATCGGGTTCCGCGTGCTTCGCAGCCCGCAGTTCGATCTGGACGCGCTGGTGCCCGCGATCTTCCTGGGATTCTTCGCGTTCATGCTGGTCAAGGCGGCCGGCGCCGCGCGCAAACCGGGTAAAGCGCTGCTGGGCAAATTGCCCCCGCTGAAATCGTCCTACCGCAAGGATGGCGACTGACACCGCGCGCACCGATGACGGCGTGGCCAAGTGCTAACATTTCCGCCGCGATTGAATAGCCCTTATAGAACCCCGGAGTGAAAGTGAATAACGTTGTCGGATTGAACCAGGCCCAAGCGGCCACGATGCTGAAGCTGCAGGACCACTTGAACAGCATGATCAATCCCGACTGGGTCAACGGCGGAGCCCGTTTCCTGCGCGCCGCGTTCGTCGAGTCCGCCGAAGCCCTGGAGCACTACGGCTGGAAGTGGTGGAAGAAGCAGACCATCGACCTGCCCCAGGTGCAGATGGAACTGGTCGACATCCTGCACTTCTACCTGTCCCACACGATCGTCGAGGCCCGCGGCCAGCTGGATGACGCCGCCGCGGCGCTGATGGCCGACCTGGCCACGCCGCCCACGGTCGTGCTGGACGGCAAGACCCATACGCTGAACGGCCTGCCCGTGCCGGAACTGCTGGAACTCATTGGCGGCCTGGCCGTCTGCGGCCGCGCCAGCTACAAAGTGCTGGAACAGAGCATGACGGCGTGCGAAATGACCTGGAACGACGCCTACACGCAATACGTGTCGAAGAACGTGCTTAACATCTTCCGCCAGCAGCACGGCTACAAGGAAGGCACCTACATCAAGATCTGGAACGGCGAAGAAGACAACGTCGTGCTGGCGCGCCTGCTGTCGCAGCTGGACCCGACCCGCGCGGATTTCGCCGACGTGCTGAACCGCGAGCTGGAACAGGCGTATTCGCGCCTGTAGGCCGCACGGTGAACTGAATCAAAAACGCCGCGTCGACGCGGCGTTTTTCATTCAGCGTTGGCCGAAGCGGGTCTCGCCAAACAGTTCCTTCAGCTCGCGCGGCTGCGAACGCCAATATTGGTGCGGGGCCGCCACCTGGCCGCCCAGTTGCGCCGCCGCGTGCCAGGGCCAACGCGGGTCGTAGAGCATGCCGCGGGCCAGCGCGACCATATCGGCCTGCCCTTGCGCCAGGATGTCTTCGGCCTGCTGCGCCTCGGTGATCAGCCCGACGGTGATCGTGGGCATGCCGACCTTGCGTTTGATCGCTTCCGCGAATGGCACCTGGTAGTTGGGTCCCACCGGGATCTTCTGCCGCGACGACACGCCGCCGCTGGATACGTCGATGAACTCGCAGCCGCGCGCTTTCAGCGCCTGCGCGAAGACCAACGTCTGTTCCAGGTCCCAACCGCCTTCCACCCAGTCGGTGGCCGACACGCGCACGCCAAGCGCCACGCCCGACGGCGTGGCCTTACGCAATGCATCGAACACTTCCAGCGGAAACCGCATACGGTTTTCCAGTGAACCGCCGTAAGCGTCCTGACGCTGGTTCGACAAGGGCGACAGGAATTGATGCAGCAGATAACCGTGCGCGGCATGCAATTCGATGGCGTCGAAGCCCAGGCGAATGGCGCGGCGCGCGCTGTCCACGAAGGCGTCGCGCACGCGCGCCAGGCCTGCGTCGTCGAGCGCGTGGGGCGGTGGTTCGGACGCATTGTGGGCGACGGCCGACGGCGCCCAACCCTGCCAGCCGCCATCGGCGGGCGGCACCAGCTGGCCGCCGTTCCAGGGTGCATCGCTGGACGCCTTGCGACCCGCATGGCCAAGCTGGATGCCCAGCTTGATGGGGGAATAGCGGCGTATCGCGGCCACCACACGGCCCAACGCGGCCTCTGTCTCGTCGGACCAGAGGCCCAAATCCCCCGGAGAGATGCGGCCGTCGGGTTCGACGGCGGTGGCTTCGGTGAACAGCAGCGCGGCGCCCGACAAGGCAAGATGGCCCAGATGGATCATGTGCCAGTCGGTGGCACAGCCGTCTTCGGCCGAATACTCGCACATGGGCGCGATGACGATGCGGTTGGCAAGCGGGACGTTGCCGACCGCCGTGGGACTGAACAGGTGACTCATGCTGGGGCCTCCGGGCCATTGGACGCCACAGCATAGCGCCCGCCGCCAGCGTCCATCCCAATCCCAACGCCCCCGTCAGGGTTAAGCGGCGCGGCTACTGGCCTTCGATCACGCATTCCAGGAACTGCCGCGTGCGCGCCTCTTTCGGCTGGCTGAACAGCACGGAGGATTCGGCGTCTTCGACGATATTGCCTTCGTCGAAGAACAGCGTGCGGTCGGAACTGCGCTCGGCGAACTTCATCTGGTGGGTCACGATGATCATGGTCATGCTGCGGCGGGCCGACAAGTCCCGCAGGATCTGCAGGATGCCGCCCACCAGCTCAGGGTCCAGCGCGGATGTCACCTCGTCGAACAGCATGATCTCGGGGCACATGGCCAGGGCGCGGGCGATGCCGACGCGCTGCTTCTGCCCGCCGGACAACTGGGCGGGGTAGACATCCAGCTTGTCGCCCAGCCCGACCATGTCCAGGTACTCCACGGCGCGTTCCCGCGCCTGGTCTTTCGGCAGCCCCATCACATGCACCGGCGCTTCCATGGCGTTGCCCAGCGCCGTCATGTGCGGGAACAGGTTGAAGTGCTGGAACACCATGCCTATCTTGCCGCGCACGCGGCGCAGGTGTTCGGAATTGGGTCCCACGGGACGGCCCTGCTCGTCCTTCCACATCGATTGTCCATCGACCTCGATATCGCCGCTGGTGGGCCGGTCCAACGTCATCAGCACGCGCAGCAAGGTGGACTTGCCCGAGCCCGACGGGCCGATCACCGCCACCGTCTGGCCCGCCGGAATCTCCAGATTGATGCCACGCAGCACCTCCAGCTCTCCGTAGCGCTTGTGCAGGTTCTTGATGTTCAAGCTGGCGCTCATCGTTTTCCTCCATATCGTTGCAGGCGGGCCTCCAGGCCGCGCACGCCCCACGCCGCCACCAGGCTCAGGGCCAGAAACAGCAGGCCCACCAGCGTCAGGGGTTCGGTGTACCGGAACGTCGCCGACCCGATCATCTTGCTTTGCTGCAACAGTTCCACCACGGTAATGGCCGACAGCAGCGGCGTGTCCTTGAACATCGCCACCAGGTAGTTGCCCAGCGCCGGCACCACGGGCGGGATCGCCTGCGGCAGCACCACGCCCACCGCCGTGCGCCAGCGCGACATGTTCAAGGCGGTGGCCGCCTCCCATTGCCCGCGCGGAACGGCCTCGATGCCGGCGCGGTAGACCTCGGCGCAGTACGTCGCGTAGTGCACGCCCAGGGCCACGATGCCCGTCATCAGCGGCGACATCTGCACCCCCGTCAACGGCAGCACGTAGAAAAGGAAGTACATCTGCACCAGCAGTGGCGTGCTGCGCACGAACTCGATCACGAACGCCGCAGGCAGCGACACGATGTGCAGCCGCGAGCGCCGCAGCATCGCCAGTACCAGGCCCAGGGTCACCGCCACCAGCATGCCCAGCACCGTCGCCTGAATGGTGATGACCAGCGCGGAGGCCAGCGTGGGCAGGATCTCCAGCGCGAAAGACCAGTCGAATATCGGTGTCATCGGATGCGGACCCTCCGCTCAAGCAGGCGAACGCCCGCCGTGATCAGCAGGGCCACCGCGAAGTACAACAGCAGCATCAAGCCGAAGATCTCGGTCGTGCGCAGCGTTTCACTGCGCAGCAACTGGCCGCGGAAGGTCAGGTCGGCAATGGTGATCAGCGACACCAGCGCCGTGTTCTTCATCAATTCGATCAGCAGGTTGCCCGCGGGTGGCAGCATGGCGGGCACTGCCTGGGGCACCACGATGCGGCGCAGGATCTGCGCGCGCGTCAGATTCAACGCGACCCCGGCTTCGCGCTGGCCGGGCGGCACGGCGCGGATGGCGCCGCGAACCACTTCGGCCCCGTACGCGCCGGCGTTCAACGCCAGCACCACGATGCCCACCAACATGGCCGGCAACTGGACGCCGAACAACGGCAGCACGAAATAGAACCAGAACAGCTGCACCAGGGCCGATGTGCCGCGGAAGACCTCGACATAGGTCGACGCCAGCCAGCGCACCGGCCGCAACGGCGACAGGCGCCCGATGCCCGCCACCAAGGCAAGGGGCACCGCAAGCATCACGGCGCCCGCCATGACCTGGAGCGTGACGGTCAGCCCTTCAAGCAAAGGCGGCAGCAGCTCCGCGATGGGCTCTGAAACAAGTGACATTCGCGCCCCCTTACTTTCCGGCGCAGAGCTTCGCGGCCGTCATGCCCTGGGGTAGCTCCTGGTCGGTGAAGCCGAACGGCGCCACCAGTTTTTTGTGCTCGTCGGTGCCAAGGTACTTGGCCAGTTCCGCATTGAAGGCATCGGCGAACGCCTTGTCGTCCGTGCGGAACGCATAGGCGCCGTAGCCTCGCACGTCCTTGCCGTCGATCACCGGGTCCGTGAACGGTTCGGCCTTCTCCAAGTCGCTGCCGGCCTGCGTCTTGCCCATCAGGTCGTTGACGGTCAGCCCGGTCGCGGCATAGGCGTCGGCCCGGCCGGCCTGCACGCCGGACAGCGCGCTGACGGCGTCCGGAAACACCACGACCTGGCCCGCTGGAATTTTCACTTTCTGGGCGTACTCGCCTTCGATCGCCCCAACCACCACGCCCAGCTTGGCGTCGGGGTTCTTCACCACGTCTTCATAGCTGTGCAGGTTCTTGGGATTGCCCTTTTTCACCAGGAATGCCTGCCCCACCCCGTACGTCGGATCGGAGAACGCCACTTGCTGGCAACGTTCCGGCGTCACATACATGCCGGCGGCGATGATGTCGAAACGCTTGGCGGCCAGGCCGGGGATGAGCGAGCCGAATTCGGTCAGTACGCCTTCCACTTCGTTGATGCCCATGCGCTTGAGCACCACGCGTGCAATCTCGACGGATTCGCCCGTGATCTTGGCCTCCTTGCGATCCATATACGCGAACGGCGCCTCATTGGCATAGCCGATGCGGATCTTGCCGGCGGCCTTGGCGGCTTCCAGCGTGTTCGCGGCACCCGCCGCCGCGCCGCCCGCCGCCGGGGCGGCTTTATCGCCGCCCGAGTCGGAACACGCGGCCAACAGGCTCAGGCTCAGGGCCAACAACAGGCCTCTGGATCGAAACAAGGTCATGGATTTTTTCTCCCAAATCTATTTCTAGGTGCATGGCTTCACTAAAAATAATACGCTATTAAATGATTTCGATACGAATGATATGGGCGTAAAAAAGCAGGCGTAAGCCTGCTTTTAGGGACTGATGCCCTATGGAACGTCAGTAAATGCTACAAACCGCAGATATTTATATCAACGCTTCAACGGGCGACCGAGTCGGCGGCGGGGTGTATCACTGCGCGTACGAAAACCGGCCGTTCTTGACGACGCCCATCACGCGCGCCCGTTCGTCGAATCCCTGATGGTTGTCCTTCGAAATATTGAGCACGCCGTTGGGCACGACCAGATCGCGCGTGTTCTCCAGCGCATCGCGCAGGGCGACGCGGAACTCCGGCGTGCCGGGCTTGGCGCCCGTCTTCAGCGCCCGGGCCACCGCGGAATCCAGCAACATCCAGGCGCCATAAGCGTCGCCCGCGAACTGCGTCAAGGTGTTGGCACCATACTGGCCTTCGTATTTGTCGGCAAACGCCACGGCCACTTTCTTGACCGGGTTGCTGTCGGGCAGCTCGCGCGCCACCACTCCCGGGCCGGTCGGGAACAAGGTGCCCTCGACGTCCTTGCCGCCGACTTGCAGGAATTCCAGCGTGCCGATGCCGTGGGTCTGATAGATGGCGCCGGTGTAGCCACGTTCCAGCAGCGTCTTCTGCGGCAAGGCGGACGGCGTGCCCGCGCCGGCGATCAGCACCGCATCCGGCTTGGCCGCGATGACCTTCAGCGCCTGGCCCACCACCGACGCATCCGTGCGCTGGAAACGCTCCTGCGCCACGATGTTCAGGTCGTTGCCGGCGGCGGCGGTGAATTCCTTCCACCAGCTGTCGCCGTACGAATCCGCGAAACCGATGAAGGCCACGTTCTTCAGGCCCTTCTTCTTCATGTCTTCGACCAGCACGGCCGCCATCAGCGAGTCGTTCTGCGGCATCTTGAACACCCAGGCGCGCTTGGGGTCGGACAAGGGTTCCACAATGACGCTGGAGGCGGCCAGCGCGATCATGGGCGTCTTCGTTTCGGCCAGCACGTCCAGCCCCGCCAGCGCGGCGGCCGTGGTGTTGGGGCCGACGATGGCGTCGACCGTGTCTTCCGAGGTCAGTTTGCGCAGGTTCTTCACCGCGCGGCTGACGTCGGTGCCATCGTCCAGCACCACGTAGCGCGCCGGTTCGCCGCCCAGGGTGTTGGGCCACAGGCGGATCGCGTTGTTGGTCTGAATGCCGATGGCGGCAGCGGGGCCCGTGGTGGATACGTCCACGCCAATCACGACTTCTGCTTGAGCGGACAAAACGGGAAAGACCAGCGCGGCGGCGCAGGCGTAGCGTAGGAAATGGCGGGGCATGACAACGGCTCTCGGGTGGAATGGAAGCGATGTCGCTATTTTGCCTGATGCGACTCGCCCACCTGGGCCCGCCGTTACATCGGCTTGCGTTACATCGGCTTGCCGTTGCGCACGGGTGGATTCCGCGCCCGCCCCACGCGCCGGCCGTATCATCGACGATGCCGCCTTCGGCAACATGCGCCGCCCGCCGCGGCGGATCGCATCCCTGCACCCG
>NZ_JBHFII010000015.1:30058-48298 GCF_057334215.1 Achromobacter maghribensis | reverse complement strand
GGCGCGCCCCCTCAACAGGAGTCACCATGAAGAAAACCGCATCCGCCGCCTGGTCGGGCGATCTGAAGACTGGCAAGGGCACGATCTCCACGCAAAGCGGCGCGCTCAAGAGCCAACCCTACGGCTTCAATACGCGCTTCGGAGACACTCCGGGCACCAACCCCGAAGAATTGCTGGGCGCCGCCCATGCTGGCTGCTTCACCATGGCTCTGTCCAACATCCTGTCCGAATCCGGTCTGGTCGCCACCAGCCTGGACACGAAGGCCGAAGTGACGCTGGACAAAGTGGACGACGGGTTCTCCATCACCGCCGTCCACCTGACCGTGGAAGCCGTCATCCCCGGCGCCACCGCGCAAGCTTTCGAGGAAGCCGCGCGCAAGGCAGAAACCGGCTGCCCGGTATCGAAGGTGTTGAAGGCCAAGATCACCATGGACGCCAAGCTCAAGTCCTGATCCTTGTTGAATGGCGCGCCCGGGCGGCGCGCCATTGGGCCACCCTATCCCCGCCTTGCCCAAAATCAATTTGACGGCCGACGCGCACTTCTAGAAAATGAGAACCATTCTCAGGAGTGTCGCATGACCGGATTCATCTACGCGATATCAGGCGGCAGAGCCGCCCTTGCGCAAGACGCCCAGGTATCGGCGAATCTGCGGCGCATGGTCGGATCGGGCATCCTGGTGGCCGTCGGCTACATCGATCCGGGCAACTGGGCCACCGACATCGCTGGCGGCAGCGGCTTCGGCTACGGGCTGTTGATGGTTGTCATCACCTCGGCCTTCCTGGCTCTGGGCTTCCAGATTCTGGTATCGCGCCTGGCCTTGGCCACCGGACAAGACCTGGCCACCCTGACGGCCCGGCACCTGCCGCGCGGTTGGTCCAAAGCCGCCTGGCTGGCCGGCGAAGCCGCCATCCTGGCCACTGCGCTGGCCGAACTGATCGGCGGTGCGATCGCGTTGCGCCTGTTGTTCGGCCTGCCCCTGATCGCTGGGGTGGCCGTGACCGGCGTCGGCACCTTCGCCGTACTGGCGCTGACGCGCGGCAACGCCGACCGCCATGAACGCGTCATCGCGCTGCTGCTGGGGGTCGTGGCCGCGTCGTTCGTATTCCTGCTGTTCAAGGCCAATCCGGCGTGGACGGCAGTCGCGCATGGCGTGACGGAGACCGGCCGCGCCCTGCGCGATCCGCAGGGATTCCTGATCGCCTTGGGCATCCTGGGCGCGACCCTGATGCCGCACAACCTCTATCTGCATTCCGGCTCGCTGGCGGAACGCGCGCAAGCGCTACCCTCGACCGCCCGCGACATGGCGATGCGCCTGGCCCGCAACGACACCATTGTGTCGCTCGGCGTGGCCATGCTGATCAATTCGGCCATCATGATCGTGGCGGCGGCCTCGCTGTCGGGGTCGGGGCTGATCGTCTCCAGCCTGGACGACGCCCACGCCGTGATCGGCCAGACGCTGGGCGTCGGCGCCGCCATCGTCTTTGCCGTGGCGCTCTATGCCGCCGGCCAAAGCTCGACCATCACGGGTGTGCTGGCTGGCCGCATCCTGTCCAAGGGCTTCCAGCTACGCAGCAACTGGTCCGACCGCCGCCGCGCCCTGATGACCCGCCTGGTCGCGGGGGCCGCCGCGGTTGGCCTGCTGGTCTTCACCGGGGGCAAGGATCCCGACGAACTGCTGGTGCTAAGCCAGGTCATCCTTAGCCTGGCGCTGCCTTTCGCACTGGGACCGCTCGTGGTGCTTGCTTGCCGCAAGGGCGTGATGGGCCAATACGCGCTACGCGGCGCCTGGGCGTGGGCCGCCATCAGCGCCACGGTCGGCATCGTGGTGTTGGACGGGTACCTGCTGGTCGACATGGCGGTCTAGGCCTTCGCCACCTGCCGTCTCGCATGGCCCAAGGCCATAAAAAAAACGCCAGCATCTGCTGGCGTTTTTTTGGCTGACCGCTTGCGCTCAGTGGCGGGCGGAGATGACCGGATGCTGCTGCCGGCCGGCGTCCATGTCGTGCAGCACTTCGCCGACGGCGCCCCCCCAGGATGCCAGGCGCGCTTTCAGGCGCAGCCAGTTGCCACGGGCGAAGGGGCCGGACAGGGTTTCCGCTTTGACGGCCTCGCGGATCAGGGACCGCTCCAGCGCATCCGACATACGGGCATTTTTCAACGCGGTATCGCTCATGATTCTCTCCTTGAGAAAGCGCGATGTGGAACAACACAAATTCATGTTAGATCCGCGTTTGCTGCGTTGCAACGTAAATTTGAACCATTATTTTGTTCGTTGCGCAATGGGTACAAACACCACCATTACGGTGCATCCGGCACCACATTAAGCACCGTTGTTGTGCGGTGCAATACGCCTTTCAGCCGGGAAGGTGGGCCTGGATCAGCTTATCGGCCATTTCGGCAACCCGTCCCGCCGGTCCGCCCGCGCCGAATAGCTGACTGGAAACGAACGCGCCCTCGATCAATAGCAGCAAACCATCGGCCAGCGCCTGGGGGTCGGCCGCGCCCATGCCCGCCGCCATCTCGTTCAAGCGGCGGCGCAACGTCAGCTTGTGCTCGACGGCGACGGCCCGGGCCGGGTGCTCGGATTCGGGATACTCGACCGCCGCGTTGGTCAGGCCGCAGCCTCGATAACCGTTCTGCACGGCGCGCTTGCCCAATCCGGACAGGTAATCCAGCAACTGCGCTCGCGGGTCGCCCGGATGGGCCGCGCAGGCGGCATCGAAACGCGCCCAGAATTCGGCGTCGTAGTCGCGCAGATAGGTGGCCGCCAGCTCGTCCTTGGACGAAAAGCTGCGGTACAGGCTGGGCTTGGTCACGCCCGCCTGGGTGACGATGGCGTCCACCCCGACCGCGCGGATTCCGTCGCGATAGAACATTTCGCGCGCGGTCTTGCGGATGCGGTCGGCCGCCAGCAGGGGTTTGGGTGCCGGGGTGTCCGGCGTCACGGACGGGGCGGTGGGTTTGCTGGCCATTCGGGTCTCCATCAAATAGTGCTTGACGATGTTACTGACCGGTACGTACTATTCGCAAACCTCAATACGTACCGGTCAGTAACATGAGTATAGCCCAGCCTCCTATCCCGTTCCGGCGTGCCGGCCAGAAATACGCGTTTGTCGTGGTCGCGGTCATTTTCCTGTCATTGCTGGTGTCGGCCGGGCTACGCTCGTCGCCCAGCGTCCTGCTGGTGCCGCTGGAAGAAGCCTTTGGCTGGAGCCGCAGCTCGATTTCGTTCGCTGCCGCAGTCGGCATCTTCCTTTATGGGCTGATCGGTCCCTTCGCCGCCGCGGCGATGGAACGCTTCGGGCTGCGTCGCATCCTGATTGGCGCCCTGCTCCTGATGTCAGCCTCCAGCGCCGTCAGCGCCTACATGACCGAACCGTGGCACCTGATGATGACCTGGGGCGTGTTCTCGGGCATCAGTTCCGGCGCAGTGGCGTCGGTATTGGGCGCGACGATCGTCAATCGCTGGTTCACCAAGCACCGCGGGCTGGTCATGGGCCTGTTGACGGCCAGCACCGCCAGCGGCACGCTGGTCTTCCTGCCCGTGCTGGCCACGCTGGCCTCGTCCGGCGATTGGACCCGGGTGGTCTGGACCGTGGCGGCCGCCGCCGCGGCGATGGTGCCGCTGGCCTGGTGGCTCGTGCCCGACCGGCCGTCCAGCGTCGGCCTGGTGCCGTTCGGCAGCGACCCGAATGCAGCGCCGGCTCCCGCCGCGCCGCGCACCGGCATGGTGGCGGCCACTTTCGGTGCCCTGGCCCGCGCCGCCAGGACGCGCACGTTCTGGTTCCTGTTCGCCACATTCTTCATCTGCGGCTTCACCACCAACGGTCTGGTCGGCACGCACTTGATCGCGCTTTGCGGCGACCACGGCATGCTGGAAGTGCAGGCCGCCGGCCTGCTCGCGATCATGGGCATTTTCGACCTGGTGGGCACGACGGCATCGGGATGGCTGACCGACCGCTACGACCCGCGCAAACTGCTGTTCGTCTACTACGCGCTGCGCGGCCTGTCGCTGATCTACCTGCCCTATTCCGACTTCTCGTTCTACAGCCTGTCGATCTTCGCGATCTTTTTTGGTCTGGACTGGATCGCCACGGTGCCGCCCACGCTGCGCCTGACGACGGAGGCTTTCGGCGAGCGTGACGCGGCAATCGTGTTCGGCTGGATCGTCGCCGGCCACCAACTGGGCGCGGCAAGCGCCGCCTGGATGGCCGGGGCCATCCGCGAAGCGCAAGGCAGCTACATGATGGCCTTCGTGATCTCGGGCATCACGGGGCTGATCGCCGCCGTGATCGCGCTGCGGATCGGCAGAAGGCAGTTGGCGGCGCAGCCGGCCTGAGCCGGGTCGGCCAGGTTCAGGCTTTGACCGCGGCGCCCGGGCGGCCACGAAGGTTGTAGGCCTTCTTGCCGCCCACATGCTTGCGGATCAGCGTTTCGGCGCGTTTACCGTCGCGCGCCATCAAGGCCTGAACAAACGCCTCATGGTCCGCCACTGCGGTCGTCCATTCGTCAAGATCGAAATTGGACTTGTAGCGCAATGCCTGAACCTGCAGGTTCAGGCGGTCATAGGACTGGGTCAGCGCCGGATTGTGCGCGGCGCGATTGATGGCGATGTGCGTGCCCATGCTGGCCGCGAAATACGCCCGGATATCCCGCTTCTCATAGTTTTCAAGCATCTGCGCATGCAAGCCTGCGATCTGCGCAAGCTCCGCATCCGATGCGCGTTCGGCGGCGCTGCGCACCGCCAACCCCTCCAGCACGGACAGCACGTCGAAGATGTTCTCGATGTCGTCCGCCGACAACTCGATCACCATGGCCCCGCGCTTGGGCTGCAACGCCACCAGTCCGTCCGAGGCCAGCATGCGGTAGGCCTCGCGCAATGGCGTGCGTGAAATCTTCAGCTGTTCGCACAGGTCGCGCTCGTTAAGCCAGGTGCCCGGCTTCAGCGTGCCGTCGATGATCAGTTGCCGTAGCCGCTCGGCAACGACCGCCGGCAAGGTGGGATGGTGGATGGCCAAATCCGGGACGGACACGTCCGGAATCAGGGTTTCAGGGTTAGCCATGAGTTGTTCACGCTCGCAACATCGATTATTTTTGTATCTGGTATACCAGACACCAAAGGCATACCAACCTGACCCCATCATAAATCAAGCAACACCCGGGCAGGCCTCATCCACCAAGGAGACTCACTATGAACAAGCATGTTCGCGGCTGGACACGCGCATTGACGCTGACAGCCAGTCTGGCCGCCGTTGCCCCTGCCCTGGCGCAAGACCCGGCGAAGTGGCCGGAACGTCCCATCCGGCTGGTCGTCGGCTTTGTACCGGGCGGCGGCACCGACGTGTCGGCCCGCATCGTTTCCGCGCGCCTGTCCACGTTGCTGGGCCAGCAGATCGTGGTCGAAAACAAGCCGGGCGCCTCCGGACTGATCGCGGCCGACTACGTCGCCAAGGCGGACCCGGACGGCTACACGCTGCTGCTGGCCAACATGCAGTCCACGGTCGCCGCCCCCTACGTCGTGCAATCCAGCATCGATCCCATCCGCGATTTCACTGCGGTGCGCTACATCGGGTCGGTGCCCAACGTGCTGGTCGTGAATCCGGCCAAACACAGCTACGCCACCGTTCAGAACCTGGTTGACGACGCCCGCGCCAAGCCCAAGCAACTGCTATACGCCTCGTCCGGCATGGGCAGCCCCCAACATCTGAGCGCCGCGCGTTTCTCGCAGATCGCCGGCGTATCGATGGAGCACGTCCCCTACAAGGGCAGCGGCCAGGCGATGACCGACCTGCTGGGCGGCAGCGTGGACATGAACTTCGACACCCTGCCCGGCGCGATCAACCAGATCCAGGCCGGCAAGCTGCGCCCGCTGGCGGTGACCAGCGCGGAACGCAGCAAGCGGCTGCCCGATGTGCCGACGCTTGCCGAATCCGGCATCAAGGGCCTGGACATCGTGCAGTGGTACGCGGTGCTGGCACCCGCCAAGTTGCCCCGCCCGATCCTGGACAAGCTGGACCGCGCGCTGGCGCAGACCCTGGCAGACCCCGAGATTGTGGCCAAGCTGGCCGACCAGGGAATGGATCTGCGCGGCGGGCCGCAGACGCCCGCCGCATTCGCGACCTATGTGCAGGACGAATGGACCAAGTACGGCAAGCTCACCAGCAGCCTTGGCCTGACGAAACAATGATCCCTGCGGGTTTCGCCCCCGCGTCTGACGAAAGGAACACCATGAGCGCTACCTCTACCTCCGACTCCTCGCCCATTCTGCTGCAACGCGACGGCGACATCGCGACCGTGGTGCTGAACCGCCCGGCAAAACTCAACGCATTCACGATCGACGGCTGGCGTCTGCTTGGCGACATCTTCCTGGAACTGGACCGCGACGACAGCGTGCGCTGCGTGGTGCTGCGGGGCGCGGGCGAAAAGGCGTTCTCGCCCGGTAACGACATCAGCGAATTCGAAACGGCGCGCAGCAACAAGCGGCAGGCGGTGGAGTACGGCGCCGTCATGCGCCGCACGATCGAGGCCATCGGCGGCTGCCGCCACCCAGTTGTCGCGCAAATCCACGGCATCTGCGTCGGCGGCGGACTGGAAATCGCCAGCTTGGCCGATCTGCGCATCTGCGGTGAAAGCTCGCGGTTCGGCGTCCCGATCAAGAACCTGGGACTGGTGATGTCGTACTCGGAACTGGCGCCGCTGGTGCGCCTTGTCGGGCCGACGACCGCGCTGCAAGTGCTGCTGGAAGGCACGATATTCGACGCCGCCGAAGCCTTGCGGCTGGGCGTCGTCACCCGTGTCGTGCCGGACGACCAAGTGGCCGAACAGGCACAGGCCGCCGCGCGCCGCATTGCCGACGGGGCGCCCCTGGTGGCGCGCTGGCACAAGAAGTTCGTGCGCAACCTCGTCCAGGGCAAGACCTTGACCGACGCCGATCGCGACGAAGCCTTCGACTGCTTCGATACCGAGGATTTTCGCGCCGGCTACCGCGCTTTCCTGGCCAAGGCCAAACCGCAATTCAGCGGCCGTTGAACCAGACATCAAGGAACATGCATGCATAACGATATCCGCGGCCCCGGCCGCCCGCTGACCGCCAATGCCGATGCGCCCGCCGGCGCGCTGGCCGGCATGCGCGTGATCGAGCTGTCGCAAATCATGGCCGGCCCGACCTGCGGCATGATGCTGGCCGATCTTGGCGCCGACGTCATCAAGGTCGAGAAGATCGATGGCGGCGACGATTCCCGCCAATATCGCGACCCGCAGATCAATGGCATCTCGGCGCCGTACCTGATGCTCAACCGTAACAAGCGCGCCATCGCGCTGGACCTGAAACATCCCGAGGGCAAGAAGGTCTTGCTGCGCATGATCCGGGACGCTGACGTCGTGACCGAGAACTTCCGCAAAGGCACGATGGAAAAGCTGGGCCTGGGCTACGACACCCTGCGCAAGGAGAACCCCGGCCTGATTTATTGCGCCGTCTCGGGCTACGGCACCACCGGCCCCTACGCCGACAAGGGCGGATTCGATCTGGTGGCGCAGGGATTTTCGGGCTTGATGGCGATTACCGGCGAACCCGGCGGCGCACCGTTGCGCACGGGGAACTCCGTGGCCGACATCAATGCGGGCCTGCTGGCGGCGTTTGGCGTATTGGCCGCGTATCAGCACAAGCAGCGCACCGGCGAGGGTCAGATCGTAGAGACCTCGCTGCTGGAGGCCAGCCTGCAGCAGCTGTATTGGCACGCCGCGATCTACTTCGGCAGCGGCGTATCGCCCGGCCCCACCGGATCGGCGCATGTGCTCAGCGCGCCATACCAGGCGTTTCCCACGGGCACCGACTGGATCATCATCGGCGGCGCGAACGAGAAGAACTGGCAGCGCATCACGCAAGCGCTGGGCAAGCCCGAATGGGCGGACGATCCGCGCTTCGCACGCAACCGCGATCGCATGAATAACCGCGACGAACTGGTGGCGGAGATGTCGGCCATCCTGGAGACGCGCAGCGCGCAGGAATGGCTGGACGTTTTCGACGAGGCCGGCGTACCCGCCGGACCGGTGCATTCGATCGCGCAGGCGCTGTCGCATCCGCAGACGCTGGCGCGCGGCATGGTGGTGGAACAGGACCACCCGGTCGCGGGCAAGGTGCGCACCGTAGGCATGCCCGTGAAGCTGTCGGCCACGCCTGCGCAGTATCACCGCGCGGCGCCGCGGCTGGGCGAGGACACCATCGCGATCCTGGGAGAGTTCGGCTACGGCCAGCAGGAAATCGACGCACTGGTCGAAGCTGGAGTCGTCATGGCCGTGGACCGTGAACGCGCACCGGCTTAGAACATTTCTGGCTGGATAGCTGACGGTCGGTTTTGTGAGGCAGGGTTCTTGAGTCGCCGGCGTCCGAACTGCGGGATTCCGATGCTCGCCCCGGTGGGGCTGCGCTTCGGATCCCTCCGCCCGGCCACCGGCTCACGGCATCTGCCCATGAACGGGGTCCAAAACCAACGCATGAGGCCGCCGGCAGCCGAGGATCCCGGAGCCATCCGAAGCGCAGCCCCACCGGGGCGAGCATCGGAATGACGCAGGGAGGCCTCGGCGGCTAAAGAACCCGGACACCCGCAAGCTCGATGCCCTACTCGACCTCGCCCAGATAGGCCGCGCGCACTTTGGGGTCGTGCAGCATGTCGCCGGCGGGCCCGGACAGGATGATCTCACCCGACTCCATCACATAGCCGCGATGGCTGTTTTCCAGCGCCAGGCGCGCGTTCTGTTCGATCAGCAGGATCGTCACGCCTTCGCTGGCGATGGTGCGAACCACCTCGAAGACCTTCTCGACCATCAAGGGCGCCAGGCCCATCGACGGCTCGTCCAGCAACAGCAGCTTCGGACGCGCAATCATCGCGCGACCCATCGCCACCATCTGCTGCTCGCCCCCGGACAAAGTGCCTGCCGCTTGCTTGCGGCGTTCGGCCAAACGCGGGAACAAGGTGAAGACGCGGTCGGTGTCCTGCCGAACCTGCGCCGCATCGCGACGGATGTACGCGCCCATCGCCAGGTTTTCCTCGATGGTCAACTGGCCGAAGATGCCGCGACCTTCCGGCACCATGACCAGGCCCTTGCGGACCAGGTCATGCGACTTCTGGCCGCCGATCGATTGCCCGCCGTAGACCACTTCGCCGCCGGCCAGCGGCACCAGGCCGCAAATGGCGCGCAACGTCGTGCTCTTGCCGGCGCCGTTGGCGCCGATCAGGCACACGAGTTCGCCTTCGTCCACGCGCAGGTCGATCCCGCGCACCGCGCGGATGCCGCCGTAGGCCACCTGCAAGCCGCGCAGTTCCAATAAGGGTTGGGATGCCGTCATGTTGCCGGGCTCTCCTTGTGAATCAGCGGATCCTGGGCCGCGCCGGCGCCCAGGTACGCTTCGATAACCTTGGGATCGCGTTGCACCTGGGCAGGTTTGCCCATCGCCAGCACCTTGCCGTATTCCAGCACCAGCACGCGGTCGCACAGCCCCATGACGAGCTTCATGTCGTGTTCGATCAGCAGGACCGTGACGCCGTCGCCGCGGATCTTCTCGACCAGCTTGCGCAGCACCACCGTTTCCGACGCATTCATGCCGGCGGCGGGTTCGTCCAGCGCCAGCAGCTTGGGATCCGTCGCCAGGGCGCGCGCGATCTCAAGACGGCGCTGGTCGCCGTAAGGCAGCGAACGCGCGACGTCGTTGGCGCGATGGCCGATGCCCACGTAATCCAGCAGCTCTTGCGCCCGCGCCTCGATGGCGGCCTCTTCGGCACGCGTGCCGCGCGTGCGCAGCACCGCGCCCAGCACGCCGGCCTTGGTGCGCATGTGGCGGCCGATCATCACGTTCTCGATGGCGGACAGGTTGGCGAACAGGCGGATGTTCTGGAAGGTGCGCGCCAGGCCCGCGAACGCGACCTCGTGCGGCTTCTTGCCCGACAGGGACACGCCGTTGAAGGTGCAACCGCCCTCTTCCGGGATGTACAGGCCGGTCAGCACATTGAACAGCGTGGTCTTGCCCGCGCCGTTCGGCCCGATCAGCCCATAGATTTCGCCTTGCTCGATATCGAAGCTGACGTCCGACAAGGCCTGCAGGCCGCCGAAGCGTTTGCCCAGGCCCTGCGCTTGCAGCAACTTGCTCATGCTCCGCCTCCTTGCGCCTTGGTCGCGAGTTCGCGCTTGCGCACCGCGGACGGCCACAGGCCCGCAGGACGGAACAGCATGACGCACACCATCGCCAGGCCGAACAGCAGCATGCGGATGCCTTCGGGGTCCAACACCACGGCGCCAAACACCATGTGCTGGAAGGGTTCGACCACCGCGCGCAGGAATTCCGGCAACGCCGCCAGGATCAGGGCGCCCAGTATCACGCCGGGGATGTGCCCCATGCCGCCCAGCACCACCATGCACAGGATCGAGATCGATTCCATCAGCGAGAAGCTCTCGGGGCTGACAAAGCCCTGCATCGACGCAAACAGCGCCCCCGCGACGCCGCCAAACGAGGCGCCCATCGCGAAGGCCAACAGCTTGATGTTGCGGGTGTTGATGCCCATCGCCTTGGCGGCGATCTCGTCCTCGCGGATGGCTTCCCATGCGCGCCCGATCCGCGAATTCTGCAGGCGCACGCACACCACGATGATGATGAGCGTCAGCGCCAGCAGCAGGTAGTAGTACTTCTCGGGCCCGGTGAACCGGATGCCGAACAGGCTTTCCGTCCGTCCGAACGCAAACTCGCCCACCTTGAACGTGTCGATGCGGTTGATGCCCTGCGGCCCGTTGGTGATATTGATAGGCGCGTTCAGGTTGTTCAGGAAGATGCGGATGATTTCCCCGAAGCCCAAGGTGACGATCGCCAGATAATCGCCTCGCAACTTCAGCGTTGGCGCCCCCAGCAGCACCCCGAACAGGCACGCCACGGCCAGGGCGATCGGCAGGATCGCCCAGAACGGCAGATGCAGCCCGAAGTGCGGCGATGCCAGCAAGGCCCAGGTATAGGCGCCCACCGCGTAAAACGCGATGTAGCCCAGATCCAGCAGGCCGGCAAAGCCCACCACGATATTCAGGCCCAACGAGAGCATCACGTACAGCAACGCGAAGTTCAGGATGCGTACCCAGCTTTGACCAGCCATGCCGATCACAAACGGCAGCACCGCCAGCACGATACCAATCAACGCAATGCCGATCAGGTTGCGGGCCGACAGCCCGCTGGTTTTCAACGTGGCGTTCATGCGCGGTCCCCCACACGTTCGCCCAGCAGGCCGGACGGACGGAAGATCAGCACCAGCACCAACACGAAGAACGCGAACACGTCCTGGTAATGGCTGCCGAGAAAACCGCCGGTCAGGTCGCCGATATAACCGGCGCCCAGCGATTCGATGATGCCCAGCAGCAAACCGCCGGCCATCGCGCCCACCATGTTGCCAATGCCGCCCAGCACCGCGGCCGTGAAGGCCTTCAGGCCCAGCATGAAGCCCATCGTGTATTGCGACACGCCGTAATAGGTCGCGACCATCATGCCCGCCACGGCGGCCAGCGCAGACCCGATCAGGAACGCCGCCGAAATGACCGTATTGATGTTGACGCCCATCAGGCCCGCCACTTCGCGGTTCTGCGCTGTCGCGCGCATCGCCGTGCCCAGGCGGGTCTTGTGCACCACGGCCAGCAGGCCGCCCATGATCAGCGCCGCGATCACCACGATGGCGATCTGCAACGAGCTCATGCGCGCGCCGGCGAATTCGAACACGTGGGGCGACAGCACCTGCGGAAAGTTCAGGTAGTTGCGGCCCCAGCCCATCATCGCCACGTTCTGCAGAATGATGGACACGCCGATCGCCGTGATCAGCGCCGCCAGGCGCGGCGCGCGGCGCAGCGGCCGGTAGGCCACGCGCTCGGCCGTCCAGCCCACCGCCATGCACAGCGGCACGGACACCAGCAGGCCCACGCCCAGCACCACGAACGCGGACACGCCGGGATCGCCGCCCACCAGCGATATGGCGATGGTGGTGGCCGCCATGGCGCCGATCATGACGACGTCGCCATGCGCGAAGTTGATCAGCCCGATGATGCCGTACACCATGGTGTAGCCAAGGGCGACCAGGGCGTACACGCTGCCTAGCGTGACGCCGTTAATCAGTTGTTGAATGAAGATATCCATAGGGGCCGCGGAAATAAGCCTGGAAAAGTCGCGCGAGCCGCTCGGCCGGAGCCGTCACGGGCCGGGCGCGGGATGCGCGCCGCACACGCCGGGCGGCGCATGCGGACAAAGCGGGCGGACGCCGGCATCGCCGGGATCCGCCCTGTTCAACCCGCCTTAGTTGGCTTGGCTGACCATCGTTTCAACCATCTCCCACTTGCCGTTCTTGACTTCGTAGATGGTGACCGAGATTTCTTTCAGATCGCCGCGGGCATCGTAGGAGATGTGCTCGCTGGTGGCGCCCTTGCGGTTCAGCTTGGCCAGCACGGGCAGGTACTTCTCGGGCTTGGCCGAGCCGGCCTGCTCGATGGCGCTGATCATGTTCCAGGCGCCGTCATAGGCGTAGGGCGCATAGACGCCGGGGGCCTTCTTGAAGCGCGCCTGGTAGCGTTGCTCGAAATCCTTGCCTGCGGCCATCTTGTCCAGCGGCACGCCGGCAAGCGACGCGAAGGTGCCGTTGGCGGCGTCGCCGGCCAGCTTGATGAACGTATCGCTGCGGGTCATTTCACCCGACACCAGCGGCGCCTTCAAACCCAGGGTGGCCAATTGGCGCTTCATCGGGCCGGATTGCGCATCCAGGCCGCCGTAGAAGATCGCGTCGGGCGCCGAGCCCTTGATGTTGGTCAGGATGGCCGTGAAGTCGTTGGCCTTGTCCGTCGTGTATTCGCGGCGGACCACTTCGCCGCCGGCGGCCTTGACGGCCTTTTCGACTTCATCGGCCAGGCCTTGGCCATAGGCGGTGCGGTCGTCGATGATCGCGACCTTCTTGGCCTTCAGGTTCTGCACCATGAACTTGCCAACCGCGGCGCCTTGCTGCGTGTCGCTGGTCATCATGCGGAACGTGGTTTCGTACCCCTGCTTGGTGTATTCGGGCGAGGTCGCCATGGCGATCTGGGGCAGACCGGCCTCGTGATAGACGCGCGACGCGGGAATCGTCGTGCCGGAGTTGAAGTGGCCGAGGATACCCACGACATCCTGGTCGACCAGTTGCTGCGCCACCTGCACGCCCACCCGCGGATCGGCTTGGTCGTCGCGCGACACCAGCACGAACTTGGCCGGCTGGCCGTCAACCTTGATGCCCTTCTTGTTCGCTTCTTCCAGGGCCAGGTTCAGGCCGTTCTGCATGTCTTCGCCGTAGTGCGATTGCGGGCCGGTCAGCGGCGCGGCGAAGCCTAGCTTGATGTCGGCGGCCTGCGCGGCGGCGGTCATGCCGACGGCGGCGATGCTGGCGGCGAGAAGCTTCAAAGTGGTGCGGAACTTCATGGGGAACCCTCCGGGATGTCGGACTTAAGGCCTTGTTATACCTGAGCTTTTAGCCAGGCTTTTGGTTTCTTTTACTACCGCAGGCCCGGCGGTGGCCAGGTCCTGCGCATGCATTTTCTGCAAAGTCCGAATGCCGGGTTGCGACAGCCGGACTTGAGGTGCGACCGGATTTTGCTTCCAGTGCAACCTTGGCCGATATTGGAGATAACCCTTGGTTACTCGGCGATAACCCCCGACCCCTCGGGGGTTACCGCGCGGTCACTTTTTAGCCGATGGTCATGAGGCTGGCGTTGCCCCCTGCCGCGGCCGTGTTCACGCTGATGGAGCGTTCGGTCAGCAGGCGCTCCGGCACGTAGCCCGCCCCCGCCGCCACGGCGTCGGACGTCAGGCCATGCACCGACAAGATGGCGCCCGGACGCTGCGCAATGCGCTGGTTCAGCGCTTGCAGCGCATCGCCATCGCCTTCGAACAGCACCGCCTGGTAATCCGCCTGATCGACCTCGTCTTCGGCCAGAATGCCGGCCTGCCCCTGCTGTTCGGCATCCAGCGTGGCCAGCAGCGCTTGCGCGGCCGGCGTATCCGCGAACCAGGCGTGGTTGCCCGTCAGGCGGGCCACCGACCATTGCGCCCGCGCGCCGGCTTCGGTGGCCGCCACGCAATACACGGCGCCACGCGGCTCGACCATATAGGTGTTGGTCTCGCCGGTCGGGCCGGGCAACGCAATGCGCTGCGGCAACGGCGCCGCGGCGTCCAGCGCGGGGGGCAAGCCGGCCGGACGCGTGCCCAGCAAGCGATACATGTACAGCGGACCGCCCGCCTTGGGACCGGTGCCGGACAGGCATTCGCCGCCAAAGGGCTGCACGCCCACCACCGCGCCGACGATGTTGCGGTTGACGTAGACGTTGCCGGCGTGAACCTGCCCCGTCACGTGCGCGATCGTTTCGTCGATGCGCGTGTGCACGCCGAACGTCAGGCCGTAGCCCGTGCCGTTGATGGCATCCAACAAGGCGTCCAGTTCCTCGCGCTTGTAGCGCACCACGTGCAGCACCGGACCGAACACTTCACGCGTCAGTTCGCTGACGTGGTCGATTTCGATGATCGTGGGCGGCACGAAGGTGCCATGGCGGCACTCGCCGTTCAGCTCGACCTGGTCCACGCGATGGCCCGCCGTGCGCATCGTTTCGATGTGCCGCTGGATGCCATTGCGGGCTTCGGTATCGATGACGGGCCCCACGTCCACCGACAGGCGGTCCGGGTTGCCGACGCTAAGCTCGCGCATCGCGCCGCGCAACATCGTCAGCACGTAATCGGCGTTGTCTTCCTGCACGCACAACACACGCAGCGCCGAGCAGCGTTGGCCCGCCGAGTCGAAAGCCGAACTCAGCACGTCGAACACCACTTGCTCGGACAGCGCGGACGAATCGACCACCATCGCGTTCTGGCCGCCCGTTTCGGCGATCAGCGGAATGGTGTGCCCATCGTCGTCCAGCCGATCAGCCAGCGTGCGCGCGATGATGCGCGCCACGTCGGTCGACCCGGTGAACATCACGCCGCGCACGGCGGGGCTGGCAACCAGTTGCGCGCCCACGGTTTCGCCGCGGCCCGGCAGCAACTGCACGGCCCCTGCAGGCACGCCGGCCGCGCGCAGGATGGCGACCGCTTGCGCGGCGATCAGCGGCGTCTGCTCGGCGGGCTTGGCCACGACGGTATTGCCGGCGGCCAGCGCGGCCGCGACCTGGCCCGTGAAGATGGCCAGCGGGAAATTCCACGGACTGATGCACAGCACCGTGCCCAACGGGCGGTGCGTGTCGTTGCTGAATTCCCGTTCGGCCTGGTCGGCGTAGTAGCGCAGGAAGTCCACCGCTTCGCGAACTTCGGCGATGGCGTTCGGCAGCGACTTGCCGGCTTCCCGCACGATCAGGCCCAGCAGGGTCTGCATCTGCTCTTCCAGCAATTGCGCCGCGCGGCGCAGGCACTGCGCCCGCTCTGCGACGGGCGTCGACTGCCAGATGGGCGCGGTGTTGGCGGCGGCGCGCAACGCGGCGTCGGCCTCGTCGGCTTGCGCCTCGATCACATGGCCCACGACGTCGCGCAGATTCGCGGGGTTGCGCACTTCAATGGCGCGCGCCGCGTCCCATGCCTGGTCGCCCTCGCCCAACATCGGGCCCGCGCGCCACGGCGTGCCGGCGCTGGCCAGCAACGCGGCGGACAGCGATCCCAGCCGGTGTTCGTTGGTCAAGTCCAGGCCGGCGGAATTCGCACGGGCGCCCTGCTGCGGATTGCCATAGAGTTCGCGCGGCAGCGCGATCTTCTCGTGCGGCGCGCCCAGCGGCACAATGCGTGAGGCCGCCTCCACCGGATCGGCCACCAGCGTTTCAACCGGAATGCTCTCGTCGCCGATCAGGTTCACGAACGAGGTGTTGGCGCCGTTTTCCAGCAGACGGCGTACCAGGTAGGCCAGCAGCGTTTCATGCGTGCCGACCGGCGCATAGATGCGGCACGGGCGGTTCAGCTTGCCTTGGGCCAATGGGCCGACCACTTCGTCGTACAGCGGTTCACCCATGCCATGCAGGCACTGGAACTCGTATTGGCCGGGATAGTAGTTCTGGCCCGCCAGTTGATAGATCGCCGCCAGCGTGTAGGCGTTGTGCGTGGCGAACTGCGGGTACACGGCTTCAGGCGCGCCCAACAGCTTGCGTGCGCAAGCCAGGTAGGCCACGTCGGTGTAGAGCTTGCGGGTGTAGACCGGATAGCCTTCCAGGCCGTCCACTTGGGCGCGCTTGATTTCGCTGTCCCAGTAAGCGCCCTTCACCAGCCGCACCATCACGCGGTGGCGGCTGCGGCGGGCCAGGTCGATGACGTAATCGATGACGAACGGCGCGCGCTTCTGGTAGGCCTGGATGACGAAGCCGATGCCGTTCCAGCCGTCCAGCTCGGGCGCGAAACACAGCGCCTCCAGCAGGTCCAGCGAAATCTCCAGGCGGTCGGCCTCTTCGGCGTCGATGTTCAAGCCGATATCGTAGCTGCGGGCCAGTGCCGTCAGCGCTTTCACGCGCGGCAGCAGTTCCGCGATGACGCGTTCACGCTGGCTGCGGGAATAGCGGGGATGCAGCGCCGAGAGCTTGATCGAGATGCCGGGGCCTTCGTAGATGCCGCGGCCGGCCGCGGCCTTGCCGATCGCGTGGATGGCCTGCTCGTACGATGCGTAATAGCGGTCGGCGTCTTCCGCCGTGGTCGCGGCCTCGCCCAGCATGTCATAGGAATAGCGGAAGCCGCGCGCTTCCATCTTGCGGTTGTTGGCCAGCGCTTCGGAAATCGTCTGGCCCGACACGAACTGTTCGCCCATCATGCGCATGGCCATGTTCACGCCCTTGCGCACCAGCGGCTCGCCGCCCTTGCCGATCAGCCGGGTCAGCGCCTTGGACAGCGACTGCTCGCTGCTCACGGCCACTAGTTTGCCGGTGATCATCAGGCCCCATGTGGCGGCGTTGACGAACAGCGATTGCGAGCCGCCCATGTGCGACTTCCAATCGCCGCGGGCGACCTTGTCGCGGATCAGCGCGTCGCGCGTGGCGCGGTCGGGGATGCGCAGCAGCGCTTCGGCCAGGCACATCAGCGCCACGCCTTCCTGGCTGGACAACGAAAATTCCTGGATCAGCCCTTCGACGCCGCCGCCGCTGCGCTTGCCGCGCAGCTTCTTGACGAGGTCGGTCGCCATCGCGTGAACCTTCTCCAGGTTCGGCATGCGGGCCTGGCCCAACAGCAGCGGCACGCATTCCGGCTCGGGGCGGCGGTAGGCCGCGGTGATCGCGGCGCGCAGCACCGACTGCGGCTGCACGTCCTGGCCAAACTCGTAGAACGGCGGCGTGGGGGCCGACTGGCTATCGCCCGCCTCGTCTTCCGTGCCGGTATCCAGGCCCAGATGCGACATTTCCGCAGGCAGATGGCCGCGTTCGATCTTGTCCAGGTAGGCAAGGATCGCCTGCTTGTGCAGCCAATGCGGCGTGCAGTTGAGCTTGTGCGCGGCCGCCTTCAGGCGGTCGCGTAGTGCGTCATCGACTTTGACGCCAAGGGTCGTGCTGGCCATAAGAGATTGCTTCCTGTCGCATGGCAAAGGTAATACTGGATCCGAAAAGAACCCAGCATGGGTAGGACCGTATGCTAGACAGGTTGCAACCGCGTTTGTATTAAGGTTAACCCTAGGTTAACCGTTTGAGATCATGCGAATTTCTCAGTCTTTCAGCGCCGAGCACCCCAGCATCTGCACGGATCCGGACCCCGTGGGGGCCTGGCCGCGCATCGCCGAGGCCATTGCCCCGGCCAGTCTGACCACGGCGCGCTGTTGCGCGGCAATCAGCGCCGGCACCCCGGCTTCCGACACGGTTTCCGTGACCAGGCTGCGGCACAGCAAGCCCGCCCCCTTCATATTGACGGGCCGGACACGCCAGGTGGCGTCCAACTGCGCCATGCTGCCGGAGACGAGGTCGAAGCGCTGCACGTCCGTCTGTACGCGCCACACGGCCGCCCCCGGGCCGGGCTTGACCGCTTGCACGTCCAGCGCACCCAATTCCCGCTTCAGCGCATCCGACAGCGCGCCGCGCAATTCGTCGCCCAGCGGTGAACTCCAACGTTCCGAATACAGCGCCGACACGCTGCCATCGCCCGTGCGCACCATCAACTGCGGCTGATCCGCCTGGGTCGACAGACTGACGGGTTGAACTTCGATCAAGAATCCCGCCGGCGCCGCGGCGGACGCGGGCGCCGGCGCCGCCGGCCCGTG
>NZ_JBHFII010000015.1:26143-30038 GCF_057334215.1 Achromobacter maghribensis | reverse complement strand
CCCCCCCCCCCCCGCCGGCCCTTGCAGGGTGTAGTAGTGCACGGGTGGCGACGAGCCGCAACCCGCCAGGGCAGCGCCGGCAACCAGCAAGGACAGGACGGTACGCATCGGGGAAATAGTCATGTTCTTCAGTTCCTGACAGGGCCTGCGCCGGGAATCGGGTCATTGCCGCGACCGCGCAGCAAGGCTTCGGGGTTCGATTGCAGGAAGTCCGCCAACGCCCGCAGCGAACGCGCCGCGCGGCTCAGTTCCTGCATCGCCTTTTCGGTATTGACCGGCAAGGACGCGTCAGAGGCCAGCATCGCATTGATGTTCGCCATCGACTCCTTGGCCTGTTTCAGCATGCCTTGCGCTTCCGGCGCCACTTGCTTGTCCAGGCGGTTCATCAGCTTGGACGTGCTGGACAGCGTCGTGCGCAGGTCTTCACCAATCTTGTCGAAGGGAATCTTCTCGATCTTGGCGACGATATTGCTGACCTGCTGCTGCAGTTGGTCAAGATTGCCCGGAATCGTCGGGATGATGGCGGGATCGGACGGCGTGAACTCCACCGGCTTGGCATTCGGGAAATCATCCAGCACGACATACAACTGGCCGGTCAGCAGATTCGACGTGCGCAGTTGCGCGCGCAGGCCGTGTTTGATCATCACGCCCAGCAAGCGGTGGCCCGCCACGTCACCGTCCTTCATCGCGCGGTTGCGCACTTCTTCGTACACGCGGCCCAGGCGTTCCGGATACAGCGTGGCATCCACCAGGGAATAGAAGCGCTTGGAAACCGGGTCGAAGTCCAGGTTGATCTGCGTGACGTTGCCCAACGTGATGCCGTTGAAGTCGATCGGCGCGCCAACCGTCAGCCCGCGGATCGACTGATCGAAGCGCATGCGGATCGGGAAGGCCTCGCCATCCGGGTTGGCGCGGGCGGCCGACTCGGTGGGATACAGGTCGAACTTCGCATCCGCAGGCGCTGGCGTGGCGCCATCGCGGGCGCTCTGGACGGGCTCGAACGCCACGCCACCGACCGCCATCGACACGAGCGACTGCGTGCGCACCTTCAACCCATCCGCGTTAACGCTCAAGTCCACGCCGCTGGCATTCCAGAAGCGCGTGCCGTTGGTCACGAACTTGTCGTTCGGCGCGTCCACGAACACTTCGACGTTCACTGCGCCGCCGGTCTTGTCCAACGCATAGCCGATCACACGGCCCACATTGATACGGCGGAAATAGACCGGTGAACCGATATCCAGCGACCCGAGGTCGGATGCCTTCAGCACGAAACGTTTGCCCGCGCGGTCATGCGTGACTGCGGGCGGAATTTCCAGCCCTTCGAAACTCAGCTTGGTGGCCTTGCTGGTGGACCCGTTCTTGCCTTCGACCGCATCCACGCCGATATACGCGCCCGACAACAGCGTGCCCAGGCCCGACACGCCGCTCACGTCCAGACGCGGCCGGACCACCCAGAAATTGGTGCCTTCCCGCGCCAGGTCGGCCACTTCCTTGGCCAGTTCGGCCTTCACGACCACCTTGCTGCGGTCGCTATTGAAACCGATGGATTTGACCGTGCCGATGTTCACATCTTTGTAGCGCAGCTGGGTCTTGCCCACTTCCAGCCCTTCGGCCGTGTTGAACGAAATGGAGATGTCGGGACCCGCCTGCATCCAGGTGCGCACGACGAGGGATATGCCCATCAGCGCCGCCACGATCGGCACTAGCCAGATCCATGAGATCCGGCTCTTCTGCTTGCGCGAAATGGTCGGCGATTGGTACTGCTTTTCCTCACCGGATCCAGGAGCTTGGTCGGACATCAATTTTCCTTTTTCTTCTTAAGCGGCGAACCACGATTGTTGCTAGTGCTAGCCCACTTCTTTACTGGTGACGGGCGCCACTGGCCCCCGTGCGTGCTGCTGCGCCTGGGTCTGGGAAGCCCTACCCTCGACCTCGGGCGCCTCGATCTCGCTCTCGCCTTCCAGATCCCAACTGCGCCGCAAGTCAAAGCTCATGGCCGCCAGCATGGTCAGGATCACCACCACGCCAAAGGCCGCGGCGCCGGCGCCCGCGCTGATTTCCATCAGTCCCTGAAAATCGGCCAGCGCCGCCAGCAATATAACGACAAAAACGTCCAGCATCGACCACTGGCCGATGAACTCGACCATTTGATACAAGCGGGTACGCGGACGCAAATTGGTCGTGCTGCGCCATTGCTCAGTCAGCAGTAGCAGGATCAATGCCAGCAATTTGGTCAAGGGCACGGCGACGCTGGCGATGAAGACGATCAGCGCGATGTCCCACGACCCCATTTCCCAGAGCTCGACGACGCCGCCCAGGATGGTGTGGGCGCTGTCGCCCAGCACGGAACTGACCTGCATGACCGGCAGCACGTTGGCGGGAATGTAGAACACGACCGCCGCCAACAACAGCGCCCACGTGCGAGCCAGATGATCCGGTTTGCGATAATGCACGATTGCGTGGCAGCGCACGCAATGGTGCTCTTCTTCGGGGTCCGCATCGCGAGGCAACGCCTGCACCTGGCCGCAGACATGGCAGCCGGCCAGCACCGTATCCGGCGCGCTTTCAGGGATGTGCACGGGCACCACGCCCGAAGATTCCGCGAAACGCCACAACACATGCGGTGACAGCCGTCCCAGCATGGTCAGAAGAATGGTCAGCACGCCAAATGCGCCCAGCCCGATGCCCGGCGACACCGCGGCCATCCCGGCCAGCTTCACCACTGCAACCAGTACGCCAAGCAGGAAAACGGGCACCATGCACCACGGCCGCAGCACCCCCAACAGGCGCATCGCGCCCCGGAATGCGGCGGGCTCGCGGCCTTGCGATAAGGGGCCCAACACCCAGAGCAATACGGTCAGTTGCAGCAGCGGCAACACAAAACCGGCCAGCCCCGTCATGACGGCGACCACCCAATGGCCTTGGCGCCAGGTGATGGAAATAGCGTCCAGAAGCGATGCTTGCTGCACCATGCCCTGAACGGACATGGAAGCGACCGGATAGGCGTTGGCCACCCCGAAGATAATCAGGGCGGTGATGGCGAGGGCCAGCCAATTGGACAAAGTTAGCCCGCTGTATCGCCAGAGTGTGGCTCCGCAGCGGGCGCAATTGGCAGTCTCTCCAGGTTCAAGCTGATGTCGGCGATAAACGCTTGCGCAATGTTCGCACTCGATCAGCGGCTGGCGGTCCGCGGTCATCAGTCGATCAGTTCAACTTCCTGCTTATCCGGCGCATCCGACGAAGGCGGCTTGCCGCTGTCGTCGAAGTCCAGCGTCACCTTGCCCGCATCGTCCAGGTCGACCGTGACCGAACCGCCATCGACCAGCTTGCCGAACAGCAGCTCGTCGGCCAACGCGCGGCGAATGGTGTCCTGGATGAGACGTTGCATGGGACGCGCGCCCATGAGCGGGTCGAACCCCTCCTTGGCAAGGTGTTCGCGCAGTTTCGTGGTGAACACGGCTTCCACGCGGCGCTCATGCAACTGGTCTTCCAGCTGCATGAGGAACTTGTCCACCACGCGCAGGATGACCTCGCGGTCCAACGCGGCGAACGGGATGATTGCATCAAGGCGGTTGCGGAATTCGGGAGTGAACATGCGGCGGATTTCCGCCATTTCGTCACCCAGCATCCGCGAATTGGCAAACCCGATCGACGGACGGTTCAAGGTTTCGGCGCCCGCGTTCGTCGTCATGATGAGGATGACGTTACGGAAGTCCGCCTTGCGGCCGTTGTTGTCGGTCAGCGTGCCGTGGTCCATGACCTGCAGCAGGATGTTGAACACATCCGGGTGGGCCTTTTCGATTTCGTCCAGCAGCAGCACGCAATGCGGCTGCTTGGTGATGGCCTCGGTCAAGAGGCCGCCCTGGTCGAACCCGACATATCCCGGCGGCGCGCC
>NZ_JBHFII010000015.1:22282-26120 GCF_057334215.1 Achromobacter maghribensis | reverse complement strand
GGCGCGACACGGCATGGCGTTCCATGTATTCCGACATGTCGAAACGCAGCAGCTCGACCCCAAGCGTGAACGCCAGCTGGCGCGCCACTTCGGTCTTGCCCACACCGGTGGGACCCGACAGCAGGAAGGCGCCGATCGGCTTTTCCGGCTTGCCCAGGCCCGAGCGCGCCATCTTGATGGCGGCGGCCAGCGCGTCGATGGCGCCATCCTGGCCGAACACGACCGTTTTCAGGTCGCGGTCCAGCGTGGCCAGCTTGCTGCGGTCGTCGTTGGAAACAGACTGCGGCGGAATACGGGCAATCTTGGACACGATGTTTTCGATGTCCACCTTGCCGATCACCTTCTTCTGGCGCGAACGCGGCAGCAGGCGCTGTGCGGCGCCGGCTTCGTCGATCACGTCGATGGCCTTGTCGGGCAGATGACGGTCATTGATGAAGCGCGCGGACAATTCGGCAGCCGCCGACAAGGCCGCAGCCGAGTAGCGCACGCTGTGGTGTTCTTCGAAGCGGCTCTTCAGCCCGCGCAGGATCTGCACGGTCTGCTCGACGCTGGGCTCCGGCACGTCGATTTTCTGGAACCGCCGCGACAGCGCGTGGTCTTTTTCGAAGACGCCGCGATATTCGGTATACGTGGTTGCGCCGATGCACTTGAGCTGCCCGGAAGACAGGGCCGGCTTCAGCAGGTTGGACGCGTCCAGCGTGCCGCCCGACGCCGAACCGGCGCCGATCAGTGTGTGGATTTCATCGATGAACAGGATCGCATCAGGGTTGCCGCGGATCTGCTTGAGCACGCCCTTCAGGCGCTGTTCGAAATCGCCGCGGTACTTGGTGCCAGCCAGCAGCGCACCCATGTCCAGAGAAAAGACCTGGGCCGCCTGCAGGATTTCGGGCACTTCACCACGCGTGATGCGCCAGGCCAGGCCTTCGGCGATGGCGGTCTTGCCCACACCGGCCTCGCCGACCAGCAGCGGGTTGTTCTTGCGGCGGCGGCACAGCACCTGGATCACGCGCTCGACTTCGTGCTCGCGCCCGATCAGGGGATCGATGCGCCCCGCCAACGCGGCGGCATTCAGGTCGGTGGCGTACTGATCCAGTGGCGACTGACGCGATTCGCCCTGCTCTTCACCATTGGTCTGCTGCTCTTTCTGCACGGCGGCGGACTCCACCTGGGGCTGTTTGGTAATGCCATGCGACAGGAAATTGACCACATCCAGCCGTGTCACGCCCTGCTGTTGCAGGTAATACACAGCGTGGGAGTCCTTTTCGCCGAATATGGCCACCAGCACATTCGCGCCGGTGACCGGCTTCTTGCCGGTGCCGCCTGCGGAAACATGCATGATCGCGCGTTGAATCACGCGTTGGAAGCCCAGCGTCGGCTGCGTGTCGACCTCGGCGCCGCTGGGGATCACGGGCGTGTTCTCCGAGACGAACTGGCGCAGGTTGCGGCGCAAGTCGTCCAGGTTCGCCGCGCAAGCGCGCAGAACCTCGACAGCCGAAGCGTTATCGAGCAGTGCCAACAGCAGGTGCTCGACGGTAATAAATTCATGTCGGGCCGAACGGGCCTCGACGAAAGCCATATGCAGGCTGACTTCAAGCTCTTGAGAAATCACGCTTCCTCCGTATTGCATCGAAGCGGTCAAATACACGATTCATATTCTATGCCGATCATGGCGTAACGCCAGCGATTTCAAAAACCACTCTATCGTGGCGGCCTTGTGTGTCCATGACGGTGAGCGTATACCGGCCGTCTTGCGCCAGCACCAATTTAAACGGATGACTCGACGCGCCGTGATTCACCACGCGCCCGTCTAGCATCCACCATACTTCGCCTTCGGCGCCCTGCACATCCACATCCAGCGCCACCTGCCGGCTGCCCGGCACGGGCCGCAGCACCGAGCCGTTCGCGACGCCGCCCAGGCGCAAAGGCCCCTGCGTGGCGTCGGCGTAGCCGGCAAATGACGGCGGCGCCGTATCATTCAACAGCCAGGCCGCGCGCTGTTCAGGGCATTCCCCCGAGGGCACGCTGCCCAGCCTGTAACCCAATGGCCAACATGTGACTGCCGCCTGCACCGTTTCGGGCCGGCTGCGCACCTGCTGCGCCCCTTCCGGTAACGCCGCCACAATATCCTGCAGTAGCGGCGCCGCCACATTCGCCCCGAAAAATCCGGGGTTCGGCGTGCCATCCGGGCGGCCGACCCAGACGCCAAGCGTCCATCTGTCGGTCACTCCGATCGCCCAGGCGTCCCGGAATCCGAAGCTGGTCCCGGTTTTCCAGGCCAGCCGCCGCGCCGGGCTGCCCGACTGGTAGAAAGGCCGGTCGGGATGCCCGCCGCCTTCCAGGATATCGCGGACAATCCAGGCGGCTCCAGCACTCATCATACGGGACTCGACCCTAGGCTGCTCCGCCCGCAGGCGCGGCCGGCCAGAGATCCCCTCCCGGGCCAGCGCCCGATAAGCACCGACCAGTTCTTCCAATGTGGTGCCACCCCCGCCCAAAATCAAGCTCAAATTTGGTGCTGCACCGGCAGGCAAACGTAACCGGACACCGCCCGCCGCCATTGCCGAGGCGAAACTGACGGGTCCGACGCGGTCCAGCAGGTCGACGGCGGGCACGTTCAACGACCGCTGCAGCGCTTGCGACACACTGATCGGGCCCGAAAAAGCCGCCTGGAAGTTACCCGGCGCGTAGCCGCCAAACGACATGGGGGCGTCGATCAGCAGGCTTTCGGAATGGATCAGGCCTTCATCCAGCGCCTGCGCATACAAAAACGGCTTCAGAGTAGAACCCGGCGAACGCACGCCGCGCACCATATCCACATGGGAATAACGGGTATCGTCGGAAAAATCGGCCGATCCTGCGTAAGCCTTGACCTCCAGCGTGTCGTTGTCCATGACCAGAACGGCCATCGACACCTTGGGCGGGAGGCTATCGACGCGGTCCAGCAACATACGTTCCACGGATGCCTGCATATCCGCGTCCAGCGTGGAAGCCACCAGCGGCGGGCGATCCCCCGGACGGCGCCTGGCCGATCGGCCGCCCGCCTCCTGCAACAGTCGCTGGGCGGCAAGCGGCGCCAGCCAACGCGACCGCAACGGCGGCGCAATCACGGTTTCGATCTTGGCGTCGGCGACCTCGGCCGGCGTCCAACGGCCCAGTTCGGCCATCCGGTCCAGCACTTTGTCGCGGGCGGCCTGGGCAGCTTCGGGATGCCGATCGGGCCGCAAGCGCGACGGCGCCTGCGGCAAGGCGGTCAGCATGGCGGCCTCGGCCGGACTCAGGTCGCGGGCCGGCTTGCCCAGCCACAGGCGCGACCCCATTTCCACGCCTTCCACGATCCCGCCCATCGGCGCATGCGTCAGATACAGCGACAGGATCTCGTCCTTGCTGTAGTGCATTTCCAACTGCACGGCGCGCCAGGCCTGGCGCAGTTTCGCGGACATCGACCGCGACGGCTTGCCCGCCAGCTGCGGATCGATCAGCCGCGCAACCTGCATCGTCAATGTGGATCCACCCGACACAATGCGGCGGTTGGTGGCCCATTGCCAGCCCGCGCGCGCGAGCGCCACCGGGTTCACGCCCGGGTGCCAATAGAACCAGCGGTCCTCATAAGTCAGCAAGGTGTCCAGATAGCTGGGTGACACCTGCGCCGGCTTGACCGGGTAGCGCCAGATGCCATCCCGGCTGGGATAGTTGCGCAGCGGCGTGCCGTCGGCGGCGACGACGACGGCCGCTCCGCCCGAGTCGATGGCGGGAAGCGGATACAGGCGGTCCAGCACGAATAACAACGCGGCCAGCGCAAACAACACGCTGGCCGCGATGATGCCGCGGCGCCCCCCCC
>NZ_JBHFII010000015.1:0-22247 GCF_057334215.1 Achromobacter maghribensis | reverse complement strand
GCGCGGGGTGGGCGCCGGTCGCGGGGGGGGCGGCGGCGGTCAAGGACGCTTGGCGCCGCGGTCGCGGATTTCGACCGTGCTCCATTGCTCGCCCACGCCCCGGATTTCGGGACGGTACATGTCTTCGGCCACCGTCGACGGCACCGCATAGCGGCCCGGGGTCACGACGCGCACCAGATAGAACACGTCAACCTTGCTGCGGCCCAGGGACACGGCGGCCACGTAGCGGTCGTCGCGGAACTCGCGATGCTTGATGTTGGAATCGGCCATGGCTTCCGCCACGCGGCGTCCGCCGATCGTCCATTCCTGCATCTCGGGGCTTTGCGACAGGTTCAGGTTCTCGACTTCGAAGCCCGCGGGCACGCGGTCCTCGATCAGGGCATCAGGGATGCTCTGGTTGGCCGAGGCCTGCACCCACACCACCAGCATGTCGCCGGTCTGCAACGTGCCACCATCCCACGGCTTGCCGTCCGGACGGTACCAGCCACGCTTCAGCTGGATGACGTCGTTGCGCGGCTTGGGCGCAACGGTCGGGCTGCCCTGGATGTCGTATTCCACGAACAGCGATTGCGCACCGGTGTTGACCAGTTGCGTATTCGCCAGATCTGCCGCCGACAGCGCCACCATCTGGTCGCTCTTGCCGCCGTCCAGCGGCTTGCGCGCGCCATTGACGGTCAGCGAGGCTTCCCACGGCGTGCCCTTGTCGCCGCCGACCGCACGAGCGGCCAGCAACAGCGCCATCCGCTCCTGCGTCGACAGGTACGAGCGATTGCCCAGACGCGCCGTCAATTGCGTCATCAGGTTTTCAAGGCGGTCGTGCTTCAAGCCGTACTGGTTGGCCAGCGCATACGCCAACGCGTAGTCGCGCACGCTGCTGCCGTAGTCGCCCAGCCATTCGTCGTAGTAGGCGTTGTAGTTGCGGCGCGGGAACCCGTATTCACGCGTCATCGCGGCGTCCAGCGCAGACTTCATGCGCCCTTCGTCGCCCATCAGCTTGAACGCGGCAGCCAGCTGGATCAGCGGCAGCGGCGAACGCGCGCGCTCCTGGTAGTTGTCGAACAGCTGGCGCACGGTCGACAGCGGCGCCTTTTTGTCGCGGGCCAGCGCCAGCACCGCGGTCGACAGGCCGGCGAAGCGGCGATGGTCTTCACGCAGGATGTTGGCGTCGCTGCCGTCGATGCGGCCGGCCTCGACGTTGCGGCGCAGGTTCACGGACCACGTACCGAAACCGTTCGACGTCTGCTGCACTTGCTCCAGCAGCCACTGGCGCGAACGGTCCAGCGTGGCTTCGGGCACTTCAAAGCCCTTGTCGCGCGCGTCCTGCAGGAAACCCACGGCATAGGCCGTCAGCCAGACATCACGCGAGGTGGAACCGCTCCACAAGTTGTAGGAGCCCACCGCGTTGCGCATGCCCGACAGGCGGGCAATGGCGCCCGAGACCTGGGTCGCGCGCTCGACTTGCGTGCGCGGCTTCAAACCGAACTGCTTGGCAACATCTTCGTCGATCAGCACCCACGGCAAAGCGCGGCTGATGGTCTGCTCGGTGCACCCGTAAGGATAGGCGAGCAGGCCTTCGACCAGGCGGTTGACGTTGAACGGCGGGCGGTTCGACACCGTCATGCTGATCAAGGCCGAGTCCGGATAGTACGAAGACACCCACGACGCCTGCGGCGAATTGGATTCGCCCGGGTTCAACCTCACACGGCGCACTTGGCGCTCGCCGGCATAGGCCGGCTGCACCTGCAGCACGGACTCGCGCACGATGTGCACGGGCTTGCCAGCGCCCTGCCCGTCCACGGTCAGGCGCATCAGGCCCAGGCCATACGAACCGGTAGTGGTCGCATTGAAGCGCAAGGTCGTGCGCTGCTTGTCCTTCAGCGTCAGCGTGCGAACGCCATCAGGAATCGCCAACGGGTCCAGCGCTTCCAGCTTGACCGTGATCTTCTGTTCAGCCCCGCTCAGGTTGGTCACGTCCAGCGCAATCGCGGCCTGGTCGCCCGGGGTGATGAAACGCGGGGTGTTCAGTTCGGCCACGATCGGCGCCGCCACGACCATTTCGGTGTCGGTGCTGCCGTAGTTATCGGCCGTGAACGCCACGGCCATCAGGCGCAGCGTGCCGTTGAAATCAGGCAGGTCCAGCGGGATATTCGCTTCGCCCTGCGCATTCAGCGTCACCGGACCCGAGAACAGGTCGACCAGCTTGACCTTCTTGGGCAGGCTCTTGCTATCGCCGCGCATGGCGGCGTCGCCGCCCCACTTCAGCTTGCCCTTCGTGCCGTCCATCTTCTCGATCAGCTTGCCGTACATGTCCAGCAATTCGGGCGCGTAACGGTGCTTGCCGAAGAAGAAGTCCAGCGGATCCGGCGTGGCGTACTGGTTGATGTTCAGGATACCGACGTCCACGGCGGACAGGGTCACCGTGGCCTGCTTGCCCTGGGCGCCGTCCACCTTGACGCGCACGGTCGTCTTGTTCTCGGGCACCACCTTGGGCGGCGCGGTCAGCTTGACGTCCAGTTTGCGGTCAGTGCTGGCGATCGGCAGGAACGCCAGGCCCAGCGCACGCGCCGGGGTCACGCGGTCGCCTTCGCTGCCGGGGCGGAACACGGCGGCGGCCACGTACAGGTCGTGACGCTTCCAGTCCTTGTTGATCGGGATCTCGATCTGCGTGCCGGTCGCCTTCACGGCCACCCACGTGGACCACAACATACGGTCGCCTTCGACAGTAACCAGCGCCTGGCCATCATGCGGCGGCGTCAGCGTGACCTTGACGGTGTCGCCCGGCTTGGCCGGCACGCCTTCAAGCTTCATCTGCACGCGGTCCGGGCGGTTGCCCATCGCATCGGCGTCCTGCGCGTTCCAACCCGCATAGAAGCGGTAACGCATCGTCTGGCCCGTTTCCGGATCGCTCAGTTCCAGACGGTAGCGCCCCCACTTGACCGGAACGGTCAATTGAGCGCGGTCGTTCAGCGCGATCTCACGCGAATCGACCAGCTCATCGGTTTCGGTGTAGCCGCTGTTCCAGCCGCGCTGGTCGTCGAACCGCCAGTAGTACTGGCGCTCTTCGCGGAACAGGCGCATCTGGGCCTGGGCCAGCGGTTCGATCTTGCCTTGGGCGTTCGCCCGGATCACTTCAAAACCGGCGGGCGCGCCTTCGCGGGCCACATCGCGGTCGAATTGCGGACGCACGCCGATCAGTTTGTCGGCGGGCCAGACGCTACGCTCGATGGAACGCACCACCGGGCGGCCGCCGGATTCCAGCAGGCTGGCCGACACGCGAACCTTCATGGGCGAATGCGTACCGGACGTATTCGGATTGACCTCGACCTGGGCATAGCCCTTGTCGTCCAGCGCCGCCTCGGGCAACTCTCCAAAGGTGCGCCGCGAATCGTCGGCCACATCGCCGAAGATGAAACCCGGCAATTGCTGCGCCAGGGCGAAGCGGTCGCGCTTGACCTGGAAGGTCGACAGCAGGCGGTTGCCCGCGGCGGGCGCGCCATACAGATAGTCGCCCTGCACATCCACCGTCAGTTCTTCATCGGGCGACAGCACTTCCTGGTCGGACGTCAGCGCCATTTTCATGCGCTCGGGCAGGAATTCCTCGACCTGGAATTTCCACGATGCGTCCGGCGCGCGCGACGCGGGGTCCACGCGCAATTCAAGCAGCCACGAACCGGTCTGCGCATCCAGCGGCAGATCGATCGCGCGCTCGACATAGCCGACCAAGTCCTTCTTGGGCTGCCACAACGTGGTTTGCACCACGCGGCCGTCGGGGCGTTTGATCGTCGCGGTCAGCGGCGCCGGGGTCAGCATGCGACCGTCCAGATCGCGCGGCAGCACCGACACGTTGAACGTTTCACCCGGACGGTACAGGTTGCGGCCTGCGTAGACGAACAGGTTGTTCGGGCGCGAAACATGACCGCCCGTGTCGAACTCGGACAGGTCCAGCGCCGGCTCGGCCAGCGCCAGCACGGTCATTTCCTTGTCGCGCGATGCGCGGATGACGCGCGCATTGGTGAAGCTGCCTTCGAACCGGACGTGACCTTGCGCATCGGCAGCGGCCTTGGCCAACGATTTGCCGGCGCCATCCACCAATTCGAACGTGGCGCCCGAAATGGCCTGGCCGGTTTTCAACGATACGGAATAGGCTTCGATGCGGTCGGTGTAGCGGCGCGCATGCAAGCCGATATCGCTGACGTAGAAGTACGTGACCTGGTATTCGTAACGGAAGCGGCCAGGCTGGCTCATCACCGCAATATAGATACCGGGCTCTTGCAGTTCCTTCACGCCTTCAACGGGCAGGAACGTCACATGGCGGCGGTTCGGCTTGTCATCCGTCAGGAAACGACCTTGGTATACGCTGGTCGTCAACGAATTCAGACGGTCCAGGTCCCAATTGCTGACCGAGCCCTTCAGGCTACGGTTGTCGGAATAGCGCCAGCCGTCTTCCTCGTCATAATAGCCGCCGTCATCGTCGTCGGCTTCTGCAACCGTGTTGCGGCCGATGCCCAGCACGGTTTCAAATAGTTCCGGCACGCGGTCAGGCGCCACGCGCAGGAATTGCACGTCGACTTCGGAAACGTTGACCGTCGCCACGGGCAAACCGCCGTTCTGCCCGGCGGGCAGGACGACGCCACGGCTGGCGAAATAGAACGACGGCGGCATGGCTTGCGTGTTGACTTCGCAATTCGACGATTCCGCCAGCACGACCTTGTCGCCCACGCCGGGCAGGCCCGAGCGCACCGTGATCGCGTATTTGCGCTGCGGCTGAACGTAGGGGAAGTACACCATGCGCGGGTTGTCGCCCACGATCCAGTTGCCCTTCACGATCTTGCCCTTCGGCGCGGAGTCGCCCGGCTTGACCGAGGCGGGCTGATCGTTCGGGGACGCCGACGATTCGCTATCCTGGTCTTCCTTTCCAGAAATGGCGCCGATGTCGGTCACCTGAAGGAAGCTATCCAGATTGGCCTTGCCGTCCACCGGTTGCGTAAACGTGACGGAGAGCGACAGCGCGTCGTTATATTGGCGAGGTTGGCACGTGAGCGCCGCAAACGGGTCGGCCGAACCGACCGTCGCGCTGGCCGGCATCGCCGGCTTATCGCTCGAGGCAGGCGCGGCCGTGTTGGCCGCCTGGGAGGATGCGGCAGGCACGGGGGCCGGCGCGACCGCCTGGCGGTCCTTGCCCATCCACCAGCCCGCGCCGATGGCCCCGGCCAGCACCACAACGCCGGCTACCGCCAGCCAGGTCTTGCTTATCTTTCCACTCACGGCAAACCCCTCCGCCTACTCGAATCCAATGCTCCTTTGCGGCGGAGCTGCCGACCAACATGTCCGCGCGCTTCCCGGTACGCGGATACTACTTTTCTGCAAATTGCGGACAGCACAACGCCGCCATCGCTGGCGGCGCTTCTTTATGTATTAGACCGGTTCCATCACGCATTGAAGCGGGTGCTGGCGCGCCCGCGCATACTGCCCGACCTGGGCAATGCGCGTCGCGGCGAGATCGCGGGGATACACCCCGCATACTCCGCGCCCTTCGTGATGCACTTGCAGCATGATCCGCGTTGCCTCTTCGTGATTCTTATTGAAGAACTTCTGCAGCACTTTCACGACGAACTCCATCGGCGTGTAGTCGTCATTGAGCAACAGGACCTGATACATCGGAGGCGGCGCGGCGCGTGCCGGTGCCTTCTCGACGGCCAAATCATGCTGGGTATCCAAGGTAGAACTCATAGGGCGGCTATTCTATTTAAACTGGGGACGCCTAACGTGTAACTTACGTAAAATTACACGCAGAAATACGTAGTTTCCATACTTGACGCGACGAAGAAAAGCAGCGCATTATCAGCGCATTCTGGGGTTTTCAACTCATCGAAAATCTGCCAGGAAGCCGGAGGGGGGACAGGGGTCTTGACCGCGATGCCCTTCTGTCAACATACGATTCAATGAGGCAGTCCGCATGTCTGATACGACCGCAACCGCCGTCCAAGGGGACAATCCCAAATCGACGGGCACCGTCAAATGGTTCAACGATGCAAAGGGGTTCGGCTTCATTACGCCCGACGACGGCGGTGAAGATCTGTTCGCCCACTTTTCGTCCATCCAGATGAATGGTTTTAAAACCCTGAAAGAAGGTCAGAAAGTGGCCTTCGAGATCATTCAGGGGCCCAAAGGAAAACAGGCGCTTAATATTACGGCTGCCTGAGTTACCCTTAAAGTGCAACGGTAAGGTTGCGCCATTAATTCAGGCGGGGCTTTCGAGCCCCGCCTTGTTATTTTTCCTAATACCAAGCCAGGCCATGCTGAAGAATGCTGTGTTGTTCCCTGTCAGTCGCACGTTGTTCAAGACAGCGTTCTTTAAGTCAGCAATACGCAAAGCGTTATCCGCCACGGCAATCGCCGCCACCGCGTTCGCCTTGAGCGCCGGCGCGCAAGCGCAGACCGGTCCGCAGGCGCCGTTGCCGACCACCCAGCTTTCGGCGGGTATCCATATTATCCGCGCAGAAGTCGCCAATACGGATGCCACGCGTCGCGACGGCCTCATGTTCCGCAAGGAACTCCCCGGCAACGAAGGCATGCTGTTCGTGTTCGAACAGCCCGACGTGCAGTGTTTCTGGATGCGCAACACGCTTCTGCCGCTTTCGATAGCCTTTATCGCCGACGACGGCACGATCGTCAATATCGACGACATGGCGCCCCAGACCGAAGACCCGCACTGCGCGAAGAAACCCGTGCGCTACGCCCTGGAAATGGCCCAAGGCTGGTTCGCCGAGCACGGCATCAAGGCGGGACGGAAAATCGACGGCCTGCCCTGAGCGGCGCGATCCCGGGGCGGCAAAGCCCGCCCAGATGCGACAAGGGAGCCCCGCGGGGCTCCCTTTTCATTCCCGCCCTGGAAAAACGGCGGGAAAAAACAACACTTTGGCGTCAGACGCGCTCGATGATCAGCGCGATGCCCTGGCCGACGCCGATGCACATCGTGCACAGCGCGTAGCGGCCACCGGTGCGGTGCAGCTGGTTGATCGCCGTGGTGGCCAGACGCGCGCCACTGGCGCCCAGCGGATGACCCAGGGCAATCGCGCCGCCATTGGGATTCACGCGAGGATCGTTGTCGGCCAGGCCCAACTGGCGCATCACGGCCAGGCCCTGGGCGGCGAAGGCTTCGTTCAATTCGATCACGTCCATCTGGTCGAGCGTCAGGCCGGTCTGGGCCAGCACCTTCAGCGTGGCGGGAGCCGGGCCAATGCCCATGATCCGCGGCGCGACGCCGGCGGTGGCCATGCCGACCACGCGGGCGCGCGGGGTCAAGCCGTGACGGGCAGCGGCCTTTTCGTCGGCCAGGAGCAGCGCGGCCGCGCCGTCGTTCACGCCCGACGCATTGCCGGCGGTGACGGTGCCGCCTTCACGAACCACGCCCTTCAGCTTGGCCAGCGATTCCAGGCTGGTCTCGCGCGGGTGCTCGTCCTTGGCGACGATGATGGCATCGCCCTTTTTCTGGGCGATCGACACCGGCACGATCTCGGCGTCGAACACGCCTTCCTTTTGCGCGCGGGCCGTCTTCTGCTGGCTGGCCAGCGCGAACAAGTCCTGGTCTTCGCGGCTGATCTTGAAATCGTCGGCGACGTTCTCGGCGGTCTCGGGCATCGAGTCCACGCCGTATTGCGCCTTCATCAGCTTATTGATGAAGCGCCAGCCGATGGTCGTGTCGAAGATGGCGGCATTGCGCGAGAACGCGCTGTCGGCCTTGCCCATGACGAACGGCGCGCGGCTCATGCTTTCGACGCCGCCCGCCAGCATCAGGCCCGCTTCGCCGGCGCGGATGGCGCGCGCTGCGGTACCAATGGCGTCCAGACCCGAACCGCACAGACGGTTGACGGTGGCGCCGGGAACTTCGATCGGCAGACCGGCAAGCAGGGTCGCCATGCGGGCAACGTTGCGGTTGTCTTCACCGGCCTGGTTCGCGCAACCCATGATCGCGTCGTCCAGCTCTTCCCAGCGCACGCCGGGGTTGCGCGCCACCAGCGCCTTGATGGCGACGGCAGCCAGATCGTCGGGGCGCACGCTCGCCAGCGCACCGCCGTAGCGGCCGAAGGGGGTGCGGATCGCATCACAAATAAAGGCATTCACGGTCATGAGAAGCTCGGAGTGAAGTGAGAAAAACGGGATCGCCCGATCTTAACGCAGCGGTTTTCGCGCCAAATTGGTGCAAGGCGATCATGTCCGCCACATGGACAATGTCCAGTAGGTGTTCACCCTGATCGTGCACCGCGCGCGCACGATCAAGGTGCATGGCGGTCACGGCGTGGAGGACTTTGCCCCAGCCGGGCCCGCGTCCATTTCCGTTTTTACCGCACGTCCGGCGTCCACGATCGCCTGCCGGCGAAAACGCCCCGCCGCCAGATGATAGAAAGGTTGCGGGCAGAACTGGCGCGACACGCCCGAGGCCAGCAGCGAGCCCACCAGCAGCCAGAACAGCATGGGCTGGCTGCCGGTCATTTCCATGACCACCACGCTGGCCGTCAACGGCGCCTGCGTGGCCGCGGCCAGAAAGGCCGCCATCGAGACCAGCACCAGCACGCGCTGGTCGACGCCCTCGCCCGCCAATTCCCAGATGTGCTGGCCGATGCCGGCGCCGGTCGTCAGGGCCGGTGTAAAGATGCCGCCGGGAATGCCCGCCCAGTACGAGGCCACGGTGGCCGCCATTTTGGCAAGGCCAAAGCCGACCGGCGCCGTGTCGTGGCCCGACAGCAGGTCGGCCGCCACGCCGTAGCCCGTGCCGTAGACGCTGCCGGCGGTGCACAGGCCGATCACGGCCAGGATCAGCCCCATGACGAAGGCGGTCCAGATGGGATGCGCACGAATCCAGGCGCGCCACGCCGCCGGCGCGGAGCCGGCCACGCCCTTGCCCAGCAGGCGGGCGAAGATTCCGCCCAACGCGCCGTTGATGGTGCCGCAAACGATGATCCACATGACCATGCCATGGGCCAGCGGCGCACCGCCGAACACGCCGAAATACGGATTGTTGCCCTGCACTGCCACCACCAGGAAACCTGCGGCCAGCACGCCGATCAACACCAGCCGCTGCCAACGCAACACCGTGCCCCGGCCCAATTCTTCGATGGCGAAAATGACGCCGGCCAGCGGCGCGTTGAACGCCGCGGCAAGCCCGCCGGCGGCGCCTGCGGCGATCAGCTCGTTGGCGTGAAAGCCGCGCAATTGCACGCCGCGCCGCTTCCAGAAGTCGCCCCAGGCCAGCATCAGCGCGGCGCCGACTTGCACTGACGGGCCTTCGCGGCCGATCGATGCGCCGGCAAGCATGCCGAAGAACGCCAACGGGATCTTCCATAGGGCCTGCGCCAGCGATACCAGGCTGCTTTGGCTGGCGCCGGGCGGCAATGACAGCGCACCGATGACTTGGGGAATGCCGCTACCCGACGCATTGGGCGCGAAGCGCAAGGTCAGCCAGCGCAAGCCGGCCAGGCTGAACGGCAGCACCAGCAATGCGAGCCAACCGTTGTGGCCGACCCACTCTCTATTCCAGTCCAGCGCCTTGTCGGCAAGGTAGGCGAAACCCAGCGACATCAGCGCCACCAGACCCGCGCCCCCCAGCAACAAGAGCATTTGCAGGCTCTTGCGCGACAGGCGATTGGCCTGGCGCACTTTGCGGCGCATCAGGCGGCGAGCGCCGGCGGATATCCGGCGAAATGAATCAGTCAGGCTCATAGGCTGCGGGCAGGCGGCGGGAGGTCGTTAACCTTACCATTCCAACCTGACCCGCAGCCCACAACCCGGCATGGCGCCGGGCAGAAACGTCGCGGCCGCGCTTAGAACGTCGACCAATCGTCGTCGGACGGTTGCGCCAGCGCCGGCCGCGCCGCCGATGACACTGGCTTTCTGGCCGTGGCCGGCACGGCTTGCACCAGCCGGGCCTGCGCCTGGCGCGCCGGCGCGCCGCCTGCATCCACCTTGAATCGGCGCACTTCCTGCGCCAGGCGAGACGCCTGCTCCTGCATGCTGGCGGCCGCCGCGGCGGCCTCTTCCACCAGCGCCGCGTTCTGCTGCGTGACCGTGTCCATCTGCGCCACGGCCTGATTGACCTGGCCGATGCCCGAGGACTGCTCTTCCGACGCGCTGGCAATCTCGCGCACCAGAACGGCCACTTGACGCACGCTGTCGACCACTTCGCGCATGGTGCGGCCGGCTTCATCGACCTGGCGCGTGCCGCCTTCAACACGCGTGACGGACTCGTCGATCAACGCCTTGATTTCTTTGGCCGCCACGGCCGAACGTTGCGCCAACGTGCGCACTTCACCGGCCACCACCGCGAAACCACGGCCCTGCTCGCCAGCGCGCGCGGCTTCCACGGCAGCGTTGAGCGCCAGGATGTTGGTCTGGAACGCAATGCCGTCGATCACGCCCGTGATATCGGCGATGCGGCGCGAACTGTCGGAAATGGCGCTCATCGTCTGCACCACGCCTTCGACCACTTCGCCGCCGCGCACCGCGACCGTCGATGCCTGGCTGACCAGGCGGTCGGCTTCACTGGCGTTGTTGGCGTTTTGCTGCACGGTGCTGGTCAGTTCTTCCATCGACGCCGCGGTCTCTTCCAGCGACGAGGCCTGCTCTTCCGTGCGCTGCGACAGATCGGAGTTGCCCTGCGCGATTTGCGAGGAGGCCGAGGCGATGCTCTCACAGCCGTCGCGTACGTCCGCGACGATGCGTGCGAGGCTGTCGTTCATGGCCTTCAGCGCGCTCATCAGGTCGCCGGTCTCGTCCCGGGTCGCCACCTGGATGTTGGCCGTCAGGTCGCCGGCGGCAACCTGGCGCGCCGCGTGGACGGCTTGCTCCAGCGGACGCACGATGCCCCGCGTCACCAGCCAGCCCAGCAGCATGCCGATGGCCACGCCGGCCACCGCCAGCCCGATCATCACCGCGCGCACCGCGCCGTACAGGTCCGTGCCTTCCTGCACGGATTGCGCGGCGGTCTTTTCCTTGCCCACCGCCAGGTCCGTCATCAAGTCGTCCAGCTTCTGCGACGTAGCGATCACCCGCTTCTCGATTTCGGCGACGCGCGGATCCGCCTGCGTCAGCGATTGCGATTGCGCGGCGGCAAAGAACGCCTCCGACTCGCGCTTCCAAAGCTGCTCGGTTTCGGTGAATTGGGCCAACAAGCGCTTGCCCTCTTCCGCGTGGAAATTGGCAGCCGCCTTGTCGCGCAACACGTCCATGGTCTTGACCGCATTGTCGAATTGCTTCTTCAACGCCTGGCGGTCCTGCTCGCTTGTCGCGGCCAGATAGCCACTGCGCGCGCGACCCGCGTAGATCAGGTTGAGATTGGCTTCCTTCAGGTCCGAGATGCCGCGCAGCTCGGTGTCGTACAGCCGGTCGTTCATTTCATTGATGCGTGACAGTCCCCACACGCCAAAGGCCCCGATGGCGCCGCCGATCAACGCGACGAGCAAGAACGCGCCCGATAGGCGCGCCCCGATGCGCAAGCCCGAAAATAACCGCAACATGCTTCCCTTCCCTATAGATACCCCGGTTTATGGGCGGCAGGCCGCGGTCGTCGGCGCCGGGGTTCAGCCGCAGACTGGTGGCAACAATAGCGGCACGGGATTCTAGGGAAAACCCTAAAGAAAAGGATGTTTTCTCGTCATTTCCCCACAATGAATTCGACAATCGACAGAATTTTGAAAGCTGAATTTTTCCTGAACAAAAAGAAAAACCCCTCGGGCGGGCGAGGGGTTTCTCTTCAAGCGCCGCGGAGCTCACTCCGCGGAATCCGGCAACTTTACCGATCAGGCAAAGTTCTTGGCGGCGAACTCCCAGTTCACCAGCGCCCAGAAGTTTTCCAGGTACTTGGGACGCGCGTTGCGGTAGTCGATGTAGTACGCGTGTTCCCAGACATCACAGGTGATCAGCGGCTTGTCGGCCGTGGTCAGCGGGGTGGCGGCGTTGCTGGTGTTGACGATGTCGACCGAACCGTCGGCCTTCTTGACCAGCCACGTCCAGCCCGAACCGAAGTTGCCGGCTGCCGACTTGTTGAACGCTTCCTTGAAAGCATCAAAGCTGCCCCACTTGGCATTGATGGCGTCAGCCAGCTTGCCCGAGGGTGCGCCGCCGGCCTTGGGGGCCAGGCTGTTCCAGTAGAACGTGTGGTTCCAGATCTGAGCGGCGTTGTTGAAAATGCCACCCGAGGATTTCTTCACGATGTCTTCCAGCGACAGCGTTTCGAATTCCGTACCCGGGATCAGGTTGTTCAGGTTCGTGACGTACGTCTGGTGGTGCTTACCGTAGTGGAACTCCAGCGTTTCCTTGGAGATGTGCGGAGCCAGCGCGTCCAGTTCGTAAGGCAGGGGGGGAAGAGTATGTGCCATGTGTTGGTTCCTTCTGTTGAGTGCACGATCAAGCCGTTCAATTGTATCGGCAACTAATGAGGATACCTTGTTAAACCCGTGCCTGTGCGGGGTTAACGGACACATGTGCTTATGACTTTGGCGCGTCTTGTTTTTGTAAACGCTACTCTTTCTCGTATCGCAATTCCCGGCCGCCGCTCGACTCTACCAATGCACCGTCTTTATGCAGCGTGAACGTCTTATGCAGCGGCGTGCCCGTTGCGGATTCAGGCACCGCGACATCCACGCGAATGGCCCGCGCGCCAGCGTCGATCTTGCTGACGTCCACCTCGTGCCAGCGCGCGCCCGAAGGCAGCGGCACGAACACGGCCAGGGCCTTCAACGCCCCTGGCGCGATCGGCGCGCTGACGCCGTCCGAGCCTTCGGACTGCCGCGGGCCGCCGCCATAGTCCGCGTCCGCCGAGGACATCGCCACGTCGACCTTCACCGGACGGTCGCGGTAGTACACGCGCACCGTCAACTGGTTGGACTCTGCTGGCCGCGTATCGGCGCGCACGCCAGCGATTGCGGAGAACGGCACGATGGGCGGCGTATCCAGGAAGACCTGCCGGCCATCGTTGCGCCATGTTCCGCGGGCCACGATATCGACCGCGCCGTACGTCATCATGTAGTCGAAACGGCCGTCTTCCGACAGCAGGATCTCACTGCCCACTTCCCGCATGCCGCGCAGCCAGTAGTGCCCGACCAGGCCGGCGGCGGATTTGCTGGATGCCTTGGCGCCGCCGCGCTTGCTGGCGACGACCGGCGCGGCGATGTCATCGACGCGCGCGCCATGGCGCTCCAGCAGCATCCGCATGGCGGGCTGGCCGGTCTCCCGTGCGACGCCGGCCGGCGTTCGGCCCGCGGCATCCACCGAATCCGGACTGGCGCCCGCCGATAGCAGCGCGTCGGCCAGATCCTGCCGGCCCAGCTGTATCGCCACGTTCAACGGCGTAGCGCCATCCGCTTGCGGCGCGTCCAGGTCCGCGCCCGACGCCTTCAATTGCCGCAGCAGCTGCACCACGGTCGCGTGGCGCGCCACGATCAATTGCCGGCTGTGCAGCAACTGCGACACGATGCGTTGCGGCAAGGGCGCGGCGTCGCGCGCGCACGCGTTCGGCTTGCCGGTGAAGCCCGCTGCTTGCAGTTGGGCGAAATACCCAGGCTTGTCCAACAGGTTGAATTCGCCGCCCTCGGGCAAGCAGGCATCCGCAACAGCCTGGCCCGTGGCCTGGCTGACGCGCTTGACCAGCGCCATATCGCCCGAGGCCACGGCGGCGTTCAACAAGGCATATGGCGCGGGCGCGCGCGGCAATCGCGGATCGTCCAGCTTGGCGCCGGCGCGCAGCAAACGGTCGAGCATTGCGGTGTCCTGCCTGCCGATCAGCCAATACAAGGCGCTTTCACCGTCGGATGCGAGGCCTGCGGGGTCTGCTCCCCTGGACAGCAACGCGTCGACGACCGGCGCCTGGCCCGACGTCACGGCCAGCAACAGCGGCGGCTCGGCGCGGCCGCCGGCGTCACCCGCGTCGTCTGTCTTGCCGGGCCCGCCCGTGTTGGAATCAACGGGCACGCCGGCCTCGATCAACATCAAGGCCAACGCCCCCTCGCGGTTTTCCAACGCCTGCCGGATCGCGCCAGCCCCCAGCGTCTTCAAGTCGAACCCGGCATCGGCGAACTGGCGCAGCGTTGCCACATCACCCGCCTGAACCGCGACGTCGACCGCCGACTTCGCGTCATAGCCTTGGCGCTTGGCCGTGGGGTCGGCGCCCGCCGCCAGTAGCATCGTCACGGCGGCGGGCTGGCGAGCCTGAACCGCATCCGCCAGCGGCGTATTGCCGTATTGCTCTTGCGGATCGCCGCCAACCGGCGCGCCCAGCGCCAACAAGCGTTGCAGCGTCTGCGTATCCCCCCGCAGGGCGGCAAGGTTCATGATGGGCCGAGCCACCATTTCCAGCTTGCCAAAAATCAGGTCCCTGGACCCGGTCTGCGGGCCGCTTTGTGCGAACGGCATGCCGGCGCGCAGCAGTTGCGTCGCGATCTCGGGATGGCCGCCTTCCACAGCGGCTTGCGCCGCGTCCAGCCACACGTCGCGCTCGCCGGTCTGGCCGTAACCTGTCGCGGGAATATGGCGCGGGCCGAGCGCCATCAGCACCGGCACGGCGCCGCTATTGCCCAGGTAGCCCGCCAGCGCCAATGCGGTCAGGCCGTCCTCGTACGCCGGCTTGGTGCCCGTGGCGGCCAGCGCTTGCAACGGCTCCGCGCCCTCGGTCATTTCCACCATGGGGGCCCAGGCCAGGTAATCCGCGACGTCGGACTCGACACCCGCATAGGGCTTGGCCGCGCCGGCCTTGAACAACGCCAGCACCATCTGCGTCATGGACGCGCGATCCACCAGGCGAGGCAGATAAGTCATCCGCACCGCAAACTCGAAATCCCGATTCAACAGGAATTCGAGCGGGGTGCGGTTTTCATCCCCGAGCTGGTCCGGCTTTGCACCCGCTGCCAGCAACAGATCCATGATGGCCGGCGTGCCGTAAAGCAGGGCAAGGTGCAGCGGCGGACGGCGCGACGAGTACGTCACGTCATCCAGCGCGGGCTTCGTTGCCAGCAGCGCAGCCAGCATGCGGGTACGGGCCGGCAGGATCGCCTGATGGGCCGTGCGGATGCGCGCCGTGTCCTCCGCCGTCATGCTCCAGTAGACGTCCGGGGCGCGCAATGCGCGCGGCGGCATCAACAACGCATGCAGCAACGGCACGCCGTCCAGGGCGTAATCGCCCGCGCGATCCACCTGAGCCAGGGCCGCCAAGAACGCCGTCTCGTCACTCGTGTCGACCGCTGCAAAAAGGGCTGCCGCCGGGGGTGTATTGGCGTCCTTGTATTCGCGATAGGACGAATCGCAATCGCAAGGTTTGGCCGCCTGGCGCGCCCCCCTTTCCGCCCGGCCTGGTTCGACCCATGTCGGGTCGGTCTTCACGCCTTCCGATGCAGCGGCGGCGGCGGTCTCGGCGGCGGCTGCGGTTGGTGCCGCCTGCGCGATCGCCCCATGCCCCAACCCAATCGCTGTACCGGCCAGCAAGCCCGCCATCCAATCCACGCTTTTGTTGTGCCGCATTGCCTCGCCTTGGGTTGCATCACCTGGGATTGCATCGGAGGGGTTCGTGCCGCCCCCGCCCTCGCCCGTGTCCTTGCCCGACGGCCGGATCGCCAGCCGGCAGGCAAGTCAGCTGGCGTCGCGTGCCTTGCGGGTTTGCAGGACCTGGACCTGGGCGCCGCCTTGCGCGAAGCTCAGTTCCAGCGGCTGGCCGGCCGCCAATGCGGCCGCGTCACGCACGATACGGCCGTCGGCGTCGCGGGCAATGGCATAGCCGCGCGACAGCGTGTTGCCTGGGTCCAGCGCCCGCAATTGCGCCGTGGCCGCGGCCACCCGGTTACGGTTCTGGACCAACAGACGCGCTTGCGCCTGGCCCAATTGACGTATGGCGCCCGCCAGGCGGTCAGCGGCGCGGCCAGTATCCGGCACGCGGTGCGTCAAGCGCTGGGCAAGCAGGTTGACGCGAGCCGCGCGTCTGCCTTGCGGCCCCGACCAGGCCGAGGCCAGGCGGAAGCGCAAGCTATTCAAGCGTTCTCGCTGATGTTCCAGGCGCTGAGCCGGAGACACCAGCTGGCCCGCCGCGCGGTCCAGGCGTTGGGCGGCGCGTTCCAGGCGGCGCTGCTGGCCGCGCGCCATGGCCTGCGCGGTCTGCATGACGCGGCCCAGCAGTTCGGAACGCGGGACGCAGGCCAGTTCGGCGGCAGCGGTGGGGGTCGGCGCACGCACGTCGGCCACAAAGTCCACGATGGTGAAGTCGGTCTCGTGCCCGACGCCGCTGATCACGGGGATCTCGCTGGCCGCGACCTGGCGCGCCAGGTCTTCGTCGTTGAAACTCCAAAGGTCTTCGATGCTGCCCCCGCCGCGCACCAGCAGCAGGGTGTCGACTTCGGCGCGCTGGTTGGCCGTCCGGACCTGGGCGGCCAGCCGGCTGGCGGCATCCGCGCCCTGCACCGGGGCGGGATAAATGATGACCGGCACCTGGGGCGCGCGCCGGGCAAGCGCCGACAGGACGTCCCGCAGCGCCGCTGCGTGCAGCGAGGTGACCACGCCGATGGCACGCGGCAAACGAGCCGGATCGCGCTTGCGAGCAGGATCGAACAGGCCTTCGGAGGCCAATTGCTCTTTCAGGCGCAGAAACGCTTCATATAGGTTGCCCAGGCCGGCCCGGCGCATCGCGTCGGCCTGCAACTGGTAGTCGCCGCGGGGCTCGTACAAGGACACCCTGGCCCGGATCTCGACCTGATCGCCCGCCCGGGGCACGAAGCCCACTGCGCTGGCGCGGCTGCGGAACATGACAGCACGCACGGAGGCCCGGCTGTCCTTGAGCGTGAAGTACCAATGCCCGGAAGCCGCGGCCGTGAAATTGGAAATCTCTCCGCGCACCCATATTGCCGGAATGCTGCGCTCCAACAACTGCCCTACTGCTTGGTTCAGCTGGGCAACTGTCAGGATATCCCGCGTAAATGCGTTGTTTGTGACTGCAAGTTCAATTGTCATGGGGCTTTCCGATGCGTACCTGTCCACAGGGCATACGTAGCGGGCCGCAATGATACCGCGTTCACCGTTTTTTGCAGCACCGGCCCAGACAGCCAGCAATCTCCGTGCAATTCATTGATTTATATGGGATTTTTACACCAACACCGCTGCGCTCATTTGAAGCAAACAAGCGCAAGCCCTGTGCCCACAAGCCTTCCGGCAGAGTTTTGCACAGAATTATCCACAATTTCTGTGGATAAATCGGGGGTCAATCCGCCTTGCCACAACCCCGCCGCGCCGTTACAGTTTCGGCTTGATCAGATGCCGACGCGCACCATCCCGCGCGCCTTGGCTTCCCCGGGAGTTGAACGCTTTGCTTTCCATTTTGCGCGAGGCCGGCTGGCCTATCTGGCCCCTGCTGGCGACATCCGTGCTGGGTCTGGCGCTGATATTCGAGCGCTTCCTCTCCCTGCGCCGCAGCCTGATCCTGCCCCGCGGCCTGAACGAGCAGGTGGCGGACATGCTGCGCAATCACCAGGACACCCCCGAAGCGATCAACCGGCTGGAACGCAACTCGCCGCTGGGCCGCGTCCTGGCGGAAGTGATGCGTCACCGGCACCTGCCCCGCGAAGAACTGCGCAACGTGGTCGAAGACGCCGGCCGCGCGGTCGCCCATGATCTCAGCCGCTACATTCCGGCCATCGGCACCATCGCCGTCGTCGCGCCGCTGATGGGCCTGTTCGGCACCGTGGTCGGCATGATCGAGATTTTCGGTTCGTACACGCCCGGCGGCGGCGATCCGGCGCAGTTGGCGCGCGGCATCTCGATCGCGCTCTACAACACCGGTTTCGGCATCCTGATCGCCATTCCCGCCATGATCGCGCATCGCTATCTGCGCAGCCGCGTCGACGGCTACCTGAGCGCCATGGAGCAGTCCGCGTCGCGCCTGGTGCGCGCCGTATCCTCGGCCCCCGCCCCGCGCGAGGGACGTTCATGAATTTCCGAGGCTCCCGGGGCGACCGCGATGAACTGGACATCAACCTGATCCCGCTCATCGACGTCCTGCTGGTCATCCTGATTTTCCTGGCGGCCACCACGTCGTTCGCGCGTTTCACGCAGTTGAAGGTGACGTTGCCCCAGGCCTCGTCCGAACAGGACACGCCGCCCGCGCTGGAAGTCGCCGTCAGCCAGGACGGGCGCTACGCCCTGAACGGCACGCTGATCGACGTTTCCACGCCGCCCGAAATCGCGGAAGCCCTGCGCCAGGCCGCGGCCGGCAAACCCGAACCTCTCGTCGTCATCAACGCCGACGCCCAAGCCACCCATCAATCCGTGATCAACATCATGGAAGCCGCCCGGTTGGCCGGCATCGGCCGCGTCAACTTCGCCGCCCAGACCTCCCGGTGACCACAACGCGTTCTTCTGCCTCGCTGCTGGCTCGCCAGTGGCAGCATGGCGGTTGGCTTTCGAGCCTGCTGCTGCCGCTGTCCGCGCTGACCGCGTGGGCGGTGGCGCGCAAGCGCAGGCAATACCTGGATGGTTCCCGGCCCGCCTACCGCGCGCCCGTACCCGTGGTGGTGATCGGCAACGTCTACGTCGGCGGCACGGGCAAGACGCCGATGGTGATCGCCACGGTCGACGGCCTGCGCGCCCGCGGTTACACGCCGGGCGTGGTCAGCCGCGGTTACGGCGTGAAAATCGGCCCCGACGCCCGCGTCGGAAGCGGCGCGCTGGAGGCTGCCCGCTACGGCGACGAACCCGCCCTGATCGCCCGCGCCACCGGCGCTCCCGTCTCGGTACACCCGAAACGCGCCTTGGCGGCCCGGGCCTTGCTGCAAGCGCATCCCGACGTGGACGTGATCGTGTCCGACGACGGCCTGCAGCATCTGGCGTTGGCGCGCGACATCGAAATCGTGGTGCAAGACGAGCGCGGCGTGGGCAATGGCCGCCTGCTGCCCGCCGGCCCCTTGCGCGAACCTGCCAGCCGCCTGCAGGACGTGGACGCGGTGGTCACCAATATCGGCACGCCGGACGGCCGTTCGCCCACCATCGGCGCCGCGCGGCCGCGCCACGTGCGGATGTGGCTGGAACCCGGCGCCGCGCGTCAAATCGAGGGCGGCGCCACGCGCGCCTTGTCCGCCTATGCCGGGCAGCCCCGCATCGCCGCCGCGGCCGGCATCGGCAACCCCGAACGGTTCTTCACCACATTGCGCGCCGCCGGCATCACGCTGGCCGCGACGCTTCCCCTGCCCGACCACCATGACTATGCTGATTCGCCCTTCCAGGCGATGACGGCCGACGCGATTCTCGTCACGTCCAAAGACGCGATCAAGTGCGCCGCCCTGCACGACAGCCGCTTGTGGGAGGTCCCGGTGCAGGCCGCGTTCTCGGATCCGCAGCTCTTCGATTGGCTGGCGCAGGCCCTGCGCCAGCGTGCACCCGGCTAGAAGACGGTGGGCGTCCGGGCCGAACACCCCCGTGCCCGTGCCCAAAACTGTTTTAGAATCGTGGTCATGGAATCCCGACTTCTCGACATCCTCGTCTGCCCCTTGTGCAAGGGCCGCCTCGAACACGACCGGCAGCAAGCCGAACTGGTCTGCCGCGCCGACCGCCTGGCCTTCCCGCTGCGCGACGGCATCCCCGTCATGCTCGAGTCGGAAGCCCGCGCGCTGGACGACGCCTCCACCGCCACCTGACGCGCCCCACCGTGAGTTTCATCGCCTTGATTCCGGCGCGAGCCGCCTCGACCCGCCTGCCCGACAAACCGCTTGCCGACATCGTCGGCAAGCCAATGGTCGTGCGCACGGCCGAACGCGCCGCCCTGTCGGGCGCGTCGCAGCTCTACATCGCGACGGACGACGTCCGTGTCCAGGCCGCCGCCCGCGAGCATGGCCTGACCGCCCTGCTAACGCGAGGCGACCACCCCACCGGCACCGACCGCCTGGCCGAAGCCGTCGATCAACTGGGCCTGCCCGACGACGCCATTGTGGTAAACGTCCAGGGCGACGAACCGCTGATCGAGCCCGAACTCATCGATGCCGTCGCGGCCAAGCTCCAAGCCTTCCCCGACGCCGATATCGCCACCTGCGCCTGCCCGCTGGCCGACGCCGAAGCGCTGTTCAACCCGAATGTCGTCAAGCTGGTTTGCGCCGCCAACGACCGCGCGCTGTATTTTTCGCGCGCCCCCATCCCCTGGGCCCGCGACGCCCTGGCCGCGGGCGAACGCGTGCTGGCCGACGGGCTGCCCGCCTGGCACCACATCGGGCTGTACGCCTACCGCGTATCCTTCCTGCGCCGCTTCCCGACCCTGCCGCAAGGCCAGCTGGAACGGTTCGAGTCGCTGGAACAACTGCGCGCCATGGAACATGGGCACAACATCGTCGTCCACCGGACCTCCAACGCGCCCGCCGCAGGCGTAGATACCCCGGCGGATCTGGAGCGAGTACGGTTGGTCTACAGCAAACAGATATAAGGGTTATTTCCCATGGCGCAGCCCCGCATTGGCTGCTGCGTTGCGGCATAATCCCCCGGATCACAAAAAATAAACCCCATCAGGAGCACTCATGCGTCTTATCTTGCTCGGACCTCCCGGCGCCGGCAAAGGCACCCAGGCCGCGTTTCTCACCCAGCACTTCGGCATCCCTCAGATCTCCACCGGCGACATGCTGCGAGCCGCGGTGAAGGCAGGCACGCCGTTGGGTATTGAAGCCAAAAAGGTCATGGATGCCGGCGGTCTGGTTTCCGACGAGATCATCATCGGCCTGGTCCAGGACCGCCTGAAGCAGCCCGACTGCGCCAGCGGCTACCTGTTCGACGGTTTCCCCCGCACCATCCCGCAAGCCGACGCGCTGAAAAGCGCCGGCGTCAAGCTGGACTACGTGGTGGAAATCGAAGTTCCCGAAGAAGACATCATCGAACGCATGAGCGGCCGCCGCGTGCACCAGCCCAGCGGCCGCAGCTACCACGTGCGCTTCAACCCGCCCAAAGTGGAAGGCCGCGACGACGTCACCGGCGAAGAACTGATCCAGCGCGACGATGATCGCGAAGAGACCGTTCGTCACCGCCTGTCCGTGTACCGCGAACAAACGCGCCCCCTCGTCGACTACTACTCGACCTGGGCGCAGCAAAGCGCCGCCGAAGCCCCGAAATACCGCAAGATCTCGGGCGTGGGCGCCGTCGACGAAATCAAGTCGCGCCTCTTCGAGGCCGTCAAGAGCTGATTGGCGCATTGATGGCTTGCAGGCCTTCGGCGCCGGCTGGACGCGACGCGTTCCGGCATCGGCCCGAAGGCCTTGTCACATTCGGCGCCCGCCGCGCCGCATTCATCCCCTTGAACTGATCTGGTGGTAGAGACATGGAAATCGCGAACAAGGTATTCATCGTTACGGGCGGCGCGTCCGGCCTGGGTGCAGGCACTGTGCGCATGCTGGTGGAGAACGGCGCCAAGGTCGTCATCGCCGACGTCCAGGACGAGCCGGGCCAGGCCCTGGCCAAGGAACTCGGCCAGCGCTACGTCCATTGCGACGTGACGCAAGAAGCCGACGGCAAGAGCGCCGTCGCCGCGGCCCTTGAACTGGGCGCCCTGTTTGGCCTGGTGAACTGCGCGGGTGTCGCGCCCGCCGCCAAGATCGTCGGCAAGAACGGCGCGCATCCGCTGGACCTGTTCCAGAAGGTCGTGTCGATCAACCTGATCGGCAGCTTCAACATGATGCGTCTGGCCGCCGAGGCCATGAGCGCCAACACGCCCGAGCCCACTGGCGAACGCGGCGTGATGATCAACACGGCGTCGGTTGCCGCGTTCGACGGCCAGATCGGCCAGGCGGCCTATGCCGCCTCGAAGGCCGGTGTTGCCGGCATGACCCTTCCGATCGCCCGCGACCTGGCCAAGACCGGTATCCGCTGCATGACCATCGCTCCGGGCATCTTTGGCACGCCGATGATCTTCGGCATGCCCCAGGAAGTGCAGGATTCGCTGGCCGCCAGCATCCCCTTCCCCGCCCGCCTGGGCCGTCCGGAAGACTACGCCAAACTGGTCTATAGCATTGTCACGAACGATATGCTGAACGGCGAGACCATTCGCCTCGACGGCGCCATCCGCATGCCGCCGAAGTAATGCCCCCACGCCGCGCATGCTTCGCACGCTTGCTGCCCCCCGAGGGGGCGCTTTTCCCCTTGGGGCGGCCCGGCGGGAAATGATGCCCCCACGCCGCGCATGCTTCGCACGCTTGCTGCCCCCCGAGGGGGCGCTTTTCCCCTTGGGGCGGCCCGGCGGGGAAAAGACATTC
>NZ_JBHFII010000014.1:243299-252195 GCF_057334215.1 Achromobacter maghribensis | reverse complement strand
AAAAACGCCGCGTCGACGCGGCGTTTTTCATTCAGTTCACCGTGCGGCCTACAGGCGCGAATACGCCTGTTCCAGCTCGCGGTTCAGCACGTCGGCGAAATCCGCGCGGGTCGGGTCCAGCTGCGACAGCAGGCGCGCCAGCACGACGTTGTCTTCTTCGCCGTTCCAGATCTTGATGTAGGTGCCTTCCTTGTAGCCGTGCTGCTGGCGGAAGATGTTAAGCACGTTCTTCGACACGTATTGCGTGTAGGCGTCGTTCCAGGTCATTTCGCACGCCGTCATGCTCTGTTCCAGCACTTTGTAGCTGGCGCGGCCGCAGACGGCCAGGCCGCCAATGAGTTCCAGCAGTTCCGGCACGGGCAGGCCGTTCAGCGTATGGGTCTTGCCGTCCAGCACGACCGTGGGCGGCGTGGCCAGGTCGGCCATCAGCGCCGCGGCGGCGTCATCCAGCTGGCCGCGGGCCTCGACGATCGTGTGGGACAGGTAGAAGTGCAGGATGTCGACCAGTTCCATCTGCACCTGGGGCAGGTCGATGGTCTGCTTCTTCCACCACTTCCAGCCGTAGTGCTCCAGGGCTTCGGCGGACTCGACGAACGCGGCGCGCAGGAAACGGGCTCCGCCGTTGACCCAGTCGGGATTGATCATGCTGTTCAAGTGGTCCTGCAGCTTCAGCATCGTGGCCGCTTGGGCCTGGTTCAATCCGACAACGTTATTCACTTTCACTCCGGGGTTCTATAAGGGCTATTCAATCGCGGCGGAAATGTTAGCACTTGGCCACGCCGTCATCGGTGCGCGCGGTGTCAGTCGCCATCCTTGCGGTAGGACGATTTCAGCGGGGGCAATTTGCCCAGCAGCGCTTTACCCGGTTTGCGCGCGGCGCCGGCCGCCTTGACCAGCATGAACGCGAAGAATCCCAGGAAGATCGCGGGCACCAGCGCGTCCAGATCGAACTGCGGGCTGCGAAGCACGCGGAACCCGATCGTGACGGCGGCCCAGCCCGCCAGGATGCCGGCGACAGTCAGGATGGCGCCTATCTTGCGTTGCCGAGCCTGCCGGGCCATCGACACCGTGCCTTCATCATTCTGGACCGGCGCCGTGGAGCCAGGGGAGGCCGCGTCGCGCCGGGACTGCAAGGGCGGCGGCGCCGGCTTGCCCCAAGGCGCGGTGGACAGGGGCTCGGAAGTGGGCGCGGGCACAGGCACGGCTGCGGGCGAGGCCGCTTGCCGGGCGGCTTCGCGCTTATCGGGGACCCGGCCGGGGGTGACGCCGCCGGCGTTGGTCAGATTCTCGATATAGCGCGCGAAATCGCCGTTCTTCGGCTCCAGGTCTATCGCCATGACTCCCTCTTTCGGTTCAGTTGCCGCGCCGAGCCCTGGCCGGTTGACGGCGCTTGCGGACCATGGCGAGCAGAAGTCCGCATCCTAGCAGTACGGAGAGGCCTGCGCCGATCATCATGGCGATCTGTTGGGCGTTTTCCGCGGTGCCCAGGCTGCGCGCGGTGATGTAGCCGGGCGCCAGCATCAGCGGCATCCACAGCAACGCGGACAGCACATTGGCCAGCTGGAAGCGGCTTTGCGCCATGCCCATCACGCCGGCGACCGTGGGAATGGTGGACCGGATCGGGCCCAGGAAGCGGCCGATCAGCACCGATGCGAAGCCGTAGCGGTAAAAGAACAGGCGCGCCCGCGCCACGCCGGTGCGCTGCTGCTTGAGCGGCCAGCGGCGCAAGACGCCGGGCCCGGCCCAGCGCCCTAGCCAATATGACAGTGCATCGCCGACGATGGCCCCCGCGATGCCCCAGGCGATGACGCTCCAGGGCTCAAGCGTGCCGGCGCCGATCAGACCGCCGGTCAGCAACATCAGCGCCGTCGCGGGGATGAACAGGCCCAGCAGGACCATGGATTCGCCCAGGGTCAGCAGGAAGGTGATCGGGCCCGCCCACACCTGGTTGGCCTCGATGAAGAGGCCGATCTTGTCAATGTATTGGTCCATGAAGGCGAAATCTGAAAAGTAGCTGAAAGCAATCGGGTATCTTAACGCCTGCTTCGGTGGCCAAATGTTATCTAGGGCTTTTTAGTGTTAACAGGCTCCAGGCTATCTGAATGATGCGACGTATCGGGGAATTATGGATTCAGTGACACAAGCCGTGCTGGGCGCGGGCATACAAGGCGTCATGCTGGGGCGCTTCCAGGGGCGCCGGGCGCTGATCTACGGGGCGGCGCTGGCCACGGTGCCCGACCTGGACGTGCTGATGCACTATCCGGACCCGGTTTCGCTCATGACCTATCACCGGGGCTTTTCCCATTCGCTATTCGTACTGACCGGCCTGGCGCTGCTGCTGACGTGGCTGATGCGCAAATATTGGCCGCAGGCACCCTACAGCGGCCGAAGGCTGTTCCTGACCTTATGGCTGGTGCTGGTGACGCACCCGGTGCTGGACGCCTTCACGGTCTACGGCACACAGCTGTTCTGGCCGTTCACGCCCATCCCCGAAAGTTGGTCCGCCATCTTCATCATCGATCCGGTCTATACGGTGCCCTTGCTGGCGGCCGTGCTGTTCGCCATCGCGGTCGGCATGACGGACCGCGCGCGCCGCCTGCTGGCGGCCGCCTTGATCTTCAGCACCGGCTATCTGGGTTTCGGCCTGGCTGGCCGGATCATGGCCGAAGACCGGGTGCGCGACGCGATGCGCCAGCAGGGCATCGCCGTCACGGAACTGCGGGCCGTGTCGATGCCGTTCAACACGCTGGTGTGGCGCGTCATCGCCAAGACGGCCGACGGGGATTACTACGAATCGGTCAGCAGCCTGTTCGACCGCGCTCCACCGGAGTGGCTGCGCCAGCCGCTGAACCTGGATCTTTCCCGCACGCTGGCCGACGTGCCCCTGCACCAGCGCCTGCGCTGGTTCACGGACGGGTGGCTGCGCTATGACGCGATCGGCGACGCGCTGGTGGTGTCCGATCTGCGCATGGGCATGGCCGGGCATTACACCTTCCGCTTCAAGATGGCCGAGCGCGCGGCGAACGGCGATTGGAAGCCGGTGACGCCAGCCGTCTGGCCCAGCGAACGGGGCGGGTGGGCCGAATTGAAGCTTGTGCTGGCACGCATCCTGCATTCGCAGCCGCCGCTGCCTTTGGCGGAATGGTCGGAGCTGACGACGAAGTAAGCGCGCCGCTGGTCTTCCCGCCATTCAAGTGAATTAAGCCATCTGCAGTCGACTGTTCTGTGTTGACCGTCTTTGCTTGCGTGCATTATTCTGTTCCCAATTAAGGAACTTAAGTTCCGCTTTATGGAACAAGAATGAGCATTCTAGACGGAGTTCAACGCGTTCTGGCGCTATACGCCGAAGGCGCGGTGGAACTGAGCTTCACCGACGTCGCGGCGCGCCTGGCCATGCCCAAGAGCACGGCCTCGCGGCTGCTGAACCAGATGCAGCACTACGGCATGCTGGACCAGGACGCGGCCACGCGCCGCTATCGTCCGGGCGCCTTGCTGGCGCAGGCAGTGCGCGCCGGCATGGCCGCCACGCCGCTGGACGAAGCCTGCCGCGCGGTGCTTGCCCGCTTGTCGGACGACAGCGGACTGACGGCCTATCTCTCCACGCTTAACCAGCGCGAAACCGTGGTGTTGCAGCGGTTGAACGGGTCGCATCCGGTGCAAGTGCTGTCGCCACCCGGATCCCGCCGCAACGCCTCGGGCACCGCCATGGGCCGGGCATTGCTGTCGCGCCTGACCGATGCCGAATTCCAGGCCTTGTATGGCACTGATCCGGCGCTGCCCCTGCCGATGGAAGGCCGTGACTGCCCGGCGACTGTCGGCGACCTGGCCCGCTTGGTCGCGCAGACGCGTGCGGACCATTGCGGCGTGGCCATCGATCAAGCCATGCCCGGCATCGGCGCGGTGGCGGCGGCGGTGCGCGACCCCGCAACGAACGAATTGCGCGGACTCTGCCTGTCGTTCGTGTCGTTCCAGGCCGACGCCGCCCGCGTGGCGCGCTTGCGTGAATCGGTGCTGCAGCAGGTGGCCGCGCTGGGCCGCGAACTGAACGACCCTTATTGGCTGGCCTGACCCGACGTTTGCCCTTTCGCGCTGCGTCCGCGTGGCGCAATCCAGAACACCCCGGAATTCTTCAGAACCCCTAACGGAACCTTCCTCCATGAACCTTTTGCTACTCAGCAATTCCAGCAGCGATGCCGGTTATCTGGCCCACGCCATGCCGGACATCCGCGAACTGATCGCGTCCCTGCCGGCAGGCGCGCCGGCCGTCTTCGTGCCGTTCGCGGGCGTTACGCGCGACTGGGACGACTACACGGCGCTGGTGGTTTCGGCGCTGGCCGATACCGGCCTGGCCATCCAGGGCCTGCATCGCGCGGCAGATCCGGTGGCCGCGCTGGACAGTGCCGCAGTCATCATCGTGGGGGGCGGCAACACCTTCAATCTGCTGGGCCAGTTGCGCCGCCAAGGCCTGCTGGACGTCGTCGCGCGTCGCGTGCGGGCCGGTGCCGCCTATCTGGGCTGGAGCGCGGGCTCGAACCTGACTTGCCCCAGCATCTGCACCACCAACGACATGCCCATCACGGACCCGGGCGGTTTCGACGCGCTGGGTCTGCTGCCGTTCCAGATCAACCCGCACTACACCAACGCCCATCCGCCCGGGCACCGTGGCGAAACGCGCGCCCAGCGCCTGGCCGAATTCTGCACGCTCAATCCGACGATGCCGGTGCTGGGTTTGCCTGAAGGCGCCGCACTGCGCGTGCGCGGCGGCAAGGTCGCGCTGATCGGGCCGCATGATGCGCCGCTGTTCCTGGGCCAGGCCGAGCCGCGCGTATTCCGCCCGGGCCCCTTGGAGATCCCGGCATGAAGCAAGTGATCGACGCCATTGAACTGCTGTCGTCCGCCCACATCACGGGCGACGCCGTGGCACAAGTGCTGCGCGCAGCCGGTAAGTGCGAGGTGGAAGTCACCCGCCTTGAGCGCGACGGCGCGGCGACGGATTTCCTGTCCATCGTGATCCCCGGCGCGGACGATGCCGCGCCGCAGCTGGGCATCGTGGGCCGCCTGGGCGGCATCGGCGCGCGCCCGGCGGTCACGGGGCTGGTGTCCGACAGCGACGGCGCGGTGGTCGCCATCGCCGCGGCCCTCAAGCTGATGGCGATGGCGCGCCAGGGCGACGTCATGCCCGGCACCGTGCGCATCCGCACCCATATCTGTCCGCGCGCCGGCACGCGCCCGCACCACCCGGTACCGATGATGCGTTCGCCGTTTCCCATGCGCGAAATGATGTCGAACGAAGTGGATCCGCGCATGGACGCGATCCTGTCGGTGGATACAACGCGCGGCAACCGCCTGGTCAACAAGCGCGGCGTGGCGCTGACGCCGGTTGCCAAGCAAGGCTATCTGCTGCGCATCCCGGAAACGATGCTGGACGTGATGGGCTGGGTCAGTGGCGAACTGCCCGTGACCTTGCCGCTGACCACGCAAGACATCACGCCGTATGAAAACGGCCTGTGGCACGTCAACTCGCTGATGCAGCCCGCCATCGTGACGGATGCGCCGGTGGTGGGCGTGGCGCTGACGGCGCAGACCACCGTGCCCGGTTGCGCGACGGGCGTCACGAACGCCGTCGACGCCGACGTCGCGATGCGTTTCTGCATCGAGATCGCCAAGCTGTTTGGCCAGCGCACGATGACGTTCTTCGACGACGCGGAATGGGGCGCGCTGCAAGCCCGCTACGGTTCGATGGCGCATCTGCAGACCGTGGGCCGCGTAGATGGCGGTGCGGCATGAGCGCGCCGCAATCGCGCCGCGTGGCCTTCTTCACCATCGGCGAATCGCCGCGCAGCGATGTCGTGCCCGAGATGGCGCGGCTGCTGGGCGATACCGTGCGAATTGACGAGTTCGGCGCGCTCGATGGGCTGGATGCCGCGGCGCTTGCCGCCATGGCCCCCCGGGATGGCGAATACCGTTTCGCGACGCGCCTGCGCGACGGCGCCCAGATTCAACTGGATGCCGCGGCGGCCGAAGCGCGCTTGGCGCAGGTCATGCGAGAGGCTGACGGCGCGGGCTACGACGTGCTGGTGCCGCTGTGCACGGGCACGGCCATTGCGCCGATGCGCACGCTGGTTGTTGAACCGCAGCAGGTGGTCGACCATCTGGTCGCCGGTCTGTCGCAACACTGCCGCAAGGTAGGGCTGGTGGTGCCGTTGGCCGAGCAGGTCGATTTCTTTCATATGGCCGTGCCGCTGTCCTGCGAGACGCAGGCCGTGCACGCCTCGCCTTACGAGGCTGATGCCGAACAAGCGGCGCGCAATTTCGCGCAAGCGGGCCAGGCTTTGGCGTCGTGCGACCTGATCGTCATGCATTGCATGGGCTATGCCGCCCGCATGCGCGAACGGGTCGCGCAAGCATCGGGCCGGCCGGTCCTGCTGTCCAATCGCCTGGTCGCCCAGGCGCTGTCGCAATTATTGGAATAACGGAGAGTGTCTTTTCATGTTTAGCCTTACTCTGCACCGCGCCGTTGGCGCGCTATTCGCCGTCACCGCCCTGACGGCGGCCCCCACGACAATGGCCGCCGAGGCGTGGAAACCCACCAAGCCCGTGCGGCTGCTGGTGGGCTTCGCGCCCGGCGGTTCCGCGGACACGCTGGCGCGTCTGCTGGCCGAACCGCTGTCGCAGCGGTTGGGCCAGGCCGTTGTCGTTGAAAACCTGGCTGGCGCCGGCGGCAACATCATGGCGTATCGGCTGTCGCAGTCGCCCGCCGACGGCTACACCATTGGTATCGCCGCGGCCGGTTCCATGGCCATCACGCACGTCCTGAACCCCAAGGGCACGAACTACAAGCCCACGGACTTCACGCCCATCACGCTGGCGGCGGTGCAGCCCAACGTGGTCATCGTGAACAAGGACGTCCCGGCCAATAACCTGGCCGAACTCAAGGACTATTTCCAGAAGACGCCGACGGCCACTTACGGCACGGCAGGCGTGGGCATTTCCAACCATCTGATCGCCGAGACCATGCTGTACAAGATGGGCGTGAAGGTCCCGCACGCTGCCTATCGCGGCGCGGCGCCGGTCATCACCGACCTGCTGGGTGGCCACATCGCGATGACGATGGACAACATCTCCACGGCTGCGCCGTTGGCCTCGCAAGGCAAGGTAAAGGCGATTGCCGTCGCGTCGATCAAGCGCGCGCCCCAATTGCCCAACGCGCCCACGCTGGACGAACAAGGCCTGAAGGGGTTCGACATGCCGACGTGGCAAGGCGTGTTCGCGCCGGCAGGCTTGCCCGCCGACGTGCTGGCGGCCTACTACGACGCGCTGCAAGACGTATTGAAGCAGCCTGGCCTGATCGAGAAAATGGCGGGCCTGGGTTCGGAGCCGGTAACGGGCATGACGCCCGAGAAGACCAGCGCGTTCCTGGAAAACGACCGCAAGCAGTGGGCCGATATCGTCAAGGCGGCGAATATCAGCCTGGAGCAGTAAGCTGGGCGGGTGGGGCGGTGCCGGGACACGCCGGCGGATAATTCCGGCATCCCCGCTGCCCCACGCGTACCCTACGCCGGGTACCTTGCCGCGATTTCGGCGATCAACCGGCGTGCCGCATCCAGCTTGTCGCCTGCCGGCAACGGATGCGCGCCTTGCTCATCGAACAGCACCAGTTCGGTGGTGTCCGCGTCCATGACCTTGTGCGCAAGGTTGCCCACCAGCAGCGGAATGCCCTTGCGCGCGCGCTTGGCCTCGGCATGCTCGGCAAGCTTTTCGGTTTCAGCGGCAAAGCCGACGCACCACGGGCCGTTTTCCAGCTTGGCCACTTCGGCCAGGATGTCCGGATTGGGTTCGAATTCCATCAGCGGCGCGCCGCCGCCTTCGCTGGTTTTCTTCAGCTTTTGCGTGCTGACGTTCTTCACGCGCCAATCGGCCACGGCGGCCACGGCGATAAAGATGTCGGCATCGGCCGCGCTGGCCATCACGGCGTCGTGCATCTGGCGCGCGGTCATGACCGATAGCGCCGTCACGCCGCGCGGCACGGGCAGGAACGTGGCGCCCGTAATCAGCGTGACGCGAGCGCCGGCTTCGCGGGCGGCGCGGGCCAGCGCATAGCCGGTCTTGCCCGACGAGCGGTTGCTCAGCACGCGCACGGGGTCCACGGGTTCGGACGTGGGGCCTGCCGTCAGCAGCACATGGCGGCCGGCCAGCAGCTTGGGCTGGAAGAAGGCGATCAGGTCAGTCAGCAGCTCATGCGCTTCCAGCATGCGGCCATCGCCGGTTTCGCCGCAGGCCTGCTCGCCGGCCGACGGGCCCAGCACGCTGATGCCGTCGGCGCGCAACTGTTCCACATTGCGCTGCGTGGCCGGATTGGCCCACATCTCGCGGTTCATCGCGGGCGCCACCAGAAGGGGACAGGCGCGCGCCAGGCACAGCGTCGACAACAGGTCGTCTGCCATGCCGTGCGCCAGCTTCGCCATGAAGTCGGCGCTGGCGGGCGCGATCAGCACGGCGTCCGCGCCGCGCGTCAGATCGATATGCGCCATGTTGTTGGGCACGCGCGCATCCCAGGCGTCCACGAAGACCGGCCGGCCCGACAAGGCCTGCATGGTGACGGGGGTGATGAAGTGCGTGGCGGCTTCGGTCATTACCACATCGACCGTGGCGCCTTGTTCGGTCATGCGCCGCACCAGCTCGGCGATTTTGTAGCAGGCGATGCCCCCGGTCAGACCGAGGACGATGCGTTTGCGGGCGAGATCGAGCATGGGGGCGTGGCGGCGGGTCAGCGCCGTGAAAACGAGGAATGGAGGGTGATTTTATTCTGCATTGCGGCATTGCGCCGTTCGCGATGCGTTCAGGGGGGATCAAATGGGACAAAACGCGGTGTGAAGGGGCGGGGGGGGGGGGGGGG
>NZ_JBHFII010000014.1:235178-243242 GCF_057334215.1 Achromobacter maghribensis | reverse complement strand
CCCCCCCCCCCCCCCCCCCCCCCGCCGTCAGGCTTGCGGCTTCTTGCGAGCCCGCAGCAGTTCGTCCAGCACGAGCAGCACGGCGCCGCAGGTGATCCCCACATCCGCCAGATTGAAGGCGGGGAAGTAGGAGTCGTTCCAGTAGAACAGCAGGAAGTCCACCACGTGGCCGTACACCACGCGGTCGATCACGTTGCCGATGGCGCCGCCCAGGATCAACGTCAGCGCCAGGCTGAAGCGCGGCTGGCCATGGGTGCGGCGCAGGATGATCGTGATCACCACGGCCGCCACGATACCCAGGGCGGTGAACAGCCAGCGCTGCCAGCCTTCCTCGGACGCCAGGAAGCTGAACGCAGCGCCCCGGTTGAACAGCAGCGTGAAGTCAAAGACCGGCAAGACGTTGACCCGCTCGCCGTACTGGAACGAGGTGTTGAAGTACACCTTCGTCAACTGGTCCAGCACGATGATCAACAGCGCCAAGGCCAGCCAGCCGCCCACGCGCGCCGGAACGGCGCGGGCGGGTGACGTGCCCGTCACTCCCGAATCGGAGGGGCGGGCCATGCTCAAGCCTTGTCCCGGGCTTCGCCCGAGCCGAACAGGTTCGACACGCAGCGACCGCAGATCTCGGGGTGCTCGGCGTCCTGACCCACGTCCAGGCGCCAGTGCCAGCAGCGCTCGCACTTCTTGTGGGTCGACGGCGTGACCTCGATGCGGGTCTCGCCTTCGCTTGCGTGCACGGTGGCGCGCGAGACGATCAGCACGAAGCGCAGGTCGTCGCCCAGGCTGGCCAGCAATTGCTGGTCGTCGCCATTGGCGTACAGGTCAACTTCCGCTTGCAGCGACGAACCGATGTCGCCCGCCGTGCGCACTTCCTCCAGCTTGCGCTGGACGTCGGCGCGGATGGCGCGCAGGCGCGACCACTTGGCGGTCAGCACGTCGGCGTCGGCAAACGGCGGCAGCGCGTGATAGACCTCGGTGAAGATCGTCGTGCGGGCAGCATCCGCCTGGTGCTTCAGCGCCGAGCCAACCAGTTCCTTCCAGGCTTCTTCGGCCGTGAAGGACAGGATGGGCGCCATCAGCTTCAGCAGCGTCTGCGTGATATCAAGCAGGGCCGTCTGCGCCGAGCGGCGCGCCACGCTGCCGGGAGCCGACGTGTACAGGCGGTCTTTCAGAATATCCAGGTAGAACGCACCCAGGTCTTCCGAGCAGAACGTCTGCAAGCGCGAGACGGCCGGGTGGAAGTCGTAGCGTTCGTAGTTGGCCTGGACTTCGGATTGCATCTGCGCCGTCATCGCCAGCGCATAGCGGTCGATCTCGAAGAGGTCGCCGTAAGGCACGGATTGCGACACCGCGTCGAAGTCGGCTACGTTGGCCAGCAGGAAGCGCAGCGTGTTGCGGATGCGGCGGTAGCCTTCCACTACGCGCTTCAGGATCTCGTCCGAGATGGAGAGTTCACCCGAGTAATCGGTGGACGCCACCCACAGGCGCAGGATTTCCGCGCCCAGCGAGTCCGACACCTTTTGCGGGGCGATCACGTTGCCCACCGACTTGCTCATCTTGCGGCCCTGGCCGTCCACCACGAAGCCGTGCGTCAGCAGCGCCTTGTAGGGAGGCTGGCCGTACAGCATGCAGCCGGTCAAGAGCGACGAATGGAACCAGCCGCGATGCTGGTCCGATCCTTCCAGGTACAGGTCGGCGGGCCAACCCAGTTCGGCGCCGTGCGAGCCGGCGAACTCGCCGTCCTTGCCGCCCAACACCGTGGCGTGCGTGCTGCCCGAATCGAACCACACGTCCAGCGTGTCGCGGTTCTTTTCGTATTGATCGGCCTCGTCGCCCAGCAGGTCGCGGGGTTCGATCGCTTGCCAAGCCTCGATGCCGCCTTGCTCGACACGCTGCGCCACCTGTTCAAGCAGTTCGGACGTGCGCGGGTGCAATTCGCCGGTTTCCTTGTGCACGAAGAAGGCCATCGGCACGCCCCACTGGCGCTGCCGCGACAGGGTCCAGTCGGGGCGGTTGGCGATCATGGCGTGCAGGCGGGCGCGGCCCCAGGCGGGGTAGAAGGCCGTGGCTTCGATGCCGGCCAGCGCCGATTCGCGCAGGGTCGGGCCGCCGTCTTTCGGGGCCACGTCCATGCCGGCGAACCATTGGCTGGTGGCGCGGTAGATGATCGGCGTCTTGTGGCGCCAGCAGTGCATGTAGCTGTGCTTGTGCTTTTCGACGTGCATCAGCGCGCCGGCTTCGGTCAGCGCCTCGACGATCTTGGGGTTGGCATCCCAGATGGACAGGCCGCCGAACAGCGCCAGGCTGTCCACGTACTTGCCGTCGCCCATGACGGGGCTGATGAAATCGGTGTCCTTCATGCCGTGCGCCTTGCACGACACAAAGTCCTCAATACCGTAGGCGGGGGCCGAGTGCACGACGCCCGTGCCCGAGTCAGCCGTGACGTAGTCGCCCAGGTAGATGGGGGCGCGGCGGTCGTAGGCCGGGTTGAATTGCGCCAGCGGATGGCGGAATTCGATTTCGGACAGCGCCTCGCCGGGCGCGGTGGCGATGATCTCGCCTTCCAGGTTCCACGACTTCAGGCAGGCTTCAACGCGGTCTTTCGCCACCAGCAGCAGCGGGCCGAACTTGGGCGCAGGCGAAACGCGTACCAGCGCGTATTCGATTTCCGGGTGTACGTTCAGCGCCTGGTTGGACGGGATGGTCCAGGGCGTGGTCGTCCAGATGACGATGGCGCCGTCATCCACCGATGCCAGCTTGAAAGCCGCGGCCAGCTTGGCCGGTTCGGCGAACGGGAACGCGACGTCAACGGCGGGGTCGACGCGGTCGGCGTATTCGACTTCGGCTTCGGCCAGTGCCGAACCGCAGTCAAAACACCAGTTCACGGGCTTCAGGCCACGGAACACATAGCCCTTGTCCAGGATGCGGCCCAGCGCGCGGATCTCGTCGGCTTCATTGCTGAAGTTCATCGTCATGTACGGGCGATCCCAGGCGCCCAGCACGCCCAGACGCTTGAAGTCCTTGCGCTGGCGGTCGATCTGCTCAAGCGCGTAAGCGCGAGCCTTCGACTGCACTTCGGCCACGGGCAGGTGCTTACCGTACTTTTTTTCGATCTGGATTTCGATCGGCATGCCGTGGCAGTCCCAGCCCGGCACGTAATGCGCGTCATAGCCGGCCATGTTGCGGCTCTTGACGATGATGTCCTTCAGGATCTTGTTGACCGCGTGGCCGATGTGGATGTCGCCGTTCGCATAGGGCGGGCCGTCGTGCAGCACGAAGCGGGGCCGGCCGCGGCTGGCCGCACGGATCGCCTGGTAGACGTGGTTTTCCTCCCACTGCGAAATCCAGGCGGGCTCGCGCTTGGCAAGGTCGCCCCGCATGGGGAAGGGGGTATCGGGCAGGTTGAGGGTCTTTTTATAGTCCATGAACGGCAAAATAGGCGCGCGCGTTTCGCGCGTCTTCGGCGATGGCGGCAGTCAGGGAAGGGAGGTCAGGAAATTTTTCTTCGTCCCGCAGCTTGTGCAGGAATTCGACGCGTACGAGTTTACCGTAAGCGTCGACGGTATCGTCCAGCAGGTGCGACTCAAGCAGCACGCGGCCGCGGTCTTCGACCGTCGGGCGTACGCCCAGGCTGGCCACGGCGGGCAGGGGGCGCTCGGCCAGGCCATAGACCTGGACCACATAAATGCCCGACCGGGCGGCGCAGCGCTCGGCCACGCGCAGGTTCATCGTCGGAAAACCAAGGGTCCGGCCCAGCTTTTGGCCGTGGATCACGTGGCCGCTGATGTGGTACGGGTGCCCCAGCAGGTGGCGGGCGCGGTCAAGGTCGCCCACGGCCAGCGCCGTGCGGACCTCGGAACTGGATATCCGGTGGCCTTGCTGGTCGGTCACGTCCGCCAGCGTCTGCACCTCGAAACCGTGGCGCATGCCGGCTTCGCGCAGCAGATCGATGTCGCCGCTGCGCTTGTGGCCGAAGCGGAAGTCCTCGCCCACCAGCAGCCATTTGGCTTGCAGCCCCTGCACCAGCAGGTTCTCGATGAAAGCGTTGGCCGACATCTCGGCCAGCCGGGCGTTGAAGCGTTCCACCACGACCTGGGACACGCCGTAGCGTGCCAGCGCCGCCAGCTTGTCGCGCAGCCCGGATATCCGGGTCGGCGCCAGCTCGGGGCGTTGATTCAGGGTGGCGAAATACTCCCGCGGATGCGGCTCGAAGGTCATGACGGCAGGCGTCAGGCTGCGTTCACGGGCGACTTGGCAGACGCGCGCCAGCATGGCCTGATGTCCGCGATGGACGCCGTCGAAGTTGCCGATCGTCAGCGCGCAAGGCGCGCGGCGGTCGGGCGGAGGCAGGGATCGGTAGATGCGCAGCGATGGTTTCACGAGCGAGAGTTTACAATTTTGGATTCGGGGTTTGTTCTAATCCCCCAACCATTTATTCGCGCACGGTATTTCCGGCGCGGGAAATGGCGGTGGACAAGCCTTTTTGCGTCAAGCAACGCCTGCCCCGGCGGGCGCCCTGGGGGCTACATCTTTGGATTCTTCTATCTTGCCGGAAACACAAATGTCTAAACGCCGCCTCGTCATCCTGATCTCGGGGCGGGGCAGCAACATGCAGGCGCTGGCTGAAGCGTGCCGCAACGAAGGCTGGCCGGCGGACATCGCGGCCGTCATCGCCAGCCGGCCAGACGCCGGTGGGCTGGAATGGGCGGCCGCCCAGGGCATTCCCACGGCGGCCCTGTACCATAAGGACTATGCCAGCCGCGAAGCCTTCGACGCCGCGCTGGCCTCGGAGATCGACCGCTACGCGCCCGACTACGTCATCCTGGCCGGCTTCATGCGCGTCCTGACGCCGGGCTTCGTCAACCACTATGCAGGCAGGCTGGTCAATATCCACCCCTCGTTGCTGCCGGCCTTTCCCGGCTTGCACACGCATGCCCAGGCCTTGGCCACGGGCGTTCGGGTGCATGGCTGCACGGTGCATTTCGTCACGCCGGTGCTGGACCACGGCCCCATCATCGCCCAGGGCTGCGTGCCGGTCCTGGCCGGCGATACGCCGGAACTGCTGGCCAATCGCGTCCTGGCAGTGGAACATCAGGCTTTTCCGGCCGCCGTGCGCTGGTTGGCCGAAGGCCGGGTTACGCTGACAAGCGACCACCGGGTGGACGTGCAGGGCGACCCCGCGCGTTTGTTCAACTGGTCGCCGGCCGCTTGAGCGGCCCCGGATCGTACCGAATCGCTCGCATTGAATCGCTCGCATTGAATCGCTCGCATTGAATCGCTTTTACCGGGCGGAACTCCTCCGCCCCACTGGAACACACCATGACTAAACCCCAATCTCCGCGTTCTCGTCCGGCAGGCACCCCGAGGGCCGCCTCCGAAGGGCGCGACGGTCGGTCCTTCTTCTCGCGTCCCAAGGGCGATGCCCGCGAAGCGCCCCAGCGTGACCGCAACGACCGCGCGCGCGACGAGCGTCCCGGCCGCGACGCCGGTCGTCCGGCGCCACGCCCATCGTTCGACGCGCCGCGTGGAGAAAACCGCGGGGAAAACCGCGGGGAAAACCGCGGCGAGCGCGGTTCCTTCGGCGGCGACCGCCGCGCGGACCAAGGCCGGCCGACGCCGCGTCCGTCCTACGACGCGCCTCGCGGCGAGAACCGCAGCGGCGGCCCGCGTGGCGACAGCCGTGGCGGCGAGCGGGGTTCCTACAATTCGGACCGCCGTGAAGGCCAAGGCCAAGGCCGGCCGGATTCGCGCCCCTCTTATGGCAATGGCCCGCGCGGCGACAGCCGTGGCGGCGAACGCGCGTCCTACGGGTCGGAGCGCCGGGAATACCAAGGGCAGGGGCAAGGCCAGGGTCGTCCGGATTCGCGTCCGTCATACGGCAATGGCCCGCGTGGCGACAGCCGCGGCGGCGAACGCGCGTCCTACGGGTCGGAACGCCGGGAATACCAAGGGCAGGGGCAAGGCCAGGGTCGTCCGGATTCGCGTCCGTCATACGGCAATGGCCCGCGTGGCGACAGCCGCGGCGGCGAACGCGCGTCCTACGGGTCGGAACGCCGGGAATACCAAGGGCAGGGGCAAGGCCAGGGTCGTCCGGATTCGCGTCCGTCATACGGCAATGGCCCGCGTGGCGACAGCCGCGGCGGCGAACGCGCGTCCTACGGGTCGGAACGCCGGGAATACCAAGGGCAGGGGCAAGGCCAGGGTCGTCCGGATTCGCGTCCGTCATACGGCAATGGCCCGCGTGGCGACAGCCGCGGCGGCGAACGCGCGTCCTACGGGTCGGAACGCCGGGAATACCAAGGGCAGGGGCAAGGCCAGGGTCGTCCGGATTCGCGTCCGTCGTACGGCAACGGCCCGCGCGGCGACAGCCGTGGCGGTGAACGCGCGTCCTATGGATCGGAACGCCGGGAATACCAAGGGCAGGGGCAGGGCCCGTCCGGATTCGCGTCCGTCATACGGCAATGGCCCGCGTGGCGACAGCCGCGGCGGCGAACGCGCGTCCTATGGTTCGGAGCGCCGGGAATTCCAAGGGCAAGGTCAAGGCCAGGGCCGTCCTTCCTATGACGGCCCGCGCGGCGATGCGTCGTCGAACGGCAACCGCGAAGCGGCGTCGCAGAAGCCGCAATTCAACCGTCCGCGCCAGTCGTACGCGGCGATCCGCATCGATCAGGTGCAGCGCGTGCTGGGTGAAATCCTGCAATGGACCTATCCGGCCGACTCCGCGCTGTCGCACTGGCTGCGTCATCATCCGAACCTGGGTGCGCGTGACCGTTCCGAGGTTGCCGAGGCCGTCTACGACGTGCTGCGCCACCTGCGCCGGTACCGCCAGTTCGGCGAAAGCGGCGTGGGGCCTGCCTCGCGTCGCCTGGCTATCCTGGGCCTGAACGCCACGCTGGGCGCCGAAGCGCTGGAAGAGGGCATGGACGCCGCTGAAGCCGAATGGCTCAAGCGCGTGTCGCAGATTGATCTGTCCACCTTGCCCCGAGCGGTACGCGGCAGCATCCCGGACTGGCTGGACGAACGCCTGAGCCTGATGGACAGCCCGGAAACCCTGGTCGAAGCGCTGAACCGCCAGGCCAGCCTGGACTTGCGCGTCAATCCGCTGAAGGCCGAGCGCGACGCCATGCTGACGGAATTGCAGCAAAGCGCTGGCCGCTACGAACCGGTCGCCATGCCGTTTTCGCCTTGGGGCATCCGCATGGAAGGCCGCCCGGCCATCAATCGCTGGCCGCAGTTTGAAAATGGCAGCATCGAAGTGCAGGACGAAGGCAGCCAGCTGCTGGCGCTGCTGGTTGCACCGCGCCGTGGCGAAATGATCATCGACTTTTGCGCCGGCGCCGGCGGCAAGACATTGCTGCTGGGGGCGTTGATGCGTTCCACCGGCCGTTTGTACGCCTTCGACGTGTCCGCGGCGCGCCTGGCTCGCGCCAAGCCGCGCTTTGCGCGTAGCGGCCTGTCCAACGTGGTGCCCGTCGTCATCGACAGCGAGAACGACGCCCGCGTCAAGCGCCTGGCAGGCAAGGCGCAGCGCGTGCTGGTCGACGCCCCTTGCAGCGGCATCGGCACCTTGCGCCGCAATCCCGACCTGAAGTGGCGCCAGCACCCGGAGGCCCTGGCCGAATTGGGCCGGCTGCAGGAACGCATCCTGAACAGCGCCGCGCGTTGCGTGGCGCCCGGTGGCCGCCTGGTGTATGCCACGTGCAGCCTGCTGGCGGAAGAAAACGAGGTTCAGGCCGAGCGTTTCCTGGCCAGCCATCCCGATTTCGAACGCGTGGATGCCGCCGAGATCCTGGCGGCGCGTTGTGAAACCCTGAAGCTCGAAGGCCCCTACGTGCAGTTGCGCCCCGACGTGCATGGCACCGACGGCTTCTTTGCCGCGGTATTCGAGCGCAAAAAGAAGGGCGCGGCTGACGCGACGGCGGAAACCGCTGACGCCACGGCGGAAACTGCTGAGGCGGCGGACGCCGGTGACGACATGGTGGATGCCGGCCTCGTCCCCGAGGCCGAACCGGCCAAGGAAGACAAGCCGGCCTGATTCCGGCTTGGTGCGCGCCGGCTCAGGGA
>NZ_JBHFII010000014.1:230574-235158 GCF_057334215.1 Achromobacter maghribensis | reverse complement strand
GGGCGCGGGCGTGACGCCCACCGTCGCGCTGAACCGGCGCGTGCCCAGGGTCTTGTTCTGGTACTTCACTTCCCAGGCCAGGGTGTCCGACCCGGGGCGGTCCGCTTGGTAGACCACCTGCGAAACCGCCACCGGCCGATAGGCGCAACGACCGGAATCGCTGGACTGGCCTCGCGTCTGCATGACGCTGGCCTTGCCCAGTGTCGGGTTCTGCGTGATCTGCACGCGTGGCGCGCGCAGCGCCAGGCAATCCGACCCTCGAATCTCGTAGTACGAAGCCAGCACGACGACGTCGCCCGACTTCATCGTCTGCGCGAACGTGGGCGCACACAACGCGATTCCCAGCGTCGACAGGGCTGAAAATAAAAAGGGTCGGATTGTTTTCGGCAACATCAGTGGGGCAAAAGAGACAATTTGGTCAGCAGGAAGGGCGGCAAGTGTGCGCCGCCAACGTGGCGCATTCAAGACGAAATCCCCTTGCTGGCAGGAACTTTCGTAGCGAAATGTAGCCAAAACCTGGTGCCATTGCGAATACCCCCCACCTTCATCGGGTAGCCGGCCCAGGCGCCGGATGTCCGCAAGGCTCGGCCTCGCGCTCTACCTGAAAGGGCCGCGAGAGTGGGTTTTTTGTCCCGAAACCGGGGCTTAGTCCTTGATTTCGCTCAAAAACTATTTTGAAACTCCCTTGTCATAAGAAGACAAAGGTAAGCTAAACTTCAGGTACTTCTCAAGCGAGGCTCATAACAGCTTTATGGATTACATCCTCTCCTTCATTGCCGGCGGTCTGACCCAAGCCACTTGGTGGCAGGTCGTCGTATTCACCCTTGTCGTGACGCACATCACGATTGTTGCGGTCACGGTTTTTCTCCATCGCAGCCAAGCGCACCGCGGTCTGGATTTGCATCCGGCTGTCATGCACTTCTTCCGTTTCTGGCTCTGGATGACGACCGGCATGGTCACCAAGGAATGGGTCGCCATTCACCGCAAGCATCACGCCAAGTGCGAAAAGGAAGGCGATCCTCACTCGCCCATGCTGTTCGGCATCTGGAAGGTGCTGTTCCGCGGCGCGGAGCTGTATCGCGAAGAATCGAACAACAAGGAAACCATGGCCAAGTTCGGCCACGGCACGCCTGACGACTGGCTCGAGCGCAACGTCTACAGCAAGCACAGCCTGTGGGGCGTGCTGTCCATGCTGGCTATCGACGTCGCCTTGTTCGGCGCGATGGGCGTGACGGTGTGGGCGGTGCAGATGGCCTGGATCCCCTTCTGGGCGGCCGGCGTCGTCAACGGTATCGGCCACTACTGGGGCTACCGCAACTACAACAGCCCGGACACCAGCACCAACGTGTTCCCGTGGGGCATCGTGATTGGCGGCGAAGAGCTGCACAACAACCACCACGCTCACGGCACGTCGGCCAAGTTCTCGGCCAAGTGGTACGAATTCGACATCGGCTGGTGCTACATCAACATCCTGAAGTTCTTCGGCCTGGCCAAGATCAAGAAGGTTGCCCCCAAGCTGAAGCTGGACGACACCCGCACGGGCATCGACCTGCGCACGCTGCAAGGCGTGATCACGCACCGCTACGAAGTCATGGCCCGCTATGCGGACGTGATCAAGAGCGCCGCTCGCGAAGAACTGAGCAAGCTGAAGGCCTCGCGCCAGGAAGGCAATGCTGAATGCGGCTATACCAAGCTGCATCAGGTGCGCCGCGCCATCCACCGCAACGAGGACATCCTCCAGCCTGAACAGCTTGCCGCCGTGGACAAGGCCATCGCCCAGAACAAGTCGCTGTCGACCCTGGTACAGATGCGCCGTGAACTTGGCCGCATCTGGGAAAGCTCCAGCGCCAGCAGCGAACAGCTCCTCCATGACTTGCAGGCCTGGTGCCAGCGCGCCCAGCAAAGCGGCATCGCCGGGCTCGAGCAATTTGCTCAACATCTGCGCCGCTACGCGGCATGATGCTAGAGAAGCTAAACCCTGAACAACGCGCCGCAGTAACGTTAGAACCGCAGCACGCCCTGGTCTTGGCCGGGGCGGGCAGCGGGAAAACCCGGGTACTCACTACCCGCATGGCCTGGCTGATTCAAACCGGCCAGGCTTCGCCTTTTGGGCTTCTGGCGGTCACGTTCACCAATAAGGCTGCCCGCGAAATGCTGGCGCGCATGTCGGCGATTCTGCCGATCGATACGCGCGGCCTCTGGATCGGGACCTTCCACGGCCTGTGCAACCGCATGCTGCGCGCGCATCACCGCGATGCCGGCCTGCCGCAAAGCTTCCAGATCCTGGACGTCACTGATCAGCTTGCCGCCATCAAGCGCCTGATGAAGGCGAACGGCGTCGACGACGAAAAGTACCCGCCGCGTGATGTGCAACGCTTCATCAACGGCGCCAAGGAAGAGGGCCTGCGCCCGCAGGACGTCGAAGCCTATGACGCCCATCGCCGCCGCCTGATCGAGATCTACCAGCTTTACGAAGCCCAATGCCAGCGCGAAGGCGTGGTCGACTTCGCCGAGCTGCTGCTGCGCGCCTACGAACTGCTGTCGCGCAATGCGCCGGTGCGCGAGCACTATCAGCGCCGGTTCCGTCACATTCTGGTCGACGAGTTCCAGGACACCAATACGCTGCAGTACAAGTGGCTGCGCTTGTTGGCAGGCGGCGGAGCGGCGATTTTCGCCGTGGGCGACGACGACCAATCCATCTACGCTTTCCGGGGCGCGAACGTCGGCAATATGTCCGACTTCGAGCGCGACTATGCGCATGGCACCGTGATCCGGCTGGAACAGAACTACCGTTCGTTCGGCCACATCCTGGATTCCGCCAATGCGCTGATCGGCCATAACAGCGGCCGGCTGGGCAAGAATTTGTGGACCGACCAGGGCGAAGGCGAACCCGTTCGCGTCATCGAGCAACCGTCGGACGGCATGGAAGCCCAATGGATCGTGGACGAAATCCGTTCGCTGATCCATGACGGCAGCCTGCGCCGCGAGATCGCCGTGCTCTATCGCAGCAACGCGCAATCGCGCGTGCTGGAACACGCCATTTTCTCGGCCGGTATTCCCTACAAGGTCTACGGCGGCCTGCGCTTTTTCGAGCGCCAGGAAATCAAGCACGCGCTGGCGTACCTGCGGCTGATGGCCAACCCCAACGACGACACATCGTGGATGCGCGTCGTCAACTTCCCGACGCGCGGCATCGGCGCGCGCACGCTGGAACAATTGGCCGACGCGGCCCGCGCGCACGACACCAGCCTGTATGCGGCGGTGGCGCTGGTGGGCGGCAAGGGGGGCTCCAACCTGGCCCAGTTCGCCCAACTGATCCATCGCCTGATCGAAGAAACGCGCGACCTGCCGCTGCCGGAAATGGTCGAGCACATGCTCGAAGCCAGTGGCTTGAACGCCCATTACAAAGCCGAGCGCGAGGGCGCCGAGCGCCTCGAGAACTTGAACGAATTGATCACGGCCGCGGCCGTGTTTGCTTCCGAAGAGAACTACGACGGCATGCCTGCTGGCGTGGTGCCTGAACAGGCCACCTCGTCCACGCTGATGCCGGGGGTGGTCGACGCGCCCATCGTGGCCTCTGATGGCCTGACGCCGCTGGCGGGCTTCCTGTCGCATGCGGCGCTGGAAGCCGGCGATAACCAGGCCCAGCAAGGCCAGGACGCCGTTCAGCTGATGACGGTTCATGCCGCCAAGGGGCTGGAATTCGACGCCGTCTTCATTACCGGCCTGGAAGAGGGCCTGTTCCCGCACGAGAACAGCATCCTGGAACAGTCCGGGCTGGAAGAAGAGCGCCGCCTGATGTACGTGGCGATCACGCGCGCGCGGCAACGGCTGTACATCAGTCTTGCCCAAAGCCGGATGCTGCATGGCCAGACCCGCTATGCCATGCGGTCGCGATTCCTGGACGAGATCCCGGAAGAACACCTGAAATGGTTGTCGCCCAAGGCCGGCCTGGCGCCGGTCAGCAGCACGGGCGCCGGCTGGGGCGGGGGCAACCGCGGCGACGCCTTTGGACGCAAGGCCACCAACACCATTGCGCCGCGTCAACCGCGCGGCATCGCAAGCGGTGTGACGGTGGGCGACAAGCAGTATCGTGTGGGTCAGGGCGTGCATCACGCGCGGTTTGGCGATGGCACGATTATTGGCTTGAGCGGCGCAGGACAGGACGCCCAGGCAGAAATCCAGTTCCGCGACGTCGGTGCCAAGACCCTGGCGCTGGGTATCGCCAAACTCGATATTGTTCAAGGTTAAACATGGCCCACAACGATTCTCCGAAAGCCGAGTTGGCGTCCCTGCGCGCCGAGGTCGATGAAATCGACCAGCAGATCATGCTGCTGCTGGGCGTGCGGTTCCGTTGCACGGACATGATCGGCGAACTGAAGACCAACCACGGCATGGACCTGGTGGACCCCGATCGGGAATCCCAGCAGGTGGAACGCATTCGCCGGTTGGCTGAAGAGGCGGGCGTGCCGCCCGCGTTGGCTGAAACCATCCTGCGCGAAGTGATCGACACCGTGGTCGACCACCATACCCGCCTGCGCGAGCGTCCGTACTCGTAATGCCAGGCTGGGGGGGGGGTGGGGC
>NZ_JBHFII010000014.1:125216-230528 GCF_057334215.1 Achromobacter maghribensis | reverse complement strand
GCCCTGGGGCCCCCCCTTCCCTTTCCCTACAAGACCTTCATGAACGCCAATAAGGCGTCGATGTCGTCCGCGCTGAGATCCAGCGGCCGGATGTGCCTGGACTTGGGCGGTGCATACGGATCCGGCGGATCGGCGGGCGCAGCGTCCCGGCCCATGCCCGCGTTGTACATCCGCAGCAACCCCTTCAGATCGGCAAATAGGCCGTTGTGCATCCACGGCCCTCCCTGCGAGACGTTGCGCAGGCTGGGCGTGCGAAATTTGCCCAGGTCGGCCGGGTCGCGGGTGATTTCGAAGCGTCCCAGATCCTGATTACGCCGGCCATAAAACGACAGGCCAATGTTGTGAAACTGGTGGTCCGTCAATATCGCGCCGCTATGGCAGTTCATGCAGCGTGCTTGCGTGCGGAACAGATGCATGCCCTGGAGTTCCCTATCGTTCAGGGCGGTCTGGTCTCCCAGAAGGAAGGCGTCGAAGCGCGAGGCTTGCGGACGAAGGGTGGCGACATAGGCCGCCAGGGCGCGCGCCAACCGGTCGCTGTCGACGACGCTTCGGTTGGACATGGATGCGGGGGCCGAGTCCGGCGCTGTGTCTTCCGCTGCGGGGCCGAACGCCTTCAAGAACTGCGTGGGATAGGGCGGCAAGCCCTGCAGGCGCGCGATGGCGCTCGCCAAGTCGTGATTCATCTCGCGGCTATCCTGTACCGGGCCCAGCACCTGCGCTTTCAGCGTGTCGGCGCGTCCGTCCCAGAACAGGCGGGGCGCGAAGGGCGACGCCAGCAAGGAGGGCGACCGCCGCCTGCCCATCAGCCGGTCCTCTCCCAGCGCCAACGGACGGCCATCGCTGAACGCGCGCTGTGGCATGTGGCAGGACGCGCAAGACACTTGCCCCTTGCGGGACAAGTGCGCATCGAAGAACAGCATCTGCCCCAGCGCCACGATCTCGGGTTTCCGGACATCGCGCGCCAGTTCATCGCGCCCGGCATTCGCTGCCATCCAGGACTGCGGCGGCGCGTCCACGGGCGGCACCGTGGTCCATTCCGTCCACGTGATACCGGGATCGATGGTTGGGGCCGGCCACCGAGCCGGGGGGCCGGCATAGCGCTCGCGCAGACAAGCCATGTCCCAGGTATCGCCATCGCGGCATGCAGGGGCGGGGGCGCTATCGGCGAACGCGACGGGAATTGTGCCGGTGGCCAGGACAACGGCGGTAGCCGCCCCGGCCAGGCAGCGGCGTAGGAAGGCGCGGCGCATCAGAAGCGATAGCTGGCTTGCACCCAGATCTCGCGGCCGACCTGGTAGGTGCTTCGGTTGGTCGTCAGATTCGGGTTGGTGGCGGTGATGGCCGGCGTCTTGTTCAACACGTTCAAGACATCCAGCGTGAAGGCGACGTTGCGAGCGAAGGTGGGCTCCCAGATCAGGCGCGTGTCCCACGTCCAGTACGAGGCAAGGCGGGCGCTGCGGTAGCTTTGCAGTGATTCGGGGCGCGGACCGTAACCCACATAGACGGAGGTCATGCGCGAGCTGCGCCACTGGAGGCTGTTGTCCCAAGTCAGTCCGGCTCTGGGCCAGATGCCCGTCAAGGAAAGCGAGGCCTTCCTGGGCTGATGGAACGACGTAGGCGGAAGATCGATGGCACGCATGCGCTCGCCGTCGTAAAGAATGTACTCATCCGGGTCGCGGGCCGAGCCCTCATAGCCTTCGACCAAGTCCGCGTTGACCTTCCGTTTTTGATAGCTCCAGTCAGCGCGCGCGGTCCAACGGGTCTCCATCAGATGCCAAGGTTCCAGCGTCCGCAACGTCAGGCTGAGAGTGTCCGTGGTGGACTGGCCATCGTTGAGATAGCGATAACCCTGGACGCTGTTGCCTGCCTTGCTGACCTGATCGCGCCCATTGCGATGCACGTATGCCGCCGTCCCTTCGATGCTGCCCATTCGCTGCCTGACCGACAGGGCCCATTCGTCGTCGTAAGGAGTGCGCAACCCTTCGTAGGACACGTAGTAGGGCTTGGATCCGTCCGCCACCGGATTGCCGTTGCGGTCCAATACCTGGCGCCTGAGGGTGTTGATGCGTTCTTCCAGGGCGATGTTCAGCACGTCCGAGCCGTAGTAACGCGCCCAACCGCCGCTGATCACGGTATTGCCGTTGCCGAACGCGTCCCAGTCCAGGCGGGTGCGCGGCGACAGGTTGGCGTTGCCCAGGAAGGTCTCACGGTCATAGCGCAGCGCGCCGGTAAAGGCCACCCGGCCCAGCTCCACGCGGTCCGATACGTAGAAGGAAGCGGTGTTGTACTTCGTTGCGACGGTGCCGCGCAGGTTATGCACTTTGCTGCTTTGGCGTTCGGAGCCATCCGCGGCGTGTGTGGCGATGTACGAATAGGAATCGCTGAAGCGCTCGAAATTCACCCCCACGCGTTGCAGATCCACGCCGGCATACGGCGTGTGGGTGAAGGGCCCCGTTCGTATCGGGTCCAGGTCGACGCGGCTTTTCAGCGTCCAGGTGTCCTGTTCCTTCTGCTCTTTTCCGTAGCCGCCCGTCACGTACAACGGTATCGATGGAAACTTGTGCGTGACCAGCGATGTGGCGTCGGATGAACGGTTGCTGAGCGCGTTGTCCCAGCCGGCCTGCAGGGAAGCCCGGCCGCCCTGGAACGCGTGGTCCAGGTTCCAGCCCACGCCGCGCGCCGCATGGGTGTTGTCCCATTGCGTGTCGCGGAAGGTGTCGCTTGACAGGGTTTCCCGGCGGTCGCTGTACTTCAGCGTCAGGTCCGAGATGGTGTCCGCCGTCGCCCGTACCGTGAACTTGCCCAGAAAGTTGTCGATGCGGTCGTTGTAGTTGTCTTCACCTTGCGTGGGCTGATCGCCGTCCACCCCCATGTTCCAGCGCCGGATGCTGGATTCGCGCCGCGACATGCTCAGCACCGCGCCCGTCTTGTCATTGATCGCGATGTCGCCGATGGCCGTGTAGAAGCGCTTCTTCCATTCCGGAGAGAATCCCGGCTTGCCCTGGCCCCATCCCGTTTCGTCGCCCTCGGCGATCTTTTGCTGGGTCATCTTCGACGTGTTCCAGCGATAGTCCAACTGCAAGTGGTTTTCGCCTGATGGCCGGCGCAGGCGCGCGTCCACCACGCCTCCCGTGAAACGTCCATATTCAACGGGCACAAAGCTGTCCATCACGCGCACTTCACCCAGAAGATTCGTGTCGACGAAATAGGACTGCGTGTTGCTGGGGATATTGGCGATCTGCAAATTCAGATTCTTGCTGGCGGGGTCGACCCGGTTGGTCGCGTCCATGCCGTCGATCTGGAACAGGTTTTGATAAGGGCTGGAACCGTGGAAGGAAATGTCCTCGACATTCATCGAGCCGCGGTTCGTCGATCCGTTGGCCGGCGTATTCGTGCGCACGGCGGGATGGGTCGCCACCAGTGACGTCAGGTCCTGGTTGCCGGTCGGCTTGGTTGCGATTTCCTCCTGGCTGTAGACCCGTTCGTCATTGTGTTCGCCGTACACCTTCACCGCTTCCAGGCGCAACGCGGAGAATTGGTTGGTCTTGTCGACGAAGATGATGTAGCGGCCGGGACCGTCGCCGCGCAGCGCCAAGCCGGAGCCGCGCAGCAACTGGTCCAGCGCATCCAGCGGCGACAAGGTGCCCCGTAGCGCGGGCGCCGATTTGCCGGCGACGGCCGCTGGCACGAACGACACTTCCAGCTTCGCCTGCTGGCCCAGGGCCAGCAAGGCAGGGCCCAATGGCTGGGCCGGGATGTCGAAGGCAACAGCCGTGGCGCGGGTCTGGGCCTGTGCCGGGTGGGCCAGTGTCAGCGCGGCGCAGAAGGCGACGGCGGCAACGGGAAGTCGGCGCGTGGGAAAGCGGGAAGACATGCGGAAGTCCTAAGCAGTAATGTCAGCCGTAGGACGTTGGTACCGCCCAAACCCCTCATCGATTTTTCGATGAATAATTTATATCGATTCTCATTTACCGATTGGTTGTGGGGCGTGTCCCTGTCCGCGCAACAGTCAGCACAACAGTCAGCGCAAGATCAGCAGGCCGGGCAGTTCGGTCACCCGGACCGGCGTCTGCGCCAGCAGCAGCTCCAGCGCCCGCAGCGGGTCGGCGACGAGCGCGGTGCCCGATACGCGCTGGGCCTTGGCTGCCTGACCCAGCACCAGGATGTGTTTGGCGCTGTAGCGCGCCAACGCGTCCGCCGCCGTTTGCAGCGGCACGTCGTTGAAGCTGACCAGGCCGCGGGTCCAGGGGGGCTGCGCCGCGCCGGTCTCGGCATCGCGTTTGACGCCAGCGGCGGATACTTGCGCCGCTTCGCCTGCAGACAAGGTCAGCCCTTGTTCGTCCACGCACGGCAGGCAGCGCACGGCGACCTGGTGCGCTTGCACCGCGACCCGCGTGCCGCCGTTCGCGAGGTCGACCGTGAAGCGCGTGCCCAATGCGGTGGTGGAGGCATCGCGGGTGATGACTGAAAACGGCGCCATGCCGGGCTGCTGGGGCGTGGGTTCGAACTGCGCGCGTCCGCGCAGCAAGCGGACCTGGCGGCGGCCATCCGCATAGTCCAGCGCCAGCGCGCTGTGCGCATCCAGCACGACCGTGGAGCCGTCTGGCAGCGTAATGTTGCGCAAGCCGACATCGGCGATGTAGTCGGCCTGTGCCCGGGGATCGGTGGACCCGAACCACCCGGCGAACGCGGCCGTCAGCATCGCCAGCATGGCGGCGGCGCGCAACTTGCGAGCAGGCCGCTTGGCCAGCTTGCCGCGGTCGATCTCGCCCATGCGGCGCCATAGGCGCGACAGGCGGTCGTAGGCCGCGGCGTGCCGGGCGTCGGCGCGGTACCAGGCTTCGAACGCGGCATGCGATTCGTCGTCCAGTCGCTGCTCGCTTTGCCGGATCACCCAGCGCGAGGCTTCTTCCACCGGGTCGAGCGGGCGCGTGCGCGTGGCCATCAGTCGGCCAGCGCCAGATCGCAGGCCAGCAGGATGCGCATCATGTGCTTTTCAACCGCGCTGACGGAAATCGCGAAGCGCTCGGCGATGGCGCGGTAGGTCAGGCCTTCATGACGGTGCAGCACGAAGACGTCCAGGCTGCGGCGCGGCTGGGCGAGCAGGGCGGATTCCAGGCGGCGCAGGGTTTGATGGGCGGACGCCACGTCGTAGGTGTCGGGGGCATGAGCGACGGGCTGCGCGGCGGCGTAATCCGCGGTGGCGGACAGCTCGCGAGTGCGGCGGCGGTGCCAGTCCGTTGCGATGTTGGCGGCGACCCGGAACACATAAGCCCGGTCATTGTCCGGACGGGTGCGGTCGTTGAATTCCGCCAGCTTGATCCAAGTGTCCTGCGCGCAATCCTGCGCCACGTCGCGTGAGCCGGTGCGCATCGAAAGAAAGCCAAGCAGTTCGCGGTAGTGGCGAAGGAATACGTCCGAAAGCGTAGACATGTCGCTGGCGCCCGGCGCCAGATGGAGTCAATTTCGCGACGAAGTATAAATGATAATGGTTATTATTAATAGATAGACCGATGCGGGCAGCGGGGCAGGCCCGCCGCCCGGGCAACGCTCGTTCTAGGCTTCGCTTTGATCGATTTCTTCCAGCGATCCCTGGATCTCGAGCCATTGCTCTTCCAGCTCGTCGATGCGCTTGCCGTGTTCGCCGTGCTCGGCCATGACCTTCTGGCGTTCCGCGCGGCGTGCATCCGAATACAGGTCCGGATCAGCGATCACGGCGTCCAGCGCGTGCAGCTTGGCCCGCAGCTTTTCCATCTCGGACTCGACCTTGGCCAGCCTGGATTCCAGGGGTTTGCGCAAGGCGGACAGGCGTTGCCGCTGTTCGGCGTCGGCCCTGCGCTGCGCCTTGCGGTCCACGACGGGTTCGCTGCCTTCGGCGTTTTCACGCGCGGCTTCCGCGCGTTCCCCGGCGTTGCGGGCGGCCAGCCAGTCGCGGTAATCCTCAAGGTCGCCATCGAACTCGCGAACCGCGCCGTCCGCCACGATCCAGAAGCTGTCCACGGTGGTGCGCAGCAAGTGCCGATCGTGCGAGACCAGCAGCATGCTGCCCCCGAAGTCGGCCAGCGCGGCGGCCAGGGCTTCGCGGGTTTCCACGTCCAAGTGGTTGCTGGGCTCGTCCAGCAGCAGCAGGTTGGGCTTTTGCCAGACGATCAAAGACAGCGCGAGTCGCGCCTTTTCGCCGCCCGACATGGGTCCGACTTTGCTGGTGACGGTATCGCCCGAAAAACCGAAACCGCCCAAGTAGTTGCGCAGTTCCTGTTCGCGGGTCTCCGGCGCCAGGCGCGCCAGGTGCGCGATCGGCGTGCTGTCGACGTCCAGCATGTCCAACTGGTGCTGATGGAAATAGCCGATGGCCAGGCCGCGCGAGGCGCGCCGTTCACCGGCCTGGACCGGGATCTCTTCGGCCAGCGTCTTGATCAGCGTGCTCTTGCCCGCGCCGTTGGCGCCCAGCACGCCGACGCGGCTGCCCGCGCGCACCATCAAGGTGACATCGCGCAGGATGGGAACGGCGTTGCCCGCCGCATCGGTGTAGCCCGCGGACAGGTGCTCCAGCGTCAGCAACGGGTCCGGCACCTGATCGGGCGAGGGGATGCGGATGTCGATGCCGGCTTCAGCATGCAGGGGCGCCAGCACCTGCATGCGGGCCAGTGCCTTGACGCGGCTTTGCGCCTGTTTGGCTTTGGTTGCCTTGGCCTTGAAGCGGTCGATGAAGCCTTGCAGGCGGGCCGCTTCGCGGGTCTGCCGTTCGTAGGCGATGTTGGTCTGCCGCAGGCGCTCGGCGCGTTGCGTCAGGAAATCGCCATAGCCCCCGCGGTAGCGCACGAGTTTGGCGTGATCGAAATGCAGGATGGACTTGGCCACCGCATCCAGGAATTCGGTGTCGTGGGAGATCAGCATGACGGTGCCCGGATAGGCGCCCAGCCATTTCTCCAGCCACAACATCGCGTCCAGATCCAAGTGGTTGGTGGGTTCGTCCAGCAGCAGCAATTCGGACGGCGCCATCAGCGCGCTTGCCAGGGCCAGGCGCATGCGCCAGCCCCCGGAAAAGCTCTCTACCGGCAACATCCATTCGTTGGGTTTGAAGCCCAGGCCGGCCAGCAGCTGTTCCGCGCGCGAGGCCGCGCTCCAGGCGCCGGCTTCCACCAACGCGGCTTCCACTTCCGCGATCTGCGTGCCTTGCTCGTCGGTCAGCGCGGCCCGGCGCGCCTGCAGTTCGCGCAGGTGCGTGTCGCCGTCAATGACGAATTCGCGGGCAGGGCGATCGTCGGCGTCCAGCTCTTGCTTGACACTGGCGATGCGCCAGCCGACGGGCAGGTTCACGGTGCCGGCGTCCAGGTCCAGGGCGCCGGTCAGCAGGGCGAACAGCGAGGACTTGCCTGCGCCGTTCTTGCCCACGATGCCCACGCGTTCACCCGGATGAACGACGAATTCAGCGCCGTCGAGCAGCACTTTCGTACCGCGGCGCAGGGTCAATCCAGTAGCGCGTATCACAGGGTCAGTTGGTCTCGGGTAAGCAGCAGGAGCTGGTCCGACGCCTCTTCCGTATCCAGCCACACGGGGGATAACTGCGGGAAGGCGGCTTCGAAGAAGTCGCGTTCGTGACCGATTTCAAGCACGATCACGCCGTCTTGCGTCAGGTATCGGGGAGCCGCGGCCAGGATGCGGCGCACCAGGTCCATGCCGTCTTCGCCGCCAGCCAGCGCCAGCTGCGGTTCATGCCGGTATTCCTGGGGCAGCACATCCATGGAGCCGCTGTTCACGTAAGGCGGATTGCAGATGATGACGTCGTATTGGCGGGCCGGCAGGCTGTCGAACAGATTGCTTTCGTGCAGGTCCAGCCGGTCTTGCAAGCCGTAGTCGTCCACGTTGCGGCGGGCCACTTCCAGCGCATCGGCCGACACGTCCACCGCGTCCACATGGGCGTAGGGGAAGGCCAGGGCGGACAAGATGGCCAGGCAACCGGATCCGGTGCACATGTCCAGCACGTTTTCCACCGCCGTCGCGTCCTGCACCCAGGGCGCCAAGCCCTGGTCCAGCAGTTCCGAGATGGGCGAGCGCGGCACGATGACACGCTGGTCCACGTAGAAGCGATGACCGCGCAGCCAGGCCTCGTTGGTGAGGTAAGCGGCGGGTACGCGCTCGGTCACGCGGCGCTCCAGCAGGTCCAGCACGCGGTCGCGCTCTTCGCGGACCACGCGCGCGTCCAGGAACGGCTCCAGCGTGTCCAGCGGCAAGTGCAGGGCGTGAAGCGTCAGGTAGACCGCCTCGTCCCAGGCGTTGTCGCTGCCATGCCCCAGCGCCACCTGGGCGCCGTTCAATCGCGACACCCCATAACGGATGAGGTCGCGCAGGGTCAGCAATTCTTGGCGGGCGGATTGATACATAGTTAGACCTTTTTCCCGCTGGGTTACCCCAAGGGGAAAACGCCCCCTTTGGGAGGGGGCAGTTTCGTTTCCCCACGCGCCGTCGCGATCCGACGAAGCGCGGGGCAGTTTCACTTATCCAGCAGGAGGTTTTCCAACGTGCGCCGATAGATGTTCTTAAGCGGATCCAGCGAAGCCACTTCGACACGCTCGTTGACCTTGTGGATCGTGGCGTTGCCCGGCCCGAACTCGATCACCTGCGGGCAGATCTTGGCAATGAACCGGCCGTCGGACGTGCCACCGGTGGTGGACAGTTCCGCGGTGACGCCGGTTTCAGCGTGAATCGCCTGCACCAGCGCATCGGTCAGGGAACCACGCGGGGTCAGGAAAGGCTCGCCGCCCAATTCCCAGTCCAGGTCGTATTCCAGGCCGTGCTTGTCCAGCACCGCATGCACGCGGGCCTTCAGGCTTTCCGGCGTGCTGGCCGTCGAAAAACGGAAGTTGAACAGCGCCACGGCTTCGCCCGGCACCACGTTGGTTGCACCCGTGCCCGAGTTCAGGTTCGACACCTGGAACGTCGTGGGCGGGAAATACTCGTTGCCCTGGTCCCATTCGATGCCGACGATGTCAGCCAGCGCCGGCGCCAGTTGGTGCACCGGGTTGCGCGCCAGATGCGGGTAGGCCACGTGACCCTGGATGCCCTTGACCGTCAACCTGCCCGACAACGAGCCGCGGCGACCATTCTTGCAGGTGTCGCCCAGCACGTCGCCCGAGGTCGGCTCGCCGACGATGCAGTAATCCAGCTTTTCGCCGCGCGCTTTCAACGCGTCGCAGACGATGGCGGTGCCGTCGATGGACGGGCCTTCTTCGTCGGACGTGATCAGCAGTGCGATGGAACCGCCATGCTGCGGGTGGGCCGCCACGAATTCCTCGGCCGCCACCACGAAGGCGGCAATCGAGCTCTTCATGTCGGCCGCGCCGCGACCGTACAGCCAGCCATCGCGTTCGGTGGGCACGAACGGATCGCTGTCCCACTTTTCGCGCGGACCCGGAGGCACCACATCGGTGTGGCCGGCGAACACGGTCAGCGGCGCGGCGTTTCCGCGCCGGGCCCACAGATTGGTGACGCCGCCCTGTGCGATGGTTTCGCACGTGAAGCCGATGCGCTCGAGCCGGGCGGCCAACGCCGCCTGGCAGTCTTCGTCCGCCGGCGTGACCGACGGGCGGGCGATCAGGTCCTTGACCAGATCCAGAACGGCTCCGGATGGTTGGCCCTCCTGCCGCGTTGCGGCTGCCTCCCCAGGGGAGGGTGCACGCCCTTCGGGCGGCCGTGCGGTCGTGCTGCTCATCACGCCCTCAGCAGATCATTGATGCTGGTCTTGGCACGCGTTTGCGCGTCGACACGCTTGACGATGACAGCGCAAGCCAGGCTGTGCGAACCATCGGCCGACGGCAGCGAGCCGGGCACCACGACCGAACCCGACGGCACGCGGCCGTAGGTGATCTTGCCGGTGGCACGGTCAAAAATCTTCGTGCTTTGCGACAGGAACACGCCCATGGCCAACACCGAGTTTTCTTCCACGACCACGCCTTCGACGACTTCCGAACGGGCGCCGATGAAGCAGTTGTCTTCGATGATGGTGGGGTTGGCCTGCAGGGGTTCCAGCACGCCGCCGATGCCCACGCCACCCGACAGGTGAACGTTCTTGCCGATCTGCGCGCACGAACCGACGGTGGCCCAGGTGTCGACCATGGTGCCTTCGTCAACGTAGGCGCCGATGTTCACGTAGGAGGGCATCAGCACGACGTTGCGGCCGATGAACGCGCCACGGCGGGCAACGGCGGGCGGCACCACGCGGTAGCCGCCTTGCTTGAAGGCGTTGTCGCCATATTCCGAGAACTTGAGCGGCACCTTGTCGTAGAACTGCAGCGGGGCCTGGCCCATGATGGCGTTTTCGCTCAGGCGGAACGACAGCAGCACGGCCTTCTTGATCCACTGGTGGACCACCCAGTCGTCATTGATTTTCTCGGCCACGCGCAAGCGGCCCAGATCCAGGCCGTCGATGGTGTGTTCCACCGCTTCGCGCACTTCGGCGCTGGCGTCGGCGGGCGTCAGGTTGGCCCGGTCTTCCCAGGCTTGTTCGATGGTGGTCTGCAGGTCGAGAGTCATAGCGGCTCAGCTTTTAAAGGTTGATCAAACAGAAGTATGTACAAAATGGGCGATGCGTTCGGCTGCCTGCACGCAGTCAGCCAAAGGCGCCACCAACGCAATACGGATGCGGCCGTGGCCGGGATTCACGCCATGCGCTTCCCGCGCCAGGAAACTGCCCGGCAGAACGGTAACACCGGTGCGGCCGTAAAGGTCACGCACAAAGGCCGTATCCGACCCCGGCGTGGCCGCCCATAGATAGAAAGACGCCTGCGGGCGCGACACGTCCAGTACGCTTTCAAGAATAGGCACGACCGCGTCGAATTTCTCGCGGTAGAGGCGCCGGTTGTCCTTCACGTGCGCTTCGTCGGACCAGGCCGCGACGCTCGCCGCGGACACCAGGGGGCTCATCGCACTGCCATGATACGTGCGATACAGCAGGAAGCGGCCAATCAGGGCGGCATCGCCGGCGACGAAGCCCGAGCGCAGGCCGGGTACGTTGGAGCGCTTGGACAGGCTTGAGAACGCCACCAGGTTACGGTAGTCGTCCCGGCCCAGGCGGCGTGCCGCCTGCAGGCCGCCCAGGGGCGGGTTGCCTTCATCCAGATAAATCTCGGAATAGCACTCGTCCGACGCGATGACGAAGCCATGGCGGTCGGACAGCTTGAACAGCGTTTCCCACTCGTCCAGCGACATGACGTTGCCCGCCGGATTCCCGGGGGAGCACACGAACACCAGCCGCGTCTTCTTCCAGACATCCTCCGGCACCTGGTGCCAGTCGCTGGAAAAATTGCGCAAGGGATCGGCGTTGACGAAGTAGGGCGTGGCGCCCGCCAGCAGCGTGGCGCCTTCATAGATTTGATAGAACGGGTTGGGGCAGATGACCACCGAACCCGCCGACGGGTCGATCACCGTCTGCGTAAACGCGAACAGCGCCTCGCGCGAGCCCAGGGCCGGCAGCACCTGCGTGTCCGCGTCGGGGGCGGGGATACTGTAGCGGCGCGCCAGCCAGCCAGAGATCGCCTGGCGCAGCGCCGGGTCGCCCTTGGTGGAGGGGTACACGGACAACCCGCCCATGTGGTCACGGATCGCTTGTTCGATACGTTCCGGCGCGGCGTGCTTGGGCTCGCCGATCGACAGATTGATGGGCGTCAGGCCGTCCGGCTGCGCGTTGGCGGAAGCCAACAACGCGCGCAGTTTTTCGAACGGGTAGGGGTGTAAAGCATCGAGGCGCGGATTCATGACGCAAGATTTTAACAAGCAAGCTACAATAGCGGGCTTGACCTTTAGCGAAGGTGGCGAAATTGGTAGACGCACCAGGTTTAGGTCCTGACGCCGTAACAGGTGTAGGGGTTCGAGTCCCCTCCTTCGCACCACATATTGCCTGACGTTGTTTGGCCGTTGTTTGGCCGTGGGTTGGTGTTGCGCCGACAATGTCATAAACCCCCGAGCGCTCGAATGCGCCGGGGGTTTTCTTTTGCCTCCAATTCAGGCATCCCCCATTCAGGCATCCCCCCATAAAGCGCCACGTCCCCACGCCAAATCCACGCCAGGGATCTACGCCAAACGGGGACGAATCGGGCACTTTCCGCAAGCGCGGGGACCGATGGCGCGGCAACGTCAGCAAGGGCGGCGCCGGGGAAACCAGGCCTCAGGGCTTGGGAGACCCGGCAGGCGGGGGCGGGGGATAGGCTTGATTCAGGTACTGCACGATCAGCGGCACTTGCTCGGCCGGAATGGGCGCGCCGTAGGTGCCGACCATCTTTTTGACTTCGGCATCCCAGAAACCCAATGGCATCGGCGGCTGCGACGACAGGTAATCGACCGAGTGGCACATCAGGCATAGGGCCGCGCTTTGGGCACCGACGCCGGTGCCGGGGTGCAGCGTTGCGGTTTCCGGGGGGAGCTGGATGTCCAGGGCGGCGGCGGATGCGCAGGCAGAAATAGCGGCCAGGGCGATGGCCAGCCTGACCAGGCGGGCGTGGGGATGACGACGGGCGGGGCGGGTCATGGGGGGGCTCCTTACACAGCGTCGACGCGCACGGTTTCGACCACGTTGCGCATGTACCCGGACGGGTTCCACAGCGGGTCCACGGGTTGGGTTTCGCCCGCCGTATTGGTGGCGCGGACCTTCAGGGCGTAGGCGCCGGCCTGCTCGGGCGTGAAGTCGGCGTGCCACTCGCGGAAGGAATAGCGGCCCAGGTCCTCGCCCAGAGCCGCGGCGCGCCAGGTCTTGCCGCCGTCGGCCGAAAATTGCACGTCGCGAATCCCGCGGCCACCGTCGAAGGCAATGCCGCGCACCGGCACGCGTTGGGCTTTGGCCACGCGGGCGCCGTCGGCCAGGCTGGTGATGAAGCTGCGCACGTTGTAGCGGCCGATGGGGCGCGTTTTTTCTGGCGCTTTGCCCACCGGAGTGCAGGCGCAGTCGTTATCGGGAATGCGGTAGGCCTTCTGCATCCAGAAGCCGTCGAACTCGGTGTTCAGCACCTTGATGTCGGCCAAGTGCTTGACCCAGTAGGTGCCGTAATAACCGGGCACCACCAGCCGCACGGGATAGCCATTGAGCATGGGCAGGTCTTCGCCGTTCATGGCGTAGGCCAGCATGACTTCGCCGTCCAGGGCGTGGGCCGCGTCCAGCGCCTTGACGAATTCCGGGGTGCCAGGCAGCACGGGCCGGTCCAGGCCTTCGAAGGTGATTTGCCGGGCGCCGGCCTGGATGCCGGCCATTTCCAGGACGCGCTTGAGCGGAATGCCCACCCAGCGGGCGTTACCCATCGCGCCATTGCCCAGTTGGCCTCCACCCACCCGCGGTTCAAAAAAACCCCGGCTGTTGCCGGAGCATTGGGTGACGGCTACCAGCTCGACGGGGTCACCGAACTGCTGCTTCAGGTCGGTCAGCGACAGCTCCAATGGCGTGCCTACCAGCCCGCCGACGCGCAGCCGGTAGGTAGCGGGGTCGATGGCTGTGGGAATGTTGCCCAGGTGGTAGCGCACGAAGAACGCATCGTTGGGCGTGATGACGCTGTCGTTGAACACCTCGAACGGCGTTTCCAGCTGCGGCGGCCGTGAGGTCTGGCGGATCAGGGGGCGCTTCTGCGGGTAGGCGATCAAGTCGCGCTCGCCGTTCGCGAAAGGTAGCGTGACGGTGGCCGGGGCGGCCAGGCTGACCAGGGCATGGCCCGCCAGCGTGCCGGCCGCGCCTACGGTACAGGCTTGGCGCAGGAAGCGCCGGCGCCCATCCGGATCGAATGTGCTCATGCTTGTCTCCTCGTTGTTTTCCAGTGCCCGGCGATTCGCGGTGCCGTCGAATCAGGCTACGCCGGGCTAGCTGACGGCCACGTTAATTGTTGCGGCGTCACGCAACGGCCGTTCCAAAAATCGCGTTATCCGTACAGTCCGCGCACGTCTTCCTACGAGGCGGACGTTCAAACAGCGGCTCCGCGTCCTTCGATCCCGGGTAATAGCGAAGCCTGGAAAGCATTGAACCAACGCAACGCGACGCTCAAGTTTTCCGCTCCGGTTGCCGTTAATGCCGATACAGCTTCCATAGGCCAAGGGAAAACAGTGCCATGTTTGATTTAATCTCCATTGTCGTAACCATCGTTGCTCTGATCGCCTGGGCAATCCACCGTCAACAAAAGCGGCATAAAGCGTTGCTGGCGAAGTTTCGCGAACACAACCAGCGACTCGGCACGTCTTTCCCCGAAACCAATGTCGACAGCGAACTGATTCTTAGCGACAAGGCCAAGAAAGTTGTCATTGCGTTTGATCCTGAAACTCGAAAACTCTGCATGGTGTCGGGGGCCAAGGATCCGGGCGAGGTCCTCGACTTTTCATACATCAGGCAGTGGCAGTTGAAATGGACCGAGGTTTCCGGCAATGGCGGACTGGCGTTCAGGAATGTTCATTTCGCGTTTTCCACCAACGACCTTAAAAGACCGTTGATCCACATTCCCGTCATCGGTAAAGCGTATGGCGATACCTGGAATAGCCGCCTCGGCATTCTGATGGGCGCCTGACCCGAGATAATCAGCACCCGACAAAGGGCGGCCAACACGGCTGCCCGATTTGCCTCTTGCATACCTTGATACCGCTTTCCACAGGGCCATCAGCTGCCCGTCTGGCGCACCCGGAAAACCCATCGGGACAGGGTTTGTCCTGATGCCCAATCTGCTTGACACCCCCTCGCGCAGCCCATAAAGTCACCGCACAGATTTAGATAAAAGACCATCTGTAAGGTGGTCTTTTATCGCGTGCAGATTGCGTCGACCTCTTACAGAAATAATTCCAAGAGGAGACGACTGTGCAATCATCGACCGTGAAAATACGTGGCATCGACGATGTCATCGCTTTTATCGATTCCCGCCCCGGCATTGCCGGCCGCGCTGGCCTGATTTGGTGGCTGGCGCTGGGCGGACTGTTCCTGGATGCGTTTGCAAACTCGGCATTGAGCGCGGGCTTGGGGCCGATGACCCGAGATCTGGGCCTGAAGGCGGGCCAGGTCGCGTTGATGACTTCGTTCGCCTCCTGGGTAGCCATTGCGTTCAACCCCATCGGCGGGTGGATGGCAGACCGCTGGGGGCGCATCCGTCCCTTGATCATCGCCAAGTTCCTGGCGGTGATCGGCGCCGGGCTGGTGATGTTCGCGCCCAACTTCGAAGTCATCCTGGCGGGCCGCTTCTTTGTGGGCGCGGCGTATGGCATCGACTTCGCCATCGCCATGGCGGTGCTGGCCGAGTTCACTCCCGTCAAGTTCAAGAGCCGCCTGAATACCTGGCAGGGCATGTGGTACACGGCCGTGTGCACGAACCTGCTGCTGGCGATGCTGTTCTTTTCATGGGACGTGGGCGACTCGATCTGGCGCTATTCGGTGGGTGCGACCGCAGTTTTCGCCATGGTCATTTTGGTGCTGCAGCTTAGCTACATGGTCGAAAGCCCCATCTGGCTGGCGCGCAAGGAACGGGTCGAGCAGGCGGCGCAGGCGATGACGCGGATCTACGGGCAGGCGTTTGCCGCCGCGCCGCTGGCGGACCGGGTGCCGGTCACCAACCAGGCCAAGCGCGGGCTGGCCAACGTGCTGCTGATCTTTCGCGGGGTGTACTTGCCGCGCACGATCCTGGCGGCCACGGTGCAGATCGGCCAGTCGATCCAGTACTTTGCCGTCGGCTGGTATCTTCCGCTGATCAGCGCGGCGCTGTTCGGCAAGGACTTCATCTACGCGACGATCGGCGCGCTGGTGTTCAACATCTTCGGCATCTTCGGCGGCTTCCTGTCACCCTACATCGGCCGCAAACTGGGCCTGCGGCGCGCATCGGCGTTCGGCTTCGCGATGGTGTTCGTGATCCTGCTCGTGCTGGGCACTTTCCATGGGCAAATGCCGCTGTGGCTGGCGGTCGCGTTGCCGTCGCTCTTCATCCTGTTCCACTCCGGCGGCCCGGGCGCCAATGGCAAGAGCCTGTCGTCGCTGTCATTTCGCAGCGAGTTGCGGGCCGGTGCCAACGGCATCATCGGGGCGCTGGGGTCCACCGGCGCGGCGATCGGCCTGCTGGTGTTTCCGATTTTCCGCGAGAACTACGGCCTGGAAAGGACTTTCCTGATCCTGTCGGTCGTGCCCTTGATCGCCAGCATCATCTGCTTTGTGATCAAGTGGGACCCCACCCGCACCACCATCAATCCCGACACGGAAGCCGGCGCGCCGCAGTTCAAGGACGATGTCGCCCTGGCCTCCCTGGACCCCGCCATTGGGAAAGCTGCGCGATGACAAACACCGATGTGATTCTGGCCATCGACGAGGGCACGTCCGGCACGCGGGCGGCCACCGTGTCCGCCGACGGGCATGTGTCCTGCCTGGAGTATCTGACGCTGCATGTCGAGACGCCCCGGCCTGGCGTCGTCGAACAGGACGCCAACGAGATCCTGGAAAAGACCATCAGCGTCTGCCGGGCCACCATTGCGGAAGCGGAACGGGCAGGGCAGCGCATCGCCGCGCTGGCGTTGGCGACGCAGCGCGCCACGGCCGTCCTGTGGGACACGCAGACGGGCGCCGCGCTGGTGCCGGCCATGGTCTGGCAGGACACGCGTTTCGTGGACGAGCTGGACCAATTGGCGCCCGAGTGGGATGTGCGCCTGCGGGATCGCGTGGGCCGTCCTGTGGGCGTGCGGTCGCTCTATCTTTGGGCGGCGCGCCATCTGCGGGACACGCCGCAAGTGGCGCAGGCCTGGCGTGAGAAACGCCTGGCGTTCGGCACGGTGGACAGCTGGCTGCTGTGGCATTTCTCGCAGCGGCGGGAGGTCGTGACCACGCCGACCAACGCCACGTCGGCCGGGGCCTATGTGCTGGCGGATCACAGCTACTACCTGGAGTGGACGCAGGCGCTGGACTTTCCGTTCGAGCTCTTGCCCGCCTTGCGGCAGGATGCGGACGACTTCGGGCGGACGCGGCCAGACGTGCTGGGCATCGACGTGCCGATCCTGGCGTCGGCGGGCGACCAGCATGCGGGCGCTATCGGCCTGGGGTGCCTGGAACGCGGGCAGGCGATGTGCGTGCATGGCACGGGCAGCTTCGTGGACCTGATCATCGGGCCCGAGCCGCCTGTGAATTCCGGCCTGTCCGAAGGGTCGTTGACGATGACCGCGCGACGCCAGCACGGGGTGTCGCATTTTGCCGTCGAGACGTTTGTGGCCACAACCGGCTCGGCCCTGAATTGGGTGTGCGAAAAGCTGAAGTGGTTCGCGGATGCGCGCGAGATCAGTGCGCTGGCCGCCACGGTGAGCTCCCCGCAAGGGGTGACGTTCGTGCCGGCGCTGACGGGACTGCGCGTTCCGCGGATGGAGGCAGCCGCGCGCGCGTCGCTTACCGGCGTATCCATGGCGACGACGCAGGCCGACGTTGCCTACGCCATTCTGGAAGGCATCGCGCATTCCGTGGCCAGCTGCATCGAGGCGGATGAAGCCGTGTCGGGTGTGCGGGTGTCCGAATTGGTGGTGGGCGGCGGTTTGTCGTGCAGCGATCCCTTGCTGCAGATCCAGGCGGACCTGATCGGCATCCCCATCCGCCGCATGCAGGAATCGGACCGGGCCAGCCTGCGCGGCATTGCGTATCTGGCGGGCTCCTCCGGACTGTTGTGGCCCTCGCTGCGCGAGGCTTGCCAGACCATCGCGACCGACGCGGTATTCGAACCGACCATCGACGCGAATGAGCGTGCGCGGCGACGGGCCTTGTGGCACGCGCGGGTGGGATCTGAATTGGGTCATGTCAGACAGTTCAAGCAGGAAAAAGAGGAGGCGTTGCACAAATGATCGGTTGGCTATCCAGAAAGCCCAGGAAGGACCGGGCCGATATGACGAACACCGAGCCATTACGTCTGATGCGGCAAGAGCAATTGGACAGGTTGGGCAGTGAGCAGTACGACATGCTGATCGTGGGTGGCGGCATTACCGGCGTGTATGCGGCCTTGGACGCCAGTCTGCGCGGCTACCGCGTGGCAGTGATCGAGAAGGACGATTTCGCGTCGGGCACATCGTCCAAATCATCGAAGATGGTGCATGGCGGGTTGCGCTACATCGAACAGGGCAACCTGGGCCTGGTGCGCCATTCCCTGCACGAACGCCAGCGGCTGCGCCGTAACGCGCGGCATTTGGTGCAGCGCTTGCCATTCCTGTTTCCGATCCTGGAGCGGGACGGGGTGTTCGACAAGCGCCTGGCCAAGGCCTTTGAAAGTCTGCTGTGGACCTACGACATGGCGGGCGGCTGGCGCGAAGGCATCCTGCATCAGAAATTGACCGCCGCGGAAGTGCTGTCGCATTGCCCGACCTTCAAGGAAGAGGGGCTGTTAGGCGGGTTCCTGTACTTCGATGCGCGAGTGGACGACGCCCGCCTGACCCTGGCCGTGGCGCGCACGGCCGCCTTTCATGGCGCGACGGTCATCAATCACGCGAAGGCGATCGAGGTGACGCGCAACGCCCAGGGCAAGGTGGACGGCGTGATCGTGCAGGCCGGTCAGCAAGAGATTCGCGCGCGCGCTGGCGTGGTCATCATGGCGACGGGTGTGTGGTTGCGCGATTGGAGCGGAGCGAAGCGGGGCGATGCCTCCGCGTTGCAGGTGCGCCCTGCCAAAGGCGTGCACGTGGCCGTGCCCTGGCTGAAGGTGCGCAACGATTGCACGGTCACCATTCCGGTGCCGGGCCGCAGCCGCCGCGCGACCATTACGCGCTGGGGCAACGTGTCCTATCTGGGCACCACGGACGAAGACTATGAAGGCGATCTGGACGATGTCTATTGCACGCGCCGCGAACTGGACTTCCTGCTGGAAGGCGCGCGTTCCGCATTGAAGACGGACCTGCAGCCCGAGGACGTCGTGGGCAGCATCGCCGGCTGCCGCCCGCTGGTCGGCCCGGCCGGCGGCAAGACGCTGGAGATGAAGCGTAACCACGAAATTCGCGTGGGGGCGGATGGCCTGGTCACGATCGTGGGCGGCAAGCTGACCACGTCGCGGCACATGGCCGAGCAGACGATCGACGCCGCGCAGCAGGTCATTGGCCAGCGCAACCCTTGCCAGACGAAGAAGGCCTATTTGTTGGGGGCGGCGGGGTATGACCCGCAGGCCATCGTGGCCTCAGGTGGCATGTCGGCGCATCTGGGCGAACGTTATGGCACCGAGGCGCGCTTTGTCAGCGATTTGATGCAAGCGTCGCCAGCGCTGCAGGCGCCCATTGTCCAGGGCCTGCCCTATACCGAGGCCGAAGCCCTCTACGCCGTGCGCCATGAGCTGGCCGCGACGGTCGAGGACGTGCTGTCCCGCCGGATGCGCGCCCGCCTGATGGCGCGCGACGCATCGGCGCTGGCCGCGGCGCGGGTGGGGCAGATCCTGCAAGCCGAACTGGGCCTTGCGCCCGAACACATCACGCAGCAGGTCAATGACTACCTGGCTGCCGTCAAACACGAAAAATCCGTACTCATGGGAGACAAGGAATGATCAGCAAAGAAGCCATCAAGCGCGGTTACAACCGCGGCAATTACGTCGTGGGCGCGCACACGCCGCCCGCCTATGCGGCGGCACTCAGCGTGACCGGCTCCGAGCCCGGAATGCAGCGCGATCCGGTACGCGTGCCGCAGGCGCGGATCGACGCCTTGCGGCACGTGGCGGACGAAGTCCTGACCGACACCGCCAACGTCGTGGCCTGGACCCGAGACTGGTGGGCGGCATCGATGGTGTCGGAAACGGGGGGCAAACCCGCCACCCCGCAGGCGGTGATCGTCAAGGTGTCGACGGTAGAGCAGGTGCAGGCCGTGATGCGCATTGCCAACGCGGACGCCATTCCTGTCACCGTGTCCGCCGGCCGCAGCAACGTCACGGGCGCTGCCTTGCCCGTGCGTGGCGGCATCGTGCTGGACGTTTGCCAATTGAACAAACTGATCGGCATAGACCGTGAAAGCCAGATCGTCGAGGTCGAGGCCGGCATGTTCGGCGATGTGTTCGAAGAAACGATCCAGAAAGAGCATGGCCTGACGATGGGCCATTGGCCGTCGTCGTTCGGCATCAGTACCGTCGGCGGCTGGGCGGCGTGCCGCGGCGCGGGCCAATTGTCCACGCGCTACGGCAAGATCGAAGACATGGTCTTCGGCATGGACGTGGTGCTGGCCGATGGCAGCCTGATCACCGTGGGCGGGTACTCGCGCGCGGCGGTGGGGTCCGACCTGCAACAGGTCTTCATCGGCTCGGAAGGCACGCTGGGCGTGATCGTGCGGCTGCGCTTGAAGCTGCATCGCCTGCCGGATTATGGCCGCGCCATCGCCTATGGCTTCAAGACGTTCGCCATCGGTCTCGACGCGTGCCGCGAAATCATGCAGCGAGGCGCCAATCCGGCGGCGCTGCGGCTGTACGACGAACTGGAAAGCGGCGTGCAGTTCAACCGCCCGGACTTGAACGTGCTGCTGGTGGCCGACGAAGGGGCGCGGCAGATCGTGGACGCCGTGATGGAGATCAGCGAGGGCGTGTGCAAGGAGCTAGGCGAAAAAATGGATGGCGAGGCGGTCTTCGAACGCTGGCTGGAAACCCGCTATCTGACCGGCAAGAGCGCCGAAGGGTTCAAGCGCAGCCCGGGGTTCGTCGCCGACACGCTGGAAATGGCAGGCCGCTGGAGCGACCTGCCTGCCATCTACGCAGAGGTGGTGGCGGCGGTAAACGCGGTGCCCGGCACGCTGGCCGGTTCCGCGCATCAGTCGCACGCGTATGTCGACGGTGCCTGCCTGTACTTTTCATTGCGCGGCGAAGTCGAGGTGGAGCGGCGTGCCCAGTGGTATCGCGCGGCCTGGGATGCGGCCAACGCCGTGCTGATTAAATATAATGCCGCGCTCAGCCACCATCACGGGGTGGGTCTGTTGCGCGCGCCGTACATGCAGGAATCGCTGGGCGGCGCGTTCGAGGTGCTGCGCACGATCAAGCGCACACTGGATCCGCAGAACATCCTTAACCCCGGCAAGCTGGGGCTAAGCGATCAGCGCTTTTACGGTCAGGAAGATCGATAACCATGGATAGGTCATTCGGGGCATGTCTGGCGCGTCATCCCGTCATCGCGACGATGTACGGCCTTGAGCAGATCAATACCTTCGTGAGCAGCGTGGCCGAAATCGGCATCGTTGCCAACGTGGAACTGCGCAAGCTGGCGCCCGTGATCGCGGCTTTGAACCGGGCGGGCAAGTTCGCGATCGTCAACATAGACAGCTGCGAAGGCCTGTCGCAAGACAAGGGCGGTGTGGAATACCTGGCGGACATCGGCGTGGCCAGCCTGGTGTCCACGCGGGTAGCCACCATCCAGCGCGCCAACCGGGCGGGCATGGTCACGATGCAGAAGGTGTTCGTGACCGACCGTTCCACCTGGCCGCGCAGCGTCAAGGCCCTTGAGCAAAGCGACCCCAACCTGGTTCAACTGATGCCGGCGCCGATGCTGACGCACATGGCGGAGCAGGACCTGAAGGCGTTGCCGCCCATCGTGGCCTCGGGATTCGTCTGCAACCAGACGGATATCGGCATCGCGATGAAGCACGGCGCGGTGGGTGTATCGACCAGCGACCACGGCCTGTGGAGCCTGGACCCGCGCCAGCTCAAGGGCTGACTCAGTCCAGGCGGGCGCCGGATTTGCGCACCAGTTCCTGCCACACCGCGTACTCGCCCCGGTAGTTCGCCAGGAAGGCCTCGGGCGTGTTGCCCAGCGCGATGAAGCCCATCGCGCTCAGGCGCTCTTGCATGTCGGGCGTGCGCGTCAAGGTCTGCATCAGGCTGGCCAGGCGCGCCACGACGGGCTTGGGCGTCTGGATGGGCGCCGCTATCGCCACCCACCCGACCACCCGGTAGGCATCGTCCGTCAGGCCTTGCTCGGCCAGGGTCGGCGAGTCGGGCAGCACCTGCATGCGCTGTTCGCCGGTGACGCCGATCAGCGCCAGCCTGCCGTTGTCGACATAGGGTTTGGCACCCAGCGCACTGGCGAACGCCATCTGGATCCGCCCGCCGATCAGGTCTTGCAGCATTGGCGATTCGCCCTTGTAGGCGATGTGCGTCATATCGGCCCGTTGCGTTTCGCTCAGATAGGCGCCTCCCAGATGCGCGTAGGAGCCCACGCCCCAAGAGCCGTAAGCCAGTTTGCCCGGGTTGCGGCGCACGTAGTCAAGCAGTTCCGGGCCATTGCGGGCGGGCACGCTGGGATGAACGACGAGGGTTACGGGCGCCATCGCAATTTGCGAGATCAGCACCAGGTCGCGGCCGGTATCGTAGGGCAGGCTCTTGTACAGGAACTGGTTCAACAACAGCGATGAACTTAGCGACACGGTCAGGGCATAGCCGTCCGGGGCCGCCTTGGCGACCGCGTCAGTGCCTATGATGCCGGACGCGCCGCCGCGGTTCTCGACCAGAACCGGTTGTCCGACCGCGGCGGATAGCCGTTCCGCCACCAGCCTGGCCACGATATCGGTGGCGCCGCCGGCGTTATAGGGCACCACGATTTTGATGGGTTTGGCCGGCCAGGCGTCTTGCGAGAAACAGACACCGGGCAGGCCAAGCGCGGCCAGGCTCCCGATGCTTTGTTTCAACCACTGGCGGCGCGGCAGGCAAGGGGCGTGCGCGGTCATGGGCTTGTCTCCGGAAGTTGCGCGTTTGTCCGCTCGGGAGAGGCCCGGACGCCATCGCGCTTATCCGGCGATTCTTGCCTTGCTACGTTTCTTTGACAATGCTGTCTGTGGTTGACATGGTGTCAAACATAATTTGACGGCTGCGGTCGGTTCATCGTGGCGTATCTGGATATATATCCAGTTATTTGATTCAATGCCATGTGGAACTCCCACCCCGGGATGTCCCGGGGCCCGCTGACTCACTACAAGGCAGATCAATGAAATTTGGATACACCATCGTCTATGTGCCGGACGTTGCGGCATCACTGGCGTTTTTCGAACGCGCCTTCGGATTTCCGCGCCGGTTTCTGCACGAATCCCAGACTTACGGCGAACTCGATACGGGCGACACCACGTTGTCGTTCGCCGCGCATGAATTGGGCGCCATGAACTTCAGCACCGGGCACGTCGAAGCCTCGTCATCCGCCAAACCGTTGGGCATGGAAGTGGCGTTCGTGACGGACGATGTTGCCGCCGCGCACGCCCGTGCGGTGTCGCTGGGCGCCACTGAACTCAACGCGCCGACGGCAAAGCCCTGGGGCCAGGTGGTATCGTATCTGCGCTGCCCCGACGGCACGCTCGTGGAGCTGTGCACACCCATGCATGGCTAATTCGGGATTAGCGCGAAAAGCCGGGCTTTTCGGCATCGCCCGTTTCCACGATCCCCGGATCCAAACCGGGGGCTTGCCGTCAGGAATGCCAGAGCGCTGACGCCGGTCCGGACAAGAACTGTCAAGATTTTCAGTTCTTTAAAGTCTTGATCTTCGCTGCGCGATACCTTGGACTTTTCTATTCGGAGAGTTGACATGTATTCGCTTTCAAAGCGTTGCGGCGCGGAGTTTTTCGGCACGTTCTGGCTCGTGTTGGGAGGGTGCGGCGCCGCCGTGCTGGCGGCCGGATTTCCGGAGTTGGGTATCGGTTTCGCGGGCGTGGCGCTGGCGTTCGGCCTGACCGTGTTGACGATGGCGTTCGCGGTGGGACACATTTCCGGCGGGCATTTCAACCCGGCGGTCACTGTCGGTCTGGTGGCCGGGGGACGTTTCCCCGCCAAGGAAATCCTGCCCTACGTGATCGCCCAGGTCTTGGGGGCGATTGTTGCGGCCGCGGTGCTGGCTTGCATCGCCAGCGGCAAGCTGGGCTTCGACCTCAAGGGCAGTCATTTTGCGGCTAACGGCTACGACGCGTATTCGCCCGGCAAATATTCGCTGCTGTCCGCACTGGTAACCGAAGTGGTGATGACGGCCGGCTTTCTGTTCGTGATCCTTGGCGCCACGTCCAAGCGCGCGCCAGCCGGCTTTGCCGCCATTCCGATTGGCCTGGCGCTGACGTTGATCCACCTGATCAGTATTCCCGTCACCAACACGTCGGTGAATCCGGCGCGTTCAACCGGGCCGGCGTTGTTCGTCGGCGGATGGGCGGTCGAGCAGCTGTGGCTGTTCTGGGTCGCACCGATCGCGGGCGCCATCATCGGCGCCATCGCCTATCGCCTCGTTAGCGATCCGGCGGCGGAAAAGGGCTAGCCTGCGGTGCGCTAGGGCGCCTCGTCCAGCTGCGCCAACTGCGCGTCAGCGGGAAAGCCGCGCGTGCGGTACCTGACTGGATAGCCGGCTTCCTCGGATAGCAGGGGTTCCAGCAGATGCGCGGCCTGTTCCCAGGACACCACCCGGACTTCGCCGATCTCGTCTTCGGCGTCCGGGCGCACTAGTGCCAGCCTGTCGACCTTGGGCAGGGACGTGTCCACGCCTCGCGTCCATGACGCCAGCGAGAACGATGTGGCGGGATCGTCGTCTTGCGTGAAGAGGTTGTAGTTGGCCACGAAGATATCCATGCCTTGTTCTTCATGGATATGGTCCAACGCTTCTTTCTGGGCGTCGTATTCCGACTTGTCCAGCAAGCGCGCCAGGTGCGCCAGGCGATGCGCCAGGGCCGGGCTGGCGGGCCGATAGCGTACGGGGCCGCGGTCGTCATAGTGGTACATGTGCGCGCTGACGACTCGCCCCTGGTGCAATGCCTGCAGGCTGAATTCCACCATGGCGATCAGCCCGTCGTCATCGTTGTCTCCGGTAACAAGCAGCACGTCGCGGGTCGGCATCATGAAAACGGGCCGGCCACGCACCGGCACACGTTCAAGCATGTCGGGAAGCAAGGCGCGGCTGATGTCGTAGCCGTCCGCCCAACCGCCGCGAAAGACGCCAGGCGTCAACTCGGAAAAGTGGTCGGGCGCGTCGCGAAGGTTGTCGATCGAGATCGCCAGCGCCTGCTCGAACGTCAACGCCCATGCGGCCTCGGGGCCATTGGTCAGCGTGGAGATGGCGTCGGGATGGTCCAGCGCCAACAGCACGACGCAATCGTCGCCAAAGGGACGGAAGGCGGGGTGGAATGCCGAATCGTTGCCTTCCGTGCGGACGTGGTGCAAACGCACGTCTTCCAGCGCGCTGCGGCCGCGGATCACGGGTCTGAGCATTGGCCGCGCGACGGAAGCCTGCTGCGGCGTGCCCTGTGTACTGCTGGACAGCGCCGATACGAAGCCCCGCAGGGCTCGCGTCTGTTCGGTTCCCCGAGTGTTGCAATAGGCGTGGTAGGCGTTGTGCAGATTGAAGTACGAGCCTTCGCCCAGCAACAGCCGGAATTCATCCGCTTTGTAGGTCAGCGCGTCCGCGAAGCCTTCGCGCCGCGCCGCGGCGACGAACAGCTTGGCGAACTGGTCCGGCGAGGGCTTGCGCCGGAAGAGAAAGTCCAAAAAACCCATGAAACCGCCTTTGATTCAAGTGCCGGACAGCGCGACGGCGGTCCGCGACGGGTCATTGTGGCCAGTGAACCCTACGGCGTCCAGCGATAACGCCCCAGTCAGGGAATCCTTCAGTTTGAAATCATTGCGCTTCCCCGCCTATTGCCGGTCGAGCGTACAGCAAGGGCGGGGAATACGCGGTGGAAGGTGAAAAGCAGGCGGGGCAGGTTGTACATTACGCACTGTCACCTGCTTTATCACTACAGGATTCCGTCACCATGACCGCCCCAGAAGTCGTTATTTCCCCGTCGATCCCTTGCGCCAATGATCGCCCCTTTGTGCTGTTTGGCGGCATCAATGTGCTGGAATCGCTGGATCTGGCCCTGCGCGCCTGCGAGGAATACCAGCGCGTGACCCGCAAGCTGGGCATTCCGTACGTATTCAAGGCGTCGTTCGACAAAGCCAACCGCTCGTCCATCCACTCTTACCGTGGCCCGGGTCTGGAAGAGGGCATGAAGATCTTCGAGGCGGTCAAGAAAGAGTTCGGCGTGCCGGTCATCACTGACGTGCATGAGCCCTGGCAGGCCGCGCCGGTGGCCGAAGTGGCCGACATCCTGCAACTGCCCGCGTTTTTGGCGCGGCAGACGGATCTGGTGGTGGCCCTGGCGCAAACGCAGCGCGTGGTCAACATCAAGAAGCCCCAGTTCCTTAGCCCGACCCAGATGCTGAATATCGTCGAGAAGTTCACCGAGGCCGGCAACGACAAGTTGATCCTCTGCGACCGTGGCACCAGCTTCGGTTACGACAACCTGGTCGTGGACATGCTGGGTTTCGGCGTGATGAAAAAGGTGACGGGCAACCGCCCGCTGATTTTCGACGTAACGCACGCGTTGCAGCAGCGCTCGGCGTTGGACGCCGCGTCGGGAGGGCGCCGCGAGCAGGTGGCCGAACTGGCGCGCGCCGGCATGGCGGTGGGCCTGGCCGGCCTGTTCCTGGAAGCGCATCCCGACCCCAAGAACGCCAAGTGCGACGGTCCCAGCGCCTTGCCGCTGGACAAGCTGGAGCCGTTCCTGAGCCAGCTCAAGCAGCTGGATGACCTGGTGAAATCCTTTGCCCCCATCGACATCGAGCCGTGACGTCGTCTGTCATCCCGACTACGTCAACTTGTTATACGATCCAGGCCACACTTTAGGGAGGCCTGGATGTCTTTGCATGTGATCGTCGCCGTTCGAAAAGAACCCGTCAGCGGGCATATCGCCTACGTGCGCTGGGGCCAGGCCGAGCGCGGCGTACCCGGCTGGGTCACGGAGCCCGTGACCGCAGCGGCATCCGAAGTCATCGAAGTCATCAAGGACGGCGGAGACGTCGAAACCGCCTTCAGCGTGGAAGGCACCCGCGTGGCATTGCGTCCGGTGCGGGTGCTTGTCGACGACGGCGGACGTGAGCATCTCGCGTCCGTGCCCGTGCCCAGTTCCACGCTACATACGCTGTTCGATCTGCCCGAATTCTAGGCGGCGCGGCGGCCTTCCGCAAAGGCGCGTAGCGCATCGTCGGTCAGGCGGTAGCGCACCCATTCGTCCATCGGCAACGCGCCGATGGACCGGTAGAAGTCGATGGCCGGCTTGTTCCAGTCCAGCACGCTCCATTCCAGCCGTCCGCAGTCGTTGGCGACGGCTTCCTGCGCCAAATGGCGTAGCAGATCGCGCCCGGCGCCGATGCCGCGATGGTCGGGCGTGATGTACAAATCTTCCAGATAGATACCGTTCTTGCCCAGCCAGGTCGAATAGCTGTAGAAATAGACGGCGTAGCCGATGGCCTTGCCGTCCGCCAGGCACATCAACGCCTTGGCCGGAGCTTCGTGGGCGAACAAGGTGCGGGCGACGTCATCGGCGCTGGCGATCACTTCGTGCGCGGCGCGCTCGTAAACGGCCAGTTCGGTAATGAAAGCGTAGATTTGGGCCGCATCCGAGAGTGTGGCGGGACGGATGGTGATATTCACGTTGACTTCCTCCAAATGGGACGGCCATGCTACCCGCTAATGCGCGGGCTTGCAGGCACGCATGGGTTGGGGCACCGGGAATCCCCCCACTTGCGTCGGGTAAAGCGCGGCGCGACCCTGGCGGACGAATCCGCCCTCGCGTCCGGACATGTACACAATGGGGATGTCCTCTATGGCTGAGTCTGGTTCTGCCGCTGGTGAAACGCTATCGCCCGTGCCGCCCAAGCGGCGGCGACTCTCCTGGATCTGGCTCGTGCCCATCGCCGCGGCGCTGGGTGGATTGTTGTTGGTGTTGCAGGTCTGGCTGAACGCCGGACCCACGGCCGTCATCCATTTCCAGACTGCGGAGGGGCTGGAGGCCGGCAAGACGCAGGTGCGCTACAAGGAACTTGCCGTCGGGCTCGTCGAACGCCTGGCCCTGAATCCGGAGCGTTCAGGCGTGGACGTGACGGTGCGTCTCGAAAAAGACGCCGGCAGCATGTTGCAGGAGGGCACGGTGTTCTGGGTCGTCAGGCCGCGCCTGACGCTAAGCGGGGTGTCCGGCTTGGGCACGCTGCTGTCCGGTTCCTATATCGGCCTGGACCCGGTGGGGCATCACGGCAAGGACGCCCCGCGGCCGAAGCGCCAGTACGAATTCACCGGCTTGGAAGTACCGCCCGAGGTCGCTCAGGACCGCGCCGGCAAACGCTTCACGCTGCATGCCCGCGACCTTGGGTCGCTGGACATCGGGTCGCCCGTTTACTACCGCCGCATCGCCGTGGGCCAGGTGGTGGGGTACCGGTTGTCCAAGGGCGGCGAAGGCGTGGATGTGCAGGTATTCGTCGATGCCCCTAACGATGCTTATGTCAACGCGGGCACGCGTTTCTGGAATGCCAGCGGGGTGGACTTCAGCATCGATGCCCGCGGCCTGCGGATGCGGTCGCAGTCGCTGCTGTCGGTGATCATCGGCGGCGTGGCGTTCGATACGCAGGAACAACGCAGCCATCCGGCGGCAGCGGCCGATGCGACGTTTGTCATCTATCCCAACGAAGAGGCGGCGCGTGCCGAGCCCGATGGCGTGCCGCTGCGCATCCGGATGCGCTTCGACCAGTCGGTGCGCGGCCTGGTGGTGGGCGCGCCCATCGATGCCTATGGCGTGACGATCGGCAAGGTGGACGCGATCAGACTGGATTTCGACCGGACCATCCAGCAGTTCTATGCGGTGGTTTCCGCCACGCTCTATCCTGAACGCCTGGGCGGCGAGACCGTCCGCGAGATCAAGGAATACGTCGGCACCGATCTGCATCATCCCAGCGGCAAACTGCTGGCGGCATTGGTCAAGCGGGGCACGCGGGCGCAGCTGCGCATCGGTAACCTGTTGACCGGCCAGTTGTATGTGGCGATGGTTGAATTTCCGAACGCCAAGCCGGTGACGTTCAAGATGGAGGACGAGCCCTTCATCCCGACCGTGCCGAACAACCTGGACCAATTGCAGCAGCAGCTCAGCAACATCGTGGCCAAACTCGACCGGGTGCCGTTCGACGCGATCGGGGCCGAGTTGAGCGGGGCACTACGCGCGGCATCGAGTCTGGTCAGGCGGATGGACACGCAGTTGGCGCCCGAGGCACAGGCCTTGCTGCGGCAGGCCAACCGGTCGCTGGCGGCCGTTGGCGGTCTGGTGGCGCCGGATTCCGCCTTGCCCCAGAACACGGACACCGCATTGCGTGAATTGGCCAGGGCTGCCAGATCGCTGCGCGAGCTGGCCGATTACCTGCAGGTAAATCCGGAAGCGTTGCTCAAGGGCCGGGCGCGCGATGTGCCGACCAGCCGGTAGCCTGTGCGTGCGGTATTTTCTTCATTCGAAGCAGAACGCTTGCCGCAATGTCGGCGGTGTGACTGCGGGCAGGCGGGGACGGGCCCGGGTACGGTACTTGCTGCAAGCGCCCGACGACCGGCCGCTGGAGGATGGGCGCCGGCGTGGTATCGGAGTGGGGACAATTGCATGGACCATAATGAAATGATGGTGCGCATGATCTCGCAGCCCGTTGCGCCGGGCAAGGTCGATGGTTGGGACGGCATACTCTCGGCCTATGCGGATTGCCTGTTGCAAGTGCAGGCCAAACTCTCGGACGCGGATGTCAGACGTTTCCTGGAAGTTGGCGCACTGGTCTTTCGCACCTGCTGTCAGGAAGAGGCGCGGCAGCGCTGGACGGCCGAGGAATTGGCCGCATTCCACCGCAAGCGCGGATTCGGCGTCTAGTGGGACGTCAATACAAACACTGGCTAAGGGTGAATTTGCGACCGAACGCTCGCACTTCGTCACCATCCACCGAAGCCGCCACGTCCCAGTGGTTGCCGCGCGTCACTAAAAACGACTGACCCAGCAGGGCATGGCGCAGCGCGAATTGCCAGAAGGCGGATTCGGTGCCGACAGGCTCCAATTCGTGCGGCCCGATCATCAGGCGCGAGGGCCGTGGCGTGGCGCCGATCGACCATCTGAAGGCGATCGCCATGAAGGCGAAACGCGCCGAAAGCGAGGAAGGTTGAACGCATAGCAGTCGGATCTTGTTGCTCATGGACGTCACCCTGTTCAGGTGTCGTCAGCGTAGCAAAGACCTGCTTGACGTTCCATACCGCGTTTGGCGGATTCCCGCCCCGATGCTCGAAGATTCGCCGGTACCGGGTGGGTTCAGGCTTTGCCTGCCGTGCCGCGCGTGACACGGGCAAGCAGCAGCAACGCCAAGGCGGGCGCGAGGGCGAAGGCTGCGAATAGCCATCGCGCCGCGTGCTGCGCGCCCTCGACGCCCCCGGGGTCCGCCAGGCCCGCGCTATTGGTGACGACCCCTGCCAAGGCGGCGGTTACGGCCGACGCGTAGAGTTGCACGGTGGTGATCGATGACGATGTCAGCGTTTCTTCGCCTTTGGGCGCAGCGTTGAATATCCGGGTCAGCAGATGCGGCCACGCCAGCCCGATGCCGAAACCCACGCCTGCCAGCGCGACGATGTACGCCGCCAGGCCCCACAGCGACGACAACATGCCGGTTTGCGGCGTCATGATGGCCAGGGCGATCAGCGACGCCAGAATCACTGCGGGGCTCGCGCGCACCAGGCGATCGGCGGCCGTGCCCGTGCGCGTGGAACTAGGCATGGCGGCCAACGTCCAGCCTGCCGCCATCGCCGCCGTCATATAGCCCGCGGCCAGCGGCGACAACCGGTGGATCACTTGAAGGAAGTAGGGCACGAAGATCTCGGTCGTGATGGCGGCCACCACCAGGCACATTAGGGCATACAACGCGCCCAGCGGCGCGCGCACGGAATAGGCGCCCGTGGGTAGCAGGCGCCGCTTGGCGCGCGAGTCTACCCGGGCGATCAGCATGGCAAGGGCCAGGCCCCCCGCGATCCCGGCCAGGTTCCAGCCCAGGTTCGTCGACAGGCTGGCCAACGTCACTGCCGCCACGGAAGCCACCAGCAGCGCGAGCGTGCCCAGCGGCAACGTCGAGCGCGGGGCAGGGGGCACCGAAGACCGGCCGCCAACCTTGAACGCCACGATCAACGCCAGCGCCGCGGCAACGGGCAGCAAGGCCCAGAACGCCAGCCGCCAGTGGCCGGCCTGGGCGAAGATGCCTCCGATCGCGGGTCCGCACAGCGTGGCCACGCCCCACATGCCCGACACTAGCGCCATGGCGCGCGACCAGAGGGGCGCGTCGAACACCAATCGGATCAGCGCATAGCTCAAGGCGAACAGGATGCCGCCGCCCAAGCCCTGGATGCTGCGTCCGGCCAGTAGCATCGGCATGGTCGGCGCCAACGCGCAGGTCACCGCGCCGGCGGTGAAAATCGCCACAGCCAGCAAATAGGCGGCACGCGGGCCGAAGGTTTCGATCAATTTGGCCGACAGGGCCGACCCGATGATGGACGTCACGACGAACAGTGTCGTGTTCCACGCGTAATACTCCAGGCCGCCGATGTCCTGGATGACGCTGGGCAGAATGGTGGTGACGATATAGACGTTGATGGCATGCAGCGCCACACCGCCGGCCAGCGCAATCGAGCGCAGCGCGTTGGCGCCATGCAGGAGGTCGGCCCAGGAAGCGCTCGAATCAGGGGTTGTGCTGATGGCCACCACCGGCTCCAAAATTATTTAAACAAGTTATGGCTTTGATAATACGCACATCGCACGGTATCCACAACCGAACGTGGGCGACCCGTGAGGTCTTATTGGCGTAGCAGGCCGCGCAGCAACAACTCCAATGCCTGCAAGGCTTGCTCCAGGCGCGGCGTGTCATCGGGGGCGTCGGCGATCCAGAACGCGCTGTCGGTCAAGCTGCCGTTGATCAGCCGGGCAAGGGCCTGCGGGTCCGCGTCGTCGATGATCCGCGCCGCCATCAAGCGCTGCAGCAACGCGGCAAGTGACGCGATGCACTGCTGTTGCGCCGCCTCGGATGCCGGGCCCAACACTGCGCGCCCGTCCTGGAGCACGATGCGGCGGATTTCCGGCTCCGTCGCCATCTGCAGGTAAGAACGGCAGCGCCCTCGAAACGCGTCCCAGGGGTCCGCCGCGTGCGCTGAAATGGCATTGAGCCGCTGGTCCACCTCACCATCGATTTGTTCAACGACCGCGGCCAACAAGCCCTTTTTGTCACCGAAATGGTGATACAAAGCCCCTCGCGTCAGCCCTGCGGAAGCGGTCAGATCGTCCATGGACGTGGCGGCGTACCCAGTGTGCTGAAAGGCGCGGCGGGCGGTTGCCAGCAATTTGGCCTGGGTGGCTTCGATCATCTCGGCGCGCGAACGCGGCATGCGGTTCTCCAGTGACATACGGCGCGTATGTTAATTGACATACGCAATGTATGTGAATACGATCTCGCCGTCTAGCAGATTCAAAAGGTTATCGGTGTCCAATCCGTATCGTGAGTTGTTCAAAGCGCCCGGCGCCACGGGTTTCGTGTTGGCCGGCGCGATCGCGCGGCTGCCCTTGCCGATGATCGGCATCGGCATCATCACGATGCTGTCCGAGGTGCGCGGCGCGTACGCATTGGCGGGCGGGGTCGCCGCCACGTTTGCCTTGGCCACGGCGTTGCTTGCCCCGCGCATTTCGCGCTTGGTGGACCGGCATGGGCAGGGGCGGGTGCTCCCGGTGGCGGCGGGCATTTGCGTGCTGGCGCTGATTGGCCTGGCGGCCTGCGTGCAGTGGGGCGCGCCGGATTGGGCGCTGTTCGTCTTCGCCGCGTTGGCAGGCGCCTTGCCCAGCATGCCCGCGATGATTCGCGCGCGCTGGACGGAAATCTACCGCGACCAACCCCAGTTGCGCACCGCTTATGCGTTGGAATCCGTCGCCGATGAACTTAGCTTTATCGTCGGCCCGCCCATTGCGGTGGGCCTGAGCGTGGCACTGTTTCCGCAGGCGGCCGCGTTGACTGCGGCGTTGCTGTTGGCGGTGGGGGTGACGGCGTTCGTCCTGCAGCGAGCCACCGCGCCTGCCGTGGAAGTCAGGGAAGCCGGTCGCGAGGCCTCGGTCCTGCGCATGCCCCCTATGCGTTCGCTGGTCGCCATGATGTCGGCCATGGGCGTGATCGTCGGCACGATCGATGTGCTTAGCGTCGCCTTCGCCCGCGCGCAGGGCATGCCAGCGGCCGCCAGCTTGATCCTGTCCGCCTATGCCCTGGGTTCCTGCGTGGCGGGGCTGGTGTTTGGCGTGCTGAAATTTCAGATGCCGCTTGCGCGGATGCTCTCCATCGCCGCGGCAGTCACGGCCTTCACGACCTTGCCGTTGCTGCTGGTGAACGACCTGGTCACGCTTTCGCTGGGCGTGCTGTTGGCCGGACTGTCGTTTGCTCCCACCATGATCATCGCCATGGCGCTGGTGGAAAGCAGTGTCCCGGGGCGGCGTTTGACCGAAGGACTGACCTGGCTGGTGACGGGCTTGGGCGCGGGCGTGGCTGCCGGTGCCGCGATGGCGGGTTGGGTGGTCGATCACTACGGCGTGAGGGCGGGATTCTGGACGGCGGTCGTCGCGGGCGCGGTCGTGCTGCTGGTCGCCTTGCAGGGCGCGCGGGCAGGCGCGCAAGAGCGCGTCCCGTCCTGACAGCGGCTCGATAGAATGGCGGTTCCGGCGCGCTGCGGGGCGCGCCGCCTACAGGAGCATTTCATGTCTAGAACCGTCGTCAATCCCGACACCGTTTTCAACACCGTCCAATACGGATTCAGTCAGGCCGTCATCGTGACGGGGCAGCGCAGGATGCTGCTGTCGGGCCAGGTTGGCGTCGATATCAACGAACGCACGGTGGGGCCGGGCTTGCAAGAGCAGACCGAAGCCGCGCTGGACAACATCCAGCGCGTCCTGGCCGCGGCGGGCGGCACGCTGGCGCAGGTGATCATGCTGCGCATCTACATCTGCGAGACGGCGCGCGAAGATCAGGAATTGATCGCGCAGGCCCTGCGCGACCGTTTCCCGGTAGACCCTCCGCCGTCCTCGTGGGTCATCGTCAGCGGGCTGTCTCTGCCCGAATGGCTGGTCGAGATCGAAGCGGAAGCGATGCTGGACTAAGCCAGGCGATTCAGTTTTTGTCGCGCCAGGGCGTGGTGGCGAACGCCTCGCGCAGATGCGCCAAAAAGCCCGAGGTGCGGGCGGATAGGTCCTGGCGCGACTTCACCAGCGCCACCACATTGGCGTCGGGCAAGTTCCACCCGGCAAGCACCGGCACCAGCGACCGGGTCTTCACGTATTCGGCCACATCCCATTCCGACCGCGCGACGATGCCGTGCCCGGCCAGCGCCCACGCCACCGCGGCCGCGCCCGTGTTGCTGGACAGCACGGGGGCGATGCGCACGCCGACCGCCGGTCCGCGGCCGCGCTTGAAACGCCACAAGGTCACGTCCTCGTCGTTTTCGCGCAAGGCAATGCAGTCATGGTCGCGCAGGTCTTCCGGCTTGGCGGGCGCGCCGCGTCGGGCCAGGTAGGCGGGCGACGCGCACAGAATGCGGCGGTTGGGCGCCAGCGGGTAGGCCACCAGCGTGGAATCGCGCAATTCGCCGATATGCACCATCACATCCCAGTTGTCGGTGGCCAGCCGCGGCGGTCCGTCGGACAGCGTCAGGCTGGCGGTGATGTCTTCGCTACTTTTTCGGAAACCCGCCACCAGCGGGGCCACATAGCGCTGGCCGAAACCCAGCGGCGCGACCACGCGCAGATGGCCGGCCACGACGCCGCGCCGTCCCGCCAGCTCATCGGCCAGATCGCCCAGTTCTCCGCAGATCTGGCCGGCTCGCAAGGCAAGCAGCCGGCCTTCGTCGGTCAGTACAGTGCCGCGCCCCGACCGGTTGACCAGCCTGACGCCCAGACGCTTTTCCAGCGCGTTCAGCCGCTGCGTGACGGCAGGGGGTGTCACGTCCAGGGCGCGTGCGGCCTGCGCCAGCGATGGCGTGGCCGCCAGACTCATGAAAAAGCGCAGGTCGTCGGTGGTGATCATTTAGGTGAACGTTAATCGAAAGTTAAGTATGTATTAAACACGCAAGGGCCTTGGCGCGCCATACTGCTTACCACTGGACGCGGGGCTCGCCTGGCGTCCTTTCATTCCGATCTGCCGAGACCGCCCCGATGACTATTCCCCGCCCGTTCACGCCCCTGGATTCTCTGGATACCCCTTGCCTGTTGCTGGACGAAACCCGCATGACGCGCAACATCCAGCGCCTGAATGCGCTGATGGCCGGCCATGGCGTGCAATTGCGGCCGCATTTGAAGACGCCTAAATCGATCGACGTGGCGCGCCGGGTGATGACCAGCCCGCAGGGGCCGGCTGCCGTTTCCACCCTGCAAGAGGCCGAGCAATTCGCCGCGGCAGGAGTCACCGATCTGCTCTATGCCGTCGGCGTGTCGCCCTCGAAGCTCGACCGCGTGCTGGCCCTGCGCGAGAAAGGCGTGGACCTGACCGTGGTGGTGGACAGCGTCGAGGCCGCCCAGGCCGTCGCCGACCGCGCCAAGGCGGCGGGCCGCCCCGTGCCCACGTTGATCGAGATTGATTGCGACGGGCATCGCGCCGGGGTGCAGCCGGGCGATCATGGGCATCTGCTGTCGATTGCGCGCGTGCTGCATGCCGCAGGCTGCCTGCGCGGCGTCATGACGCACGCCGGCGAGTCCTACGGCTGCCGCAGCGCCGAGGCGATCGCCGACATGGCCGAACAAGAGCGTTGGGCCGCCGTCAGCTGCGCCGACGCAATCCGCCAGGCAGGCCTGCCGTGCCCCGTCGTCAGTGTCGGTTCCACACCTACCGCCCACGTCGCCCGTCACCTCGACGGCGTGACGGAAGTGCGCGCGGGCGTCTACGTCTTCTTCGACTTGGTGATGGCGGGGTTGGGAGTATGTGCGGTCGATGACATCGCGGTCTCCGTGCTGACGACTGTCATCGGCCACCAGGCTGACAAGGGCTGGATCCTCGTCGACGCCGGCTGGATGGCCATGTCGCGCGACCGAGGCACCGCCAAGCAACCGGTGGATCAACTGTACGGCCTGGTTTGCGACGTCGACGGCAAGGTCTATCCCGACCTGTTGCTGGCCGAAACCAACCAGGAGCAGGGCATCATCACGGTGCGCGCCGGAAGCGGCGCGCGCCTGCCCGATCTTCCGCTGGGGACAAAGTTGCGTATCGTGCCGAACCACGCGTGCGCCACCTGCGCGCAGCACGACGCCTATCAAGTGGTGCGGCCGGGCGAGCCTGGCGTGGTGACCCGCTGGGAACGCTTCCGCGGCTGGTAAGCCTTCGCGATCCTCCCCGTATCAACAGGAAATCGACCATGGAATTGATCAATACCGCCGACGCCACGCCGCCGGCCGGGCACTACTCGCAGGCGGTTCGAGCGAACGGCTTTGTCTTCGTTTCGGGGCAACTGGGCTTTCTGGCGCCCGCGCAGGCGGGCGCCAAGCCGCAGTTGGCGGCTGGGGCCTCCGCCCAGACCGAGGAGGCCCTGCGCAGCGTGAAGGCGATCCTGACGGCCGCCGGCGCATCGTTGTCCACGGTTGCCAGCGTCACGGTGTACATCCCGGATATCGGGTTGTGGGACGAGGTCAACCGGGTCTACGAACGCGTCTTTGGCGATCACCGGCCGGCGCGGGCAGTCGTGCCCACGCGCGGACTGCATTACGGCGCGCTGGTCGAGATCAGCGTGGTCGCGGTGGCTGCCCCGGATTGATCCGGCGCCTATAATGCGGGCGCCTCAATGCCTTCGGGGGAGAACGTTCGCATGCAGTACGAATATCTGTTCTGGTCCATGGCCGCGATGGTGGCGGCCGCGCTGATTGGCGGCTCGCTCTGTGGCCGTCTGCGTTCGGTCAAACAGGTGCTGACAGGGGTGGTCGCGTTGGCCGCAGCGGTCTTCGTGGCCGTATTCCTGCTGTCGCGCCACGGTGGCTTCAGTGACTTGTCGGCGATGCTGTCGATCGCCGCTTTCATGTTCAGCCTGGTGATCGGCACCGCCGCATCCTTGCTCACGCGGCGCATCCTGCAGCGCCGCTGAGCCTGCCGCCTTGCCGCTTACTCTTCGGCGTCGAAGTCTTCGGCGTCTTCTTCGTCGTCCTCGTCCTGCTCCAGGGCGTCGTAGCCCTTCCAGGTAATGCGCCAACGCGTCGCGGCGGCGCTGGCTGCCGTTTCGCTCACTTGCTTGACCAGGCCGGCATCCGACAGCAGGTCCAGATGATGTGCGATGGTCTGCAAACCCTGCTCCTCGGGATGCGGGGCCAGCGCGGCGTTCTTGATGTCGTGCGTGCTCAAGTTGGGGCCAGGCGCGTCGCGCAGGGCGCCCAGAATCGTGACGACCAGATCGAAATCGCGTTGCATGATGTTCACCGTATTGAAAATGGGTAGGCCGACAATAGCAGAGTTCCGTGGCGTCGATGCGACAGTGCGCAAGCCCGGGTTACAGTCCAGGGTTCTCGATAACGAAACACACAGAACGCTATGAAGAAACCCGCTGAACGCGATTGCCTCGCGCTGATCCCCGGCTACTCGGGCCAGGCCGCCAAGCTCTTTCTTTCGCGCGGCGAAGACGACCAGATCGCCGGCGTGACGGTCTATGACCTGCTGGGGCATGTCAAGCAGCAGGGCGACGCCGAGGCTGCCGCCGCCTGGATCGCCTCGTGGCTGGCCGAAGAGGCGGGCAACCGCCGCGCCCGCCGCACCCAGCTGTTGGCCCAGATGTTCATCTGCAAGCTGACCGGCGACGAGAAGGATGCCTTCCTGGCGGCCCAGAAGCCGCTGATCCGCGTCCTGGCCGAAGCCGGGGTGCGTTGCCGTAGCGTCGCCGCCACGTCCGGCGCCGCCCGGCAGTCCCTGGGACCGAATGTCAAGAAGCATTAGCATAAGGCTGTTATAGTCGCGCCTGAGCGTGAGATTGCACCTTGACGGTGCGTGCGCTCAAGCGGGCCCCGCCCGCTGATCAAGGAAGATTGAACATGGAAATAGTAAGTCGGCACCTTGCCGACGTGACGGGCGGCGTCGAGCTGCTCACGACGATTGATGGCGAGTCCATCAGCGTCTATGTCGTGGTGGGCGTAACCGATCTCAATGCGATCGCGGACATCGTTCCCATCCAAAAAGTCGAGGCTGGGGCGGATATACACGCTTCAAATGTCGACAATGTTGATAATGCGCAAGAACAAATCGACCAAGTCCTGGAAAATATGAATCCCGGCGACGTGGCGGTTTTCCTTTGCTCGGGTTCCGATGCTTTCGGCGCGGCACTCGATTTGTTGGGTTTACCTATCGACGAGTAAGCCTGACGGCAAACCAAAGTGCCTATCTGAACGGCGTATGAAGGGTGTACGGGTTTAGACGGCATTTATATAAGCCTTGATTGTTTTTTTATGATGTATGGGTGTTTACACCTATGCAGGGACAAATTTTGCCTATGAAAACGTGCAAATTTTCAACGCAGTTTCTCTTTGTTGCATTATTGGCACGTATTTTTTAGGATTATGTTGACTTGTGAGGGGAACATAACGATAGTGTCGGCACACGATCACAAGCGTTGCGATTTTCGTTCAGTGCCGTGCCTTTTCCGGCTCAGCGTTATTGTTCTACTGTCCCCTCCTTGATTGATTCGTGACCTCCGGGCATTTGCCCATTATCTCTAGGAAATACAGTATGGAAACCGGCGTCGTTAAGTGGTTCAATTCGGAAAAAGGCTATGGCTTCATCACCCCGGAAGCGGGTGGTAAGGATCTGTTCGCTCACTTCTCCGAAATCCAGGGTTCTGGCTTCAAGTCTCTGGAAGAGAACCAGCGCGTCAGCTTTGTGACGGCCAATGGCCCCAAGGGCCCGCAAGCCACGAAGATTCAGGTCCTGTAAAGGTCTGAGTTTTCAAAAAAGCCCCTTCGGGGGCTTTTTTTGTTTTCGCGCGGTATCCTTGGTGGCGGCCGCAGGTGCGTTGCCGCTTCTCCATCCCTCAGGATCCCGCCATGACTTCCCCCTCCCTGAAGCCCCTCGCCGTGCAGCCGCAAGACGTGGTCGCGTTCTGGAGGGATGCGGGGCCGCAGGCGTGGTTCAGCAAGAGCGACGCGTTCGACGCTGACTTCCGCCAGCGTTTTGAAGCTGCGCATTGGGCTGCTGCCTCGCGCCAGCTTGACGAGTGGCTGGAAGACGCGGACGGTGCCCTCGCGCTGATGATCCTGCTGGATCAATTTCCGCGGAATGCCTTCCGAGGCACGGCGCACATGTTCGCCACCGATCCCTTGGCCCAGTACTTCGCTGAACGCGCGATTGCTTCCGGCCACGACCTTGCTGTCGATCCGCGGCTGCGCCAATTTTTCTACCTGCCGTTCGAGCATGCGGAAAGCCTGGTGACGCAGAACCGCGGCGTTTCGCTGATGGAACACCTGGACGCGGATTCGCTGCGCTGGGCGGTTCTGCACCGCGACATCATCAAGCGTTTCGGCCGCTTCCCGCATCGCAACGCCGCGCTGGGCCGCCAGACGACCCAGGCGGAACAGGAGTTCCTGGAGGCCGGCGGCTTCTCGGGCTAACACGTGTGGCCGGGCAGGGTGCGGCCAGAGCCGCCCTTCGCGCTGGCCGGTGCTGGGATGTATCCGTTTATAGCAAGGTGAAATATTCTTTGGCATGACGCGTTTGCGGTGTCTGCATCGCCGGGTCTTCGCCACCGATTCTTCGGCACCCGTCCGTGCCCGCATACCGCGTCCACCATTCGCATATTTGACGTTTTTCGGGGTTCGCCAATACACTGGGTTCAGCGAGATTTTCAAGCGACGCGGTCTGCGTTAACTTGTCGCCGTCAGTGGTGCTGCGGTTGCTTCCTCTCCCATCCTTGATGATCTGGCGCCCCGCGAGCAATCGCACTTTCTAGGTTCAAGGACACTCCATGGCAACCGGCATCGTTAAGTGGTTCAACGCCGAAAAGGGTTATGGCTTCATCATGCCCGACGACGGCAGCAAAGACCTTTTCGCCCATTACTCCGAAATCCGCAGCGAAGGGTATAAGTCGCTGCAGGAAAACCAGCGCGTCACCTTCGAGGTCGGTACCGGCCCCAAGGGCCCGAGCGCCAAGAACATCAAGGTTGCGGCCTGATGTTTTCCGGGTAGCGCGCCGGGCAAGGCCCCGGTGTTCGGCCCATAAAAAAGCCCCCATGCGCAATGCATGGGGGCTTTTTTTTGCGGAATTTTTAGTGCTTCTGCGGAGCGGTCGTCGACAACTTGTCCACCAGCGCGATCCCCAGCGCCGACAGGATGAACAACGCGTGGATGATCGTCTGCCACATGACGCCCGCTTCGGTGAAGCGTGCGTTGGGCGTACCGATCGTGCCGGCCTCGATGAAGGTGCGCAGCAGATGGATCGACGAGATGCCGATGATGGCCATCGCCAGTTTCACCTTGAGCACGCTGGCGTTCACGTGGCTTAGCCATTCAGGCTGGTCCGGATGGTTCTGCAGGCGCAGACGGGACACGAAGGTCTCGTAGCCGCCTACGATCACCATGACCAGCAGGTTCGAGATCATGACGACGTCGATCAGCCCCAGCACCAGCAGCATGATTTCCATTTCGCCAAAGCTGTTGGCGTGCGTCACCAGGTGCCACAACTCTTTCAGGAAGAGCATGACGTAGACGCCTTGCGCGACGATCAGCCCAAGGTACAGCGGCAGTTGCAGCCAGCGCGAGCTGAAGATCAGGCTGGGCAGCAGGCCTAGGCGGGGAGGGGGAGTGTTATTCATGTTGGGTGCGAGCCATGTGTGGTGGGGCAATGAAAAGTGCGGCGGCAATTCTATCAATGCCCGGCCGGGCCAGGCATCAGTTTTTTATGACCTCTGGATGACAGTGCAGACACGCGATACCACGCCTGCGCGCGGTTTGCTGGGCAATTGTGTAAGCGAAACTGCCATTTGCGAAACTCTGTGGCGAAACGCTTTGTGCGGTTTCGGCATGGATAGAATTGCCGCCTCACTCGCATAGAGCCAGTCAAGAGGAGTTTGTTCCATGAAAATCCGCTACACCGTTGCCGCGTTGACCGTTGCGCTTGCCCCTTATTCCGCATCGCATGCCTTCGATATCGGCGGCCTGGTGGGCGCCGGCAGCAAGGTCGTGCAAGCTGCCACCCTGAGCGACGCTGAAATCAAGACCCTGTCGGACAAGGCTTGCGCGCAAAGCGATTCGCAGGAAAAAATCGCCGCGCCGGGCAGCAAGTACGACGCCCGCCTGCAAAAGATCGCCAAGTCGCTGGGCGGCACGGTCAATGGCCAAAAGGCCAACTACAAGGTCTACATCACCAAGGACGTCAACGCCTGGGCGATGGCCAACGGCTGCATCCGCGTCTACAGCGGCTTGATGGACATGATGACCGACGACGAAGTGCTGGGCGTGGTGGGCCACGAAATCGGCCACGTGGCGCTCGGCCACACCAAGAAGGCCATGCAGACGGCCTACACGGTGTCGGCGGCGCGTGACGCGGCGGGCGCCGCTGGCGGCGCGACGGTCGCAGCCCTGAATTCCTCGCAACTGGGCGACCTGACCGAGAAGTTCATCAATGCGCAATTCTCGCAATCGCAGGAAAGCGACGCCGACGACTATTCGTTCGACCAGTTGCAGGCCAAGAAGCTCAATACCCGTGGTCTGGTGACGGCATTCCAGAAGCTGGCCGAGCTGGATGGCGGCAAGAGCGATATGATGAGCTCGCACCCGTCCTCGGCCAAGCGCGCTCAGCACATCGAAGATCGCATCGCCAAGGCTAAATAAAGACGTCGAAAAGGCGTTCTCCCTCCCTTTTTGGGCGGAAAACGGGGCGCGAGCATCCGGGCAAATCCGGGGCTCGCGCCCCTTTGCGTCAGGGTTCCGGAAGTTTCCGGTAAAATGGCGCGTTTATCCGCCCGTAATCTCATCTCTCGGAAAATAGGTCTTTTAATGCAGCCTGTGGTTGAAACCCTCTCCGGCCTGGAGCGCCGTGTTGATCTGGCCGTCTCGGTGGCCGACGTCGAAAAGGAAGTCCAGGCGCAATTGAAGCGCGTGGCTCGCACCGCCAAGGTCCCCGGCTTCCGCCCGGGTAAAGCTCCGCTCGCCATGCTCGAGCGCAGCCATGGCCCCGGCATCCGCTACGACGTGATCAATAGCCAAGTTGGCCGTGCGTTCGAACAAGCCATCGACGGCGCCAAGCTGCGCGTCGCTGGCGCCCCGAACCTGGAACCCAAGACCGAAGGCGTCACCGACGACACGCTGGCGTTCACCGCCACGTTCGAGGTCTACCCTGAAGTCGTCGTGCCGGACCTGTCGTCCTTGGCCGTCACCCGTTTCGACACCGCCGTCACCGACGCCGAAGTCCAACAAACCCTGGACGTCCTGCGTAAGCAGCGCGCCACGTTCGAAGCCCGTGAAGGCCGCGCCTCGCAAGACGGCGACCGCGTCACGCTGGACTTCGCCGGCACCATCGACGGCGTGCCGTTCGAAGGCGGCAAGGCCGAAGACTTCCCGTTCGTGCTCGGCCAAGGCCGCATGCTGCCGGAATTCGAAGAAGCCGCCCGCGGCTTGAAGGCTGGCGAAACCAAGGTCTTCGAACTGAAGTTCCCTGACGACTACCAAGGCGTCGAAGTCGCCGGCAAGACCGCCGAATTCACCATTACCGTCAAGGAAGTGGCTGAAGGCGTGCTGCCCGAACTGAACGGCGAATTCGCCAAGTCGCTCGGCCAGGCCGAAGGCGACATCGAAAAGCTGAAGGCGGACATCCGTAGCAACATCGAGCGCGAAGTCAAGGTCCGTTCGGCTGGCCGTACCAAGTCCAGCGTCATGGACGCCCTGGTCGAAGCCGGCAAGTTCGACGTGCCGAAGGCTCTGGTCGACAACGACGTTCAAGGCCGTGTCGCCGCTGCCCGCGAAGAGCTCAAGCAGCGTGGCATCCCCAACGCCGAGTCCGTGCCGATCCCGGCTGAAGCTTTCTCGACCGAATCCGAACGCCGTGTCCGCCTGGGCCTGCTGGTGTCGGAACTGGTCAAGCAAGCCCAGTTGCAAGCCAAGCCCGAGCAAGTTCGTGCGCGCATTGAAGAATTCGCGGAAAACTACGAACAACCCGCTCAGGTTGTCAGCTATTACCTGGCAGACCGCCAGCGTCGTGCTGAAATCGAGGCTATCGTGCTCGAAGACAACGTTGTCGCGCACGTGCTGGAAAAGGCTAAGGTCACCGACGAAAAGGTGCCTTTCGATCAGTTGATGGGGATGGCGTAACACTATGCAGAGATTCACCGATTTCTATGCGGCAATGAATGGCGGGTCTTCGGTGACCCCCACCGGCCTGGGCTACATTCCCATGGTTATCGAGCAGTCGGGGCGCGGCGAACGCGCCTACGACATCTATTCGCGTCTGCTCCGCGAACGGCTCATTTTCCTGGTGGGTCCGGTCAACGACGCAACGGCCAATCTGGTTGTGGCGCAGTTGCTGTTCCTGGAATCGGAGAATCCTGACAAGGACATTTCCCTGTACATCAACTCGCCCGGCGGGTCGGTGTATGCGGGAATGGCCATTTTTGACACCATGCAGTTCATCAAGCCGGACGTATCGACGCTGTGCACCGGCCTGGCGGCCAGCATGGGCGCGTTCCTTCTGGCGGCTGGCAAGAAGGGCAAGCGTTTCACGCTGCCCAACTCGCGGATCATGATCCATCAGCCGTCGGGCGGCGCCCAGGGCCAGGCATCGGACATCCAGATCCAGGCTCGCGAGATCCTGGACCTGCGCGAACGCCTGAACCGGATCCTGGCCGACAACACCGGCCAATCGATGGAACGCATCGGCCTGGACACGGAACGTGACAACTTCATGTCCGCCGAAGATGCGGTATCGTATGGATTGGTGGACAAGGTAATGACCTCCCGCTCGGAAGGCTGACTTCCCGGTTGATCCGAACCCGCTGCCATCAAGTTTGAGTAAGCGCATGCGCTGGGCCCTTATCCGGTCTGGCGCATCTTTACCTGAGATACGAAACAAATATGCCTGAAAAAAAGGGATCGGCAGACGCAAAAGTGCTGCATTGCTCGTTTTGCAATAAAAGCCAGCATGAAGTCCGCAAGCTGATCGCGGGTCCGTCGGTATTCATCTGCGATGAATGCATAGACCTGTGCAACGACATCATCCGCGAGGAAGCGCAAGCGACCGCGCGCGCGGCTATTCGTTCCGAACTGCCTACTCCGGCCGAGATCAAGACGTTCCTGGACCAGTACGTGATCGGGCAGAATTCGCCCAAGCGCATGCTGGCAGTGGCGGTCTACAACCATTACAAGCGCATTCGTCACGGCGAGATCAAGGGTGACGAAGTCGAGCTCTCCAAGAGCAACATCATGCTGATCGGCCCCACCGGGTCGGGCAAGACGCTTTTGGCCCAGACGCTGGCGCGCATGCTGAATGTGCCCTTCGTCATGGCTGACGCCACCACGTTGACCGAAGCCGGCTACGTGGGCGAAGACGTCGAGAACATCATTCAAAAGTTGCTGCAGAACTGCAACTACGAAGTCGAGAAGGCGCAACGCGCCATTATCTACATCGACGAAATCGACAAGATTTCCCGCAAGTCCGATAACCCGTCCATTACCCGCGACGTGTCGGGCGAGGGCGTGCAGCAGGCCTTGCTGAAGCTGATCGAAGGCACGGTTGCCTCGGTGCCCCCGCAAGGCGGGCGCAAGCATCCCAACCAGGACTTTGTCCAGGTCGACACGACGAACATCCTGTTCATCGTCGGTGGCGCTTTCGATGGGCTGGAGAAGGTCATCCGCGACCGTACCGAGAAATCGGGCATCGGTTTCTCGGCGTCCGTGCGCGCCAAGTCCGAACGCGGCGTGGGCGAACTGTTCTCGGAAGTCGAACCTGAAGATCTGATCAAGTTCGGCCTGATCCCTGAACTGGTCGGCCGCCTGCCCGTCGTCGCCACGCTGGACGAACTGGACGAAGCGGCCCTGGTGCAGATTCTGACCGAGCCCAAGAACGCCTTGCTCAAGCAATTCCAGAAGCTGTTCGCCATGGAAGGTGCCGAGCTGGACCTGCGGCCTGCCGCATTGAAGGCTATCGCTCGCAAGGCGCTCAAGCGCAAGACCGGCGCCCGTGGCCTGCGTTCGATCATCGAACAGACGCTGTTGGACACCATGTACGAGTTGCCTTCCCAAGGCAACGTCAAACGTGTCGTGGTTGACGAAGGCGCCATCGAAGGTGAAGGCAAGCCCCTGCTGATCTACGCCGACGAAGCCGGTGAAACGGAAAAGCCGGATCGCGGAGAAGTCCGCGACGCTGCAGCCTGATATTTCAAAAAAACCCGTTCCTGTAACGGGTTTTTTTCCTTCCTGGCGGCCCTCAGGGGCATTTTTTTTTGCCTTTCGTTTATCAGGCCGCCGGGATCTTGAATTTTCGGCTATTGTTCCCATAACAGACGTAACTGACGTGGATAGCTCGGGGTATACCCGGGCCTCCTGTCCCCGATACGCCGAGTCATACCGAGGAACCTCCTATGTCTGCCAGCCAGACCCTGCCTTCCGACCCGATCGACCTGCCCCTGCTCCCACTTCGCGATGTCGTGGTGTTTCCGCACATGGTCATCCCGCTGTTCGTCGGCCGTCCGCGCTCTATTCGCGCGCTCGAGGTTGCGATGGAAGCGGGCAAAAGCATCATGCTCGTGGCCCAAAAGTCCGCCGGCAAGGATGACCCCACCCCTGAAGACGTCTACGAGATCGGCTGCGTAGCCGGCATCCTGCAGATGCTCAAGCTGCCCGACGGCACTGTCAAAGTGCTGGTCGAAGGCACCCAGCGTGCCCGCATCAACAGCATCGAAGACGCCGATTCGCACTTCACCTGCCAGGTGACGCCGATCGAGCCGGACGCCATGCAAGGTTCTGAAACCGAGGCCCTGCGCCGCGCGATCGTTGCCCAGTTCGAACAGTACGTAAAGCTCAACAAGAAGATCCCCCCGGAGATCCTGACCTCGCTGGCTGGCATCGATGATGCCGGACGCCTGGCCGACACGATCGCCGCGCATCTTCCGCTGAAGCTCGAGCAAAAGCAGAAGATGCTCGAGATCGTCGGCACCTCCGAGCGCCTTGAAGGTCTGCTTACCCAGCTTGAAACCGAAATCGACATCCTCCAGGTCGAGAAGCGGATTCGTGGCCGTGTGAAGAAGCAGATGGAAAAAAGCCAACGCGACTACTACCTGAATGAGCAGGTCAAGGCCATTCAGAAGGAGTTGGGCGAAGGCGAAGAGGGCGCGGACATCGAAGAGCTTGAAAAGAAGATCATCGCTGCCCACATGCCCAAAGAGGCACGTAAGAAGGCCGATGCCGAGCTCAAGAAGCTCAAGCTCATGTCGCCCATGTCGGCCGAAGCCACCGTGGTGCGCAACTACATCGACACGCTCATCAACCTCCCCTGGAGGAAGAAGAGCAAGATCAACAACTCGATCGCCAACGCCGAGACGGTGCTGGACAACGACCACTACGGTCTGGAAAAGGTCAAGGAACGCATCCTGGAATATCTTGCCGTGCAACAGCGCGTGGACAAGGTAAAGGCGCCGATCCTGTGCCTGGTTGGACCTCCGGGCGTGGGCAAGACCTCGCTGGGCCAGTCCATCGCCAAGGCGACGAACCGCAAGTTCGTGCGCATGGCGCTGGGCGGCGTCCGCGACGAGGCCGAGATCCGCGGCCATCGCCGGACCTACATCGGCTCGATGCCGGGCAAGATCGTCCAGAACATGTCGAAGGTCGGCGTGCGCAATCCGCTGTTCCTGCTTGATGAAATCGACAAGCTGGGCATGGATTTCCGTGGCGATCCCTCGTCGGCGTTGCTTGAAGTGCTGGATCCGGAACAGAACCATACGTTCCAGGACCACTACATCGAAGTCGACTTCGACTTGTCCGACGTCATGTTCGTGGCCACCAGCAATACGCTGAATATTCCGCCGGCGTTGCTCGACCGCATGGAAGTCATCCGCCTGTCCGGTTACACGGAAGAGGAGAAGATCCATATCGGCCGCGACCATCTGCTGCCCAAGCTGATGAAGAACAACGGCGTGAAGGACAGCGAACTGACGGTGGACGATTCCGCGCTGCGCGACATCGTGCGCTACTACACCCGCGAAGCTGGTGTGCGTGCGCTCGAACGCGAAGTGGGCAAGATCTGCCGCAAGGTCATCAAGCAATTGCTGACGCAGACCGACCGCGCCAAGGCTGAAGGCAAGACCTTTGAGGTCAAGCCGGTCAATGTCACGGGTGAAAACCTGAGCGACTACTTGGGCGTGCGCCGCTACACCTTCGGCATGGCCGAAAAGGAAAACCAGATCGGTCAGGTGACGGGTCTGGCCTGGACCGAAGTCGGCGGCGATCTGCTGACGATCGAAGTCGCGGACATGCCCGGCAAGGGCGTCATCCAGCGCACGGGTTCGCTCGGCGATGTGATGAAGGAGTCGGTCGAAGCGGCACGTACGGTGGTGCGTTCGCGTGCTCGCCGTCTGGGTTTTGCCGACAGCGTCTTTGAAAAGCACGACATGCACGTGCACGTGCCGGAAGGCGCGACGCCCAAGGACGGTCCGTCCGCGGGTATCGCGATCACCACGGCCATGGTGTCGGCGTTGTCTCGCATCCCGGTGCGCGCCGATGTCGCCATGACCGGCGAGATCACGCTGCGCGGCGAAGTGCTGCCGATCGGCGGACTGAAGGAAAAGCTGCTGGCCGCACACCGTGGCGGCATCAAGACGGTCTTGATCCCGGAAGAAAACGTCAAGGACTTGGCGGAAATCCCGGATAACGTCAAGAACCACCTTGAGATCGTGCCGGTCCGCTGGATCGACAAGGTGCTGGAACTGGCCTTGGAGCGTCTGCCTGAGCCTCTGGCTGAGGAAGAGGCCGTCAAGGAACCGCTGGTGGCCAAGCCGGCCGAGCCGGGTTCGACTGATCCGGTGCTGAAGCACTGATCACGACTGCCCTGGCGCCCTTGAAAGAGGGCGCCCATGAAAAACCCCGCTGCGGCGGGGTTTTTCTTTGGGATTTGGCGTTCAACGCGGGTTGAACGCCAGGCCGCGGAGGCCTTGCGGCTTGGTCAGTGCAAGGCGTGCGTGCGAATCAGGCCGACTGCAATGCCTTCCAGGGCGAATTCCTGGTCTGCTTCAACCACGATGGTCTGGAAGTCCGGGTTTTCGGGCAGAAGCTCGATATGCCCATTGGTGCGCTGAAGGCGCTTCACGGTGACGTCGTCGCCAAGGCGGGCCACGACGATCTGGCCGTTGCGGGCTTCAGAGGCTTTCTTCACGGCCAGCAGGTCGCCTTCGAGGATGCCGGCGTCGCGCATGCTCATGCCGCGAACTTTCAGCAGGTAGTCGGGGGCTTGTGCAAACAGGTGAGGGTCGACGCCGACTTCGCGTTCCACGTGCTCCGCCGCCAGGATAGGGCTGCCGGCGGCGACACGCCCCACCAGCGGCAGCAGCAGGTGCGTCAGCGAAGGCAGGGACAGGGAAGTGGGGGTGGAAGCAGTGGCGCCGTCTTTCAGGCGGATGCCCCGCGAGGCGCCGGCGGTAAGCTCGATGGCGCCCTTGCGCGCCAATGCCTTGAGGTGGTCTTCCGCTGCGTTGGGCGAGCGGAAACCCAAGGCCTGGGCGATTTCGGCACGCGTCGGCGGGAAGCCGGTGCGCATGACGGTTTGCCGGATGAGGTCCAGGATTTGTTGCTGGCGATCGGTTAGTTTGCTGGCCATGGCGATGATCCGGTGCGAGCGGACTGTACATATATACAGCGCCATTCTGGGGGACATACCGCAAAAAAGCAAGCCAGTCGCCACCTGCAAAAGCAAAACGGAGCCCGAAGGCTCCGTCTTTCAGCAGCCGGGCCCGAAGGCCCGCGTCTGGCGTCAGGTTACAGCACGGCGGCGATGCCGGCGGCGACCTTGTCGATGTTGCCGCTGTTCAGCGCAGCGACGCAGATACGGCCGCTGGAAACGGCGTAGACGCCGTGCTCTTCACGCAGGCGATCCACTTGCGCGGCGCTCAGGCCCGAATACGAGAACATGCCGCGTTGCTGCAGGACGAAGCTGAAGTCCTGCTTGCCGCCGTGTTCCTTGATTTTCTCGACCAGCTGCTTGCGCATCAGGCGGATGCGATCGCGCATGCCGGCGAGCTCTTCTTCCCACATGGCGAAGAGTTCAGGCGTGTTCAGCACCGTCGAGACGACCGTGCCGCCATGGGTGGGCGGGTTGGAGTAGTTGGTGCGGATCACGCGCTTCAGCTGGCTCAGCACACGGGTGGCTTCTTCCTTGCTGCCGGCCACGACCGTCAGGGCGCCCACGCGCTCGCCATACAGCGAGAACGACTTCGAGAAAGAAGAGCTGATGAACATGGTCATGTCCAGGTCGGCGAACATGCGCACGACCGAGGCGTCTTCCGTCAGGCCGTCGCCAAAGCCTTGATAGGCGATGTCGAGGAACGGCACCAGCTGGTTTTCCTTCACGACGGCGGCGATCTGCTTCCACTGGTCGGCGGTGGGGTCCACGCCGGTGGGGTTATGGCAGCATGCGTGCAGCACGACGACCGTCTTGGCCGGTGCGGCCTTCAGGTCAGCCAGCATGGCGTCGAAATTCAGGCCACGGGTGGTGGCGTCGTAGTACGAATACGTGCCGACCTCGAAACCGGCGCGCTCGAACAGGGCGCGGTGGTTTTCCCAGCTGGGATTGCTGATCAGGACCTTGGAGGTCGGCAGCAACTGGCGCAGGAAGTCGGCGCCGATCTTCAGCGCGCCCGTGCCGCCCAGAGCCTGGGTGGTCAGAACGCGGCCAGCGGCGGCCAACGGGGATTCCTTGCCCAGCAGCAGCGCCTGGGCGCCCTGGTTGTAGCCGGCAATGCCTTCGATCGGCAGGTAGCCGCGTGCGGCGGCGGCCTCGATGCGGGCGGTTTCGGCCTTGCGTACGGCGCCCAGCAGGGGGATGCGTCCCTGATCGTCGTAGTACACGCCCACGCCCAGGTTGACTTTACCGGGACGCGTATCCGCGTTGAATTGTTCGTTCAGACCAAGAATGGGGTCGCGCGGCGCGAGTTCGACGGAATCGAAAAGGTTGCTCATGGGACTCTGATGAGGATGGGTGGACGCAGTACGGTGTGCTGTGGATAATGGGGGGTTTACCCTGGAACAGTCTAGCATGCCCAAGAGCCCAATAGACCCGAGCAGCGCGGGAGATCTGAACGATGATCTCGCTGCGGATCTGACGGCGGCGCCGGCATCGGCTGCCTCCGTGGTGGGGCTGGAAGCCAAGCCCAGATTCGTCGAGTATCCGGACAGCCCGTTTCAGCTTTATCAGCCTTATCCGCCAGCGGGCGATCAGCCCGCCGCCATTGATGGCCTGACGCAGGGGGTCGAAGATGGCCTCATGTTCCAGACGCTGCTGGGCGTGACGGGATCGGGCAAGACCTTCACCATGGCTAACGTGATCGCCCGGATGGGGCGTCCCGCGCTGGTGTTGGCTCCCAACAAGACGCTGGCCGCGCAGCTCTATGCCGAAATGCGGGAGTTTTTCCCGAAGAACGCGGTCGAGTACTTCGTCTCGTACTACGATTACTACCAGCCCGAGGCCTACGTGCCGACGCGCGACCTGTTCATTGAAAAGGACTCGTCCATCAATGAGCACATCGAGCAGATGCGCCTGTCGGCTACCAAGAGCTTGCTGGAGCGGCGCGACACGATCATTGTGGGCACGGTCTCGTGCATCTACGGTATCGGTAATCCGGGCGACTACCACGCGATGGTGCTGATCCTGCGCACCGGCGACCAGATCTCCCGGCGCGAGATCCTGGCCCGCCTGGTGGCCATGCAGTACACGCGTAACGACGCCGAATTCACCCGAGGGGTATTCCGGGTGCGCGGCGAGAGCATCGACATCTTCCCGGCGGAAAGCGCCGAACTGGCGTTGCGCCTGACGCTTTTCGACGATGAGATCGAAAGCCTGGAGCTATTCGACCCGCTGACGGGTCGCATCCGCCAGAAGCTGCCGCGGTTCACCGTCTATCCCGGATCGCACTACGTGACCCCGCGCGACACCGTATTGCGCGCGATCGAGACCATCAAGGAAGAGCTGCGCGAGCGCGTCAAGCGTTTCGTCGACGACGGCCACCTTGTCGAGGCGCAACGGCTTGAGCAGCGCACCCGGTTCGACCTGGAAATGCTGCAGGAACTGGGCTTCTGCAAGGGCATCGAGAATTACTCCCGGCACCTGTCCGGCGCGGCGCCGGGGGATCCTCCGCCCACGCTGATCGATTACCTGCCGTCCGATGCGCTGATGTTCATCGACGAAAGCCACGTCACCATCGGGCAACTGAGCGGCATGTACCGCGGCGACCGTTCGCGCAAGGAAACCCTGGTGCAGTACGGCTTTCGCTTGCCGTCGGCGCTGGACAACCGGCCCCTTAAGCTCGAGGAATTCGAGACGCGGATGCGTCAATGCGTGTTCGTGTCGGCCACGCCGGCCGCTTATGAGAAAGAGCACGCCGATAACGTCGTGGAACAGGTGGTGCGGCCAACCGGCCTGGTCGACCCGCTGGTCGAAGTGTTGCCGGCCCGTACGCAGGTGGACGACCTGCTTGGCCAGATCAAGGCGCGCGTGTCGGTGGGCGAGCGCGTGCTGGTCACGACGTTGACCAAGCGCATGGCGGAAGACCTGACCGACTTCCTGAGCGAACACGGGGTCAAGGTGCGCTACCTGCACTCCGACATCGACACCGTGGAGCGCGTGGAAATCCTGCGCGACCTGCGCCTGGGCACGTTCGACGTGCTGGTGGGGATCAACCTGCTGCGCGAAGGGCTGGACATCCCCGAGGTGTCGCTGGTGGCCATCCTGGATGCCGATAAAGAGGGCTTCCTGCGGTCTGAGCGCAGTCTGATTCAGACGATCGGCCGCGCGGCGCGCAACCTGAATGGGCACGCGATCCTGTACGCGGACCGCATTACGGATTCGATGCAGCGCGCCATGGAGGAAACCAGCCGCCGCCGCGCCAAGCAACTGCAATTCAACATCGACAACGGCATCACGGCCCGAGGGGTCCAGAAGGCGGTGCGTGAACTGATCGACGGCATTGTGGCACCCGTCCAGCACGATGCGCTTGAAGCCGCGGTTCCGGCGGAATTCCTCAAGGACGAAAAGGCCTTGGCGCGCGAGTTGAAGCGCCTGGAAAAGCTGATGATGGACCATGCGCGAAATCTGGAATTCGAGCAGGCCGCCGCTGCCCGGGATGCCCTGACGGCATTGAAGCAGCGGGTGCTTCTGGATGGGGCGGTGTAACGAGGAAAGTATCTAAACGTTTCAGCATCCTGACGGGACGCTGAAAATGTGTAAAACCCGCGCTGTTGCAATTGCCGCTTAACAATCTTCTCGAATCTTGCGAAACCAAGCTCAATTCTTGCGTTCGAATATTTCCTTAAGTTGTTGAATACGTTAAGAAAAATATGCGCTTTGCAGCACCTTGGTCCATTCGTGCAACTGCAAAAAAAGCTTGCCTTATCTCGGGTTTTCCCGCACACTTACTTCCATGATGACCAAGGTACTTTTCGTTTGCATGGGCAATATCTGTCGCTCGCCGAGCGCAGAGGGCGTGTTTCGCCATTTGGTGAACGACGCGGGTTTGGGCGACGTTGTTCGCATCGACTCCGCGGGCACGCACGCGTTTCATATCGGCGAGGCGCCTGATGCCCGGGCGCAGGCTGCGGCGCGTAAGCGCGGCTACGAGATCACGCACTGTGAGGCGCGTCAGGTCACCGCGGAGGATTTCCGCGATTTCGATCTTATCCTCGCCATGGACTGGGACAATTTGTCCGCCATGCAGCAGCAGTGCCCCAAAACTTATCAGCACAAGTTGATGCTGTTGATGCGCTTTGCCAATGAGTTCGAGGAGGCCACCGTGCCCGATCCGTACTATGGCGGCGCCGACGGTTTCGGCAAGGTGCTCGATTACCTGGAGGACGCCTGTCAGGGTGTCCTGGAGTTGGTCCGCAAGCGCGCTACCCAGTACCAGGCGGCTTGATCACCTTTTTCGTAGAGCCGCCCACTGTGCGGCTCTCGGGGTGTTTGGCAGTGAAAAAAACCGCGCAAATGCGCGGTTTTTTCTAGCCGGGAGCCATACCAAATTAGTCGGGAATAGGCTATACTTGAGCCAATTACTCGGGTATTGACCGCTGGATTCGCTGGCGGCCATTGCCGAATCACAGGGAACCCACCATGCGGCTAACTACCAAAGGGCGTTTCGCCGTGACTGCCATGATCGATCTGGCTATGCGGCAGCATAGCGGCCCGGTCACTCTTGCGGCCATCAGCCAGCGTCAGAATATTTCGCTTTCCTATCTGGAACAGCTCTTCGGGAAACTGCGCCGCCACGAACTCGTGGACAGCGTGCGGGGCCCGGGTGGCGGTTATTCGCTTGCGCGCCTTGCGCGCAATGTGACCGTTGCCGACATCATCTTCGCGGTCGATGAACCGCTGGACGCCACCAGTTGTGGCGGCAAACGGGACTGTACGAGCGGCAACGACGGCAAGCCGGGCAAGTGCATGACGCACGAGCTCTGGGCCACGTTGAATCGCAAGATGGTCGATTACCTGGATTCGGTGTCCCTGCAAGATCTGGTTGATCAGCAGCGCGTGCGCCAATTGCAGGAAGCCAACAATCAAGCGCAGGCCTGCGCGGTGCGTGTGAATCGGGTAGGGGGCACCAACGCCGCCGCGAATGCCCCGACCACCACTGTCGCCGCCAATGCCACCGTATAAGCAGTATCAGGAGCTGTAGAAATGACCACCCGCCCGATTTATTTTGACTATTCGGCCACGACGCCCGTCGATCCCCGTGTCGTGGACAAGATGGTGCCCTGGTTGTACGAGAACTTCGGCAACCCGGCATCGCGCAGCCACTCGTTCGGCTGGGATTCGGAAGAAGCTGTCGAACGCGCTCGCGAGGAAGTCGCCAAGTTGGTCAACGCCGACCCGCGCGAGATCGTCTGGACGTCCGGCGCGACCGAATCCGACAACCTGGCCATCAAGGGTGCCGCGAACTTCTACGCGGAACGCGGCAAGCACATCATCACCGTCAAGACCGAACACAAGGCGGTGCTGGATACCTGTCGCGAGCTTGAGCGCCAAGGCTTCGACGTCACGTATCTGAATGTGAAAGATGATGGCCTGATTGATATGGACACCTTCAAGGCTGCCTTGCGCCCGGATACCGTGCTGGTGTCCGTGATGATGGTGAACAACGAAATCGGCGTGGTCCAGGACATTGAAACGCTGGGCGAGATCTGCCGTGAAAAGGGCATCATCTTCCACGTGGACGCTGCTCAGGCGACCGGCAAGGTGCAAATCGATCTGCAAAAGCTGAAAGTCGACCTGATGTCGTTCTCGGCGCACAAGACGTACGGCCCGAAGGGCATTGGCGCCTTGTATGTGCGCCGCAAGCCGCGCATCCGCATCGAAGCGCAAATGCACGGCGGTGGCCACGAACGCGGTTTCCGCTCGGGCACGCTGGCCACGCACCAGATCGTCGGCATGGGTGAAGCGTTCCGTCTGGCCCGCGAAGAAATGGGCACCGAGAACGAGCGCATCCGCATGCTGCGCGACCGCCTGTGGAATGGCCTGTCGCAGATCGAAGAGGTCTACCTCAACGGCGACATGGACCAGCGCGTTCCGCACAACCTGAATGTCAGCTTCAACTATGTCGAAGGCGAGTCCCTGATCATGGCGATCAAGGAACTGGCCGTATCCAGCGGTTCGGCCTGCACCTCGGCCAGCCTGGAGCCGTCCTACGTGCTGCGCGCGCTGGGCCGCAACGACGAGTTGGCGCACAGTTCCATCCGTTTCACCCTGGGCCGCTTCACGACCGAAAAGGAAGTGGACTTCGCCATTGAATTGCTCAAGAGCCGAGTCGGCAAGCTGCGCGATATGTCGCCGCTTTGGGAAATGGCCAAGGAAGGCATTGACTTGAACACCGTGCAGTGGGCCGCGCACTAAGCGCCTGCACCAAGAAATACGTGGAGAAATAACATGTCTTACAGCACTAAAGTCCTGGATCACTACGAAAACCCGCGTAACGTCGGTTCGTTCGACAAGTCGGACGAGTCGGTGGGTACCGGCATGGTCGGCGCACCGGCCTGTGGCGACGTCATGAAGCTGCAGATCAAGGTGAATGAAGCTGGCGTGATCGAAGATGCGCGCTTCAAGACCTACGGCTGCGGTTCGGCCATCGCTTCCAGCTCGCTCGTGACCGAATGGGTCAAGGGCAAGACGCTGGATCAGGCGATGAACATCCGCAACACGCAGATCGCGGAAGAACTGGCGTTGCCGCCCGTGAAGGTCCATTGTTCCATCCTGGCCGAAGATGCGATCAAGGCTGCGGTGCAGAACTACAAAGAAAAGCATTCGGTTCCGGCCGAAGCGGTGGCAGGCTGATCATGTCCGTTACCCTGACCCAACAGGCTGCCACCCATATCGGGCGCTACTTGCAGAAGCGCGGAAAGGGTATTGGCTTGCGGCTCGGCGTTAGGACGACGGGCTGTTCCGGCATGGCCTACAAGTTGGAATACGTGGACGACTCGGCGCCGGAAGACGCCGTGTTCGAGAGCTTTGGCGTCAAGGTCTTCATCGACCCGAAAAGCCTGGCTTACCTGGACGGCACCGAGCTGGATTACGCCCGCGAAGGCCTGAACGAAGGTTTCAAGTTCCGCAACCCCAACGAAAAGGCGACCTGCGGCTGCGGCGAGTCGTTCACGGTGTAAGTCTTGGCCGGAGACGACCACTTCAGCCTGTTCGGCTTGCCCGCACGCTTCGACCTGGACGCGCAGGCGTTGGAAAGCGCGTGGCGCGCAGTCGCCGCACAAGTGCATCCCGATCGTTATGCCACGGCTAGCCCCGCGGAGCGCCGTGTGGCCATGCAGTGGGCCGCGCGCGCCAACGAGGCGTATCGCGTGTTGCGGGATCCTTTGCTTCGTGCGCGCTATCTGTGCGAACAGGCGGGCATCGACTTGCAGACCGAGAGCAACACGTCCATGGACACGGCTTTCCTGATGCAGCAGATGACCTGGCGCGAGATGCTGGACGATGCACGCGACGACGCCGATGCCTTGACCGCCTTGCAGACGGAGTTGGAAGCCGCGCGCGTAGAAATGCGTGCCACGCTGACGCGTCTGCTGGATAACGAGCGCGACTACGCGACTGCCGGGTTGAAGGTCCGGGAATGGATGTTCGTGGAAAAGCTGGCAGAAGAGCTGGCGCACGCACAACCCGCCGGATAGCCCTGGCCGCGTTGGGGCGCCCGTGAGGCGGGGCCCCGGAGTTCGCCGCCTACTGAGCAGAAAAATACAATCATGGCCTTATTGCAGATATCCGAGCCCGGCGAGTCGCCCGCGCCGCACCAGCGCAAGCTGGCGGTCGGGATTGATCTGGGCACTACCAATTCCCTGGTTGCGGCGGTGCGCAGCAGCGTCGCGGAAGTGCTGCCTGATGCAGAAGGCCTTGCCTTGCTGCCGTCGGCGGTGCGCTATTTTCCCGGCGGTAAAGTCACGACGGGCCGCGAGCCCCTGGCGCAGCAGGCCGAAGATCCCCTGAATACCGTCGTGTCCGTGAAGCGTTTCATGGGCCGTTCGCTGGACGAGGCCCGCGCCACGCGCGCCCCGTATGAATTCGTGGATGCGCCCGGCATGGTGCGCATTCGCACGGTGCAAGGCGATCTGAGCCCGGTTGAAGTGTCGGCGCAGATTCTGGCGGTGCTGCGCCAGCGCGCCGAAGACGTCCTGGGTGACGACCTGGTAGGCGCGGTCATCACCGTGCCGGCGTACTTCGACGACGCGCAACGCCAGGCGACGCGAGACGCCGCTCGTCTGGCCGGCCTGAACGTGTTGCGCTTGCTGAACGAGCCCACGGCCGCGGCGATTGCCTATGGCCTGGATCATGCGTCGGAAGGCGTGTATGCCGTGTATGACCTGGGCGGCGGCACCTTCGATATTTCCATCCTGCGACTGACCCAAGGCGTGTTCGAAGTGATTTCCACCGGCGGCGACACCGCGCTGGGCGGAGACGACTTCGACGCGCTGATCGCGGACCATGCCGTGTCCAAGCTGGCCACTGGCGAGTTCTCGCCGGCTGACCGCCGCGGGTTGTTGATGGCGGCGCGCGCGGCGCGTGAAGCGCTGTCGGATACCGAATCCGCCCGCCTGAAGCTGGCGCTGTCGGATGGGCGCGACGTGGACCTGGTCCTGACGCGCACTGAATTTGAAACGCTGGCGCAGCCGCTGGTGGAACGCACGCTGGATTGCGCGCGCCGTGCGCTGCGCGATGCGTCGCTGAAGCCCGTCGATGTGCGTGGCGTGGTGATGGTGGGCGGCGCGACGCGCATGCCCGTCGTGCGCGCCGCCGTCGGTCGCGTGTTTGGCACGGAACCGTTGATTGACCTGGACCCGGATCAGGTGGTGGCGCTGGGCGCCGCGCTGCAAGCCAATTTGCTGGCGGGCAACCGCGCGCCGGGCGAAGACTGGCTGCTGCTGGACGTGATTCCCCTGTCGCTGGGGCTGGAAACGATGGGCGGGCTGGTCGAGCGCGTGATTCCGCGCAATAGCACCATTCCCGTGGCCCGCGCCCAGGAATTCACGACCTTCAAGGATGGCCAGACGGCCATGAGCATCCATGTGGTGCAGGGCGAGCGCGACCTGGTGGCGGATTCGCGTTCGCTGGCCCGGTTCGAACTGCGCGGCATTCCCCCGATGGTGGCGGGTGCAGCGCGCATCCGCGTGACCTTCCAGGTGGATGCGGACGGCCTGCTGAGCGTCACGGCGCGTGAACAGAGCACGGGCATCGAGGCCGCCGTATCGGTCAAGCCGTCGTACGGGCTGAGCGACGATGAGATCGCGCAGATGTTGGCCGACAGCGTGGCGCAGGCCGACACGGATGCACGCGCTCGCATGCTGCGTGAGCAGCAAGTGGATGCGCGCCAGTTGGTGGAATCCGTGCAAGCGGCCCTGGCCGCCGACGGCGACCTGCTGGACGCGGAAGAACGCAAGCACGTCGACGAATGCCTGCAAGCCGCTATCGCCGCGCAATCGGCGCAAGACACGGATACCGTGAAAGACGCGGTGCAAGCGCTGTCGGCCGCGACGGACGACTTTGCCGCGCGTCGAATGGACCGCAGCATTCGTGCCGCGCTGGCGGGCCGCAAACTTGATGAGATCGCCTGATTAAGACGTTATGCCGAAACTGACTGTATTGCCTCATCCCGATTACTGCCCCGAAGGCGCCGTGATCGAAGACGCGCCGAAGGGCGTGTCGATCTGTCGTGTGCTGCTGGACAACCATATCGACATCGAACACGCGTGCGAGCTGTCGTGCGCCTGCACGACCTGTCACGTGGTGATCAAGCAGGGCTATTCCGCGCTGGAAGACGCGACGGATGACGAAGAAGACCTGCTGGACAAGGCCTGGGGCCTGACCCCGACGTCGCGCCTGTCGTGCCAGGCGCTGGTGACGGACACCGACCTGACGGTCGAGATCCCGAAGTACACCATCAACCATGCGAAAGAGGGCCATTGATGAAGTGGACCGATACCTACGAGGTTGCCGCCGCCCTGGTCGACGCGCATCCTGATGTGGACCCCAAGACGCTGCGTTTCACGCAGCTACGCGAATGGGTCATGGCCTTGCCTGGATTCAACGACGACCCCGCCCACTGTGGCGAGAAGATCCTGGAGGCCATCCAGATGGCCTGGATAGACGAAGCGGACTGACCGCCGCCATGAAAACGCTCCCGGATGGGGGCGTTTTTGTTTGTGCGGCCGTCGTGCCGCCGTCAAGCGGCCAAGTTATCATCAGGGATCCGTACGTTGTGATCCACCTTGCCCGAGTCTACTGATGCCCGCTGCTCCCTTGCGCTTTGGCCTGGCCGCCAACCGGCTGCACCACGAAACCCCCGATGCCGCCTTGTTTACCTGGTTGCGCGCGTGCTCGTCCACGATACGCGAGCTGGGTGTCCAGCTGCACACCGTCGGCCGCACGCATGACGCCATCGTGCGCGAAGGAATGTTGCAGGGGTACAGCGGCCTGATCCGGTATCCCTACGGGCGCGAAGGCGGCCTCATGAAGCTGGTGGCCCGCGTAACCGAAGGGCGCGACGGGCAGGCGCCGTTTGACGGCGCCATCTATCTGATTGATCCGGTGGATCCGTCGTCGATTTTCCCGGAAGCGCTGGCGTTGAAGCGGCAATGCATCACGCATGGCCGACCGTTCATTTCCACGGTGGCCGGCGCCATCGAATGGATGGAAGTGGAACGCGTGCATGCCGGGTTGGCGCCCGACGCGTCGGTGTCGCGTCTGTTCAACTTTACCGGGCAGACGCTGGCCATGATCGCGCACGATGCGCTCAAGGACGAGATGGTGGCGTTTGCCAGCGAACATTTCGACCTGTTGTCGCAGTTTGCCCGCCGCGTCGCGACGGGCACCACGGGTGGCCGGCTGAACGAATTGGCGTGGTCGCGCGGGTGGCCCAAGGATACGCCGTGGGTGCATCGCTACCTGAGTGGGCCGCTGGGCGGCGATGCGCAGATTGCCGAACTCGTCCTTGAACATCAGTGCCAACGCGTAATCTTCTTTGAAGACCCGCACGTCGCGCGCCAGCACGAGGCCGATATCCAGTTGCTTGAGCGCGCCGTGCGCGTGGTGACCGAATCCGCCACCTGCGCGACGTCGCCCACGGTGGCGCGGCGCTGGGCGCAGGCGGTGGAAAAGCGAGTTGGGCTGATCTGACAGACTTGCTAACCGGGCAAACCGCCATCGATGATGATCCGGCTTACCCGGTCCGCTACGGCGGTGGCCGCCATGGACAGGGGCAGCACGTCCGAGCGGCATAGAAACACCGGGCGCGTCAGACGCGGGTTTTTTATACGGCGCAGCGCCACGTCACCGCGCATCGCCTCTTTGCGCACGGCTTCATACGACAAGATCGTGTGCGCGAGCCCGGCTTGAACCAGTTCTATCAATTGCGGTATCGCGTTGGCTTCGGCAATGACGCGAAACGCCGTGCGTTCCTGCTGCTGATAGGTGTCTAGCAGCCGCCGCAGGCTATGCGGATTGCCGGGCAGCACCAGCGGTAGTTTGGCCAATGCGCCAAGCCCGATCGTGGGTAGCGCGGCCAACTGTCCGGACCAGGCTTTCGCGCCGCCGCGTGCGGGCCGTGGAGACACCACCACAAGCTCTTCATCGATCAAGTGCTGAAATCGCAGATCCACGGCCGCATCGGCGCTGAACGTCAGGCCCAGGTCGGCGTGGCCTGAACTGACGAAACCGGGGATGTATCCGGTGCTGGATTCGATGATCTTCAAATAGACGTCGGGCCAGGTTTGCAGGCTGAATCGCAGCAGGGGCACGGCCACGAGCTTGGCCATGGACATCGACATGGCCAAGGACACCGTGCCGCGCGGGGCGGCCAGGTCTTCACGTACATCGGCGCGCGCCGCATCGATGCGGCCAAGGATCTCGCGCGCGTGTGACAAGAGCCGCGCCCCAGCGGCGGTAGCCGTTACGCCCCGTGATGTCCGGTGCAACAGCACCACGCCCAGCTCTTCTTCCAGGTTGCGGATCAACAGACTAAGCGCGGGCTGCGCGACGTGCAGCGCGGCCGCCGCGCGGCTGATCGAGCCGGTGGAAACCACCGCGACAAAGCACTGCATTGCGCGAATCGACATCGACATTGAACTATCCCGGCCAGGGTTATCTATAACAATTTTATGATAGTTCGCATACAGAAACGGTATTTCTCATATATCTGACCGCTTTGCATAATGCAGCCGCCATCACCGAAAAAACACAAGGAGACATCATGGCGCTGATGAAAGCACTGACCACCGCGATTGCCGCGGCGGTTCTGGCCACGCCCGCGGTCGCGGACACCTGGCCGTCCAGACCCATTACGTTGCTGGTGCCGTTTTCCGCCGGTGGTCCCACGGACTTCATCGCGCGCCTGGTTGCCGATCCGCTGTCGCGCGAGTTGGGCCAGCAAGTCATCGTGCAGAACAAGCCGGGCGCCAGCGGCAACGTCGGGTATCAAAGCGTGCTAAACGGCCCAGCGGACGGCTACACGCTGATGCACAACACCGTGGGCATGCAGGCCATCAACCCGCTGATGTATCCCAGCGCCAAGATGCAGCCGCTGACGGACTATGTGCCGATTGGCACGACCGGCGCCATGCCGAATTTGCTGGTCGTCAACCCCGAGCGTACGCCGGTCAAAACGTTGGCGGACCTGGTCGAACGTGGCCGCGCGGCGCCTCATGGCCTGAGCTACGCCACGTTTGGGCCGGGCAGTTCGCCGCACGTGTATGGCGCGCTGCTGCAGAAGCGGGCGAAGTTCGACGCAGTGGGCGTGGCGTACAAGGGCAGCGCCAACGCCGTGACCGATGTGATTGGCGGCCAGGTCGATTTCCTGTTCGACAGCATGTCGACCAGCATCGGGCAGGTGCAAGCGGGCAGGCTGCGGGCCTTGGCCATCACGTCCGCCGACCGGTCACCGCTGTTGCCGGACGTGCCCACCTTGAAAGAAGCGGGCTACGCCGGCCTGGACCTGAAGTTCTGGTTTTCGTTGCAAACACCGGCCGGCACGCCGCCCCAGGTCGTGGCAAAGCTGCGCACGGCCGTTGCCAACGTCGTGGCAAGTGAGGCGTATCGCAAGGCGATGCAGGAACGTGGCGCCGAAGCGCTCTCCGTGGCGCCGGCTGAACTCGATGCGTTCTTCAAGCGCGAAACGGCCCAATGGACCGATGCCGCCCAAACCGTGGGATTGAAGGCCGAATGATGAACATGACCATCGCTACGCGTATGACGCCGCTGAAAGACATTACGGTTCTGGATTTGAGCAAGGTGCTGGCCGGCCCATTGTGCGGCCAGTATTTGGGCGAGCTGGGCGCGCGGGTCATCAAGGTTGAACCCGTAGGTACCGGCGACGATACGCGTGCCTGGCTTCCTCAGGACGCCGGGCAGTCCGCCACGTTTCTGGCGGTCAACCATAACAAGCGTAGCCTGGCCGTCGACCTGAAGACCGAGGCGGGCAGGGCGGTGGTGCACCGGCTTGCCGTGCAAGCGGATGTGGTCTTGCAGGGCTTCGGCGGCAAGACCGCCGCGCGCCTTGGCGTCGACTACGACACGCTGGCCAAACTGAATCCGAAGCTGATCTATTGCGAAATTTCCGGGTATGGCCGCGAAGGCCCGATGGGTGAGGAGCCAGGGTACGACGTCATGCTGCAAGCGTTCAGCGGCATGATCAGCACCATGGGCGAGCCGGGCGGCAACTTCGCCCGCGCCAGTTTTTCGCCGGTTGACCTGGGCACCGGGTCATTTGCGCTTAGTGGAATTCTGGCGGCGTTGCTTCAGCGTGCGCAAACGGGTCAAGGCCAGTATCTGGACGTGTCGTTGCTGGATACCTCGTTGGGCTTGATGTCGTACATGGCACAGAACTATTGGCGCACCGGCCAGATTCCGCGTCGCATGGGTACGGGCCACCCGGCGATGTGCCCGTATCAGGCCTTTCGCGCGGCGGATGGCGACCTGATGCTGGGCGTGGGCAATGACGCGCAGTGGCAGCGCTTTTGCGCCGTGGCGGGTTTGCGCGACAAGGTGGACGACCCCGAATTTGCCAGCAACGCCGCGCGCGTTCGCAACTTTGACGCGACCGTGGCATTGGTGCAGGCGCGGATTGCCACACGCACGGTGGCCGACTGGATTGCCACGCTCAAGCCCGCCGGTATTGCGTGTTCCGCCATCCACACGTTGGATCAGGCGCTGTCGCATCCGCAGGTGGCGGCGCGTGAACTGATCGTGACCAGCCAGCATCCCGTCCTGGGCACGGTCCGCAACGTGGGGCTGCCTGTGCGATTTGGCAAGCAGCCGCGCCAGGCCGCCATGCCGGCGCCACTGTTGGGACAGCACAGCCGAGAGATTCTGGCAGACTTGGGCTATACGCCCGACGACATCGACGCCTTGCTTGCCGCTGGCAGCGTGCAAGCTGCGCCGCAAACCGCACCACAGACAGCGCCTCAGACTGCACCCGGAGAACCAGCTTGACCTATCTACGCTATGAAGTGCGCGACCGGATCGCCGAGATTCACCTGTGCCACGCGCCGGTCAACGCGCTGGATGTGCACATGCTGGATGCCCTGATCGCCGCGCTGGAACGCGCTAATGCCGATGCGAACGTGCGCGCGGTGCTGTTGGCCAGCGATCTTCCCGGCCGCTTTTGCGCCGGGTTGGACATGAAGAAACTGATGGCGAGTTCACCCCGCGAGGTGCATGCGCTGTTGACGCGGCTGTACATCAAGCTATACGACGCGCAATTCAACCTGACCAAGCCGTCGATATCCGTGGTGTCGGGCGCCGTGCGCGGCGGCGGCATGACGGTGGCCATCTCCAGCGACATGATCGTGGCCGCCAGCAACGCTACGTTCGGGTATCCCGAGATTGATGTCGGCGTGCTGCCCGCCATCCACTACGCGCATCTGCCCGCTATCGTGGGCAAGCATCGCGCGTTTGACCTGCTCTTTACCGGCCGCACTTTCAGCGCGCTGGAAGCGCACGGCCTGGGCCTGGTGGCGCGCGTCGAAGAAGAAACGCAGTTGCTGGCGCACGCGCGCCAGTTGGCGCAATCGTTGGCAAGCAAGCCGCCACAAGTCTTGGCCATGGGCCGCCGCGCGTTCGTGTTTGCCAACGACAACGACTACCGCCGCAAGCTGGCCACCGCCGTCGAGGTGTTCTGCAATGCCGCCGCCACCCCGGATGCTGCCGAGGGACTGGCGGCGTTCGTGGACAAGCGTGCACCGGTGTGGAACGACGCGCAGACGCCATGAACAACGCGCGCCATGCACCATCCGCCGACCACACCCGCTTGGGCTATTGACCCTTGAATTGCGGCGTGCGCTTTTCGCGGAACGCGCGCACGCCCTCGGCGAAGTCCACCCGGCCGGCCGAATCCAAAAAGCGCGCGGTTTCCTCGGCCAGCTGCGTCTCCAAGGTGGCGTGCTGCGCGCAGCGCAGCAAATCCTTCGCACCGGCAATGCCGTGCGGGGCGTGGTGGGCCAGTTCCTGGGCATAGCGCTCACCCGCCTCGGCCAATTCCGAAGCGGGTGCGCTGCGGTTAAGAATCCCCCACGCCAATGCATCGCGCGCCGTGAAGGCATCGTGGCGCAGCAGCAGGTCCAGCGCGCGCCGGGCGCCCAGTACGCGAACCAGCCCATGCGTCATACCCGCATCGGGCGTGGCGCCCAGCTTCAGGTAGGCGGTCATGAAGCGCGTATCATCATCGGCAATCGCCAGGTCGCAGGCCAGCACCAGCGACAAGCCGGCGCCCGCCGCCACGCCATGGACTTGCGCCAGCCAGATCTTGTCCATGCGGGCGATGCGCGCGATGAAATCGTTGAGCGGGGTGAAGAGGTCGAGGAGCGTGTGACGCACTTGGTCGGGTTCGCCCGTGAACATGCTGATGTCGCCGCCGGCGCAAAAAGCCTTGCCTGCGGCGCGCAGGCGCACCACTCGGATTTCCTTGCGCGTTTCCAGCCACTGGGCCGCTTGCTGGAGGTCGCGGGCCATGGCGACATCGATGGCGTTGAGCGCGTCGGGGCGGTTCAGCGTAAGGGTGGCGATGGCGCCTTGGGCCTCGAGCTGGACGGTGGCGAAGGTGGGAAATCCTGCGGTCATGTCGTGTCTCCGATATCGGGTAAATACCAGCTGTCGATCCAAAAACCGCGATGCTATGGTCTGAACCGAGCGCTTGCTTGGTTTTGTTTTAAGCACGCTTAGCGTACTGCATGAAAGCACTGCATGGAACTGCCGCATTGAACGATTTTCCGGCGCTGGTCTGGCGTAGGTAAAGACAGGTTCGTTGCATCTCCTGCCTCGCGGGTCGCCTGATTCATCGCCTTAAAAAATGTCCGCCCGAAGGCGGCTAGAACTTCGCGAACAAAAAAGCGAGGAGACAAATGGTGGATCAGTCCGAGCAGCCTCCCTTGCTGGAGGTGGATGGGGTGACCTTGGCTTTCGGCGGGGTCAAGGCATTGACCGGCGTGGGTTTTCGCGTGGCGCCGGGTTCCATCACAACGGTCATCGGCCCGAACGGCGCCGGCAAGACCTCGCTGTTCAATACCATTTCCGGGTTCTACAAGCCTGCCGCCGGACAGATCCGGTTCGAAGGCCGCGACATCACGCGCGTGGCCGCGCCCGAGCGCGCCAAGCTGGGGCTGGCGCGCAGTTTCCAGAACATCGCGCTGTTCCGCGGCATGACGGTGCTGGACAACATCAAGCTGGGCCGTCATGCGCACTTGCGCACCAACGTGCTGGACGCCTTGTTCTATCTGGGCCGGGCACGGCGCGAAGAGATGGCGCTACGTGCCGACATTGAAGAACGCATCATCGACTTCCTGGAGATCGATCACATCCGCCATGCGCCGGTGTCGGCCTTGTCCTATGGCCTGCAAAAACGTGTGGAGCTGGCACGCGCGCTGGCCATGAATCCCAAGGTGCTGATGCTGGATGAACCCGTGGCGGGCATGAACCGCGAAGAGACGGACGACATGGCGCGTTTCATCCTGGATGCCCGGTCCGAGTGGGGCGTGACGGTGCTGATGGTCGAGCACGACATGGGCATGGTGATGGATTTGTCGGACCATGTGGTGGTGCTGAACTTCGGGCAGGTGATTGCCGACGGTACACCGGGCGAGGTGCAGGCGAATCCCGACGTCATCAAGGCCTATCTGGGGGCGGGCGATGTGGGCGATCTGCGTCGCCGCCTGAGGGAGGCAGCCTGATGGACCTACTGTTCTTCCTGGAGGTGACGCTGGCCGGGCTGGGCAGTGGCGGGCTATATGGGCTGGCGGCGCTGGCCTTTGTGATCGTCTACAAGGCGACGCGCGTCGTGAACATCGCCATCGGTGAATTTCTGATGCTGGGCGCCTATGTGTTCTACGCATTTGCAACCGGCATGGAATGGCCGATATGGCTGGCGATCGTCGGCGCGGTGGTGGTGTCGGGGGCCTTGGGCGCGCTGGTGGAACGGCTGACGATACGGCCCATGCTGGGCGAAGCGCCGATCTCGGTGTTCATGGTGACGGTAGGGCTGGCGTCGATATTGGTGGGCGCGGTGGAATTGATCTGGACCGCGGACCAGCGGCGGTTGCCGGAGTTCATGCCGCGCGCGCCGGTGATGGTGGGCGAGGCGTTCGTGGCGCCCAAAGTGTTCTACGGGTTCTGGGTGGCCGTGGTGTTGGCCCTGTTGGTGCTGGTGGTGTTCCGCTATTGGCGTGGCGGTGTCGCCTTGCGCGCGACGGCGTCGGATCAGGGCGCCGCCTATGCGATGGGCATCAACGTGCCCCGCGTTTTTTCGCTGGCCTGGGTGGCGGCAGGGGCGCTGGCAGCGGTGTCGGGCGTGATCGTGGGCGCCATCGGCGGTATTTCGTCGTCGATGGGCGTTTTCGGCCTGTCGGTGCTGGTAGTGGTGATCGTGGGCGGACTGGACAGCGTGGCGGGCGCCCTGGTGGGCGGGGTGTTCATCGGGTTGCTGGAGGCCTGGGCGGGCGCCTACCTGGGGGGCGAGTACAAGTTGCTGGCCACTTTCATCGTGCTGGTCGTGGTGTTGATGGTCAGGCCCTACGGCCTGTTCGGCACCCGTGAAATCGAGAGGCTCTGACTCATGCGCATCGCGACTGCGAAGCAGACCTACCTGGCGGACGAAGCGCTATTCGACACGCGCACCCAGCATGTATGGCTGGCGTTGCTGGCGGCGTCGCTCGCGCTGTTTCCATTCGTGGCCGACGCGTATTGGCTGTATCTGGCGTGCCTGGTCGCCATCAATATCGCCAGCGCGACGGGGCTGAACATCTTGACGGGCTATACCGGGTTGGTCAGCCTGGGGCAGGCGGCCTTCATGGGGTTGGGCGCCTACACGGTGGCCGTCATGGAACTGAGGCTGGGCACGCCGGTGTTGGTCAATCTGCTGGGAGGCGGCGTGGTGGCGATGCTGGGCGGCCTGCTGGTCGGCATCCCGTCGTTGCGGGTGAAGGGGTTGTACCTGGCCATCGCCACGATCGCGGCGTCGTTCATCGCGCATTTCATTTTCGCGAACTGGCAGTTCACGGGCGGGACCAGCGGGCTGCAGGTGCCCCCTGCGCGATTGCTTGGCGTGGATCTCGATACGTCGTTCAAGATCTATTGGCTGATCGTGCCGGTGACCGTGCTGATGGTGCTGGGCGCGGCCAACCTGTTTCGCACGCGCATTGGCCGGGCCTTCATCGCCATTCGCGACCGCGATATCTCGGCGGAAGTCCTGGGCATCCGGCTGCTTCGCTACAAGCTCCTGTCGTTCGGCCTGTCGTCCTTCTATGCGGGCGTGGCGGGCGGGCTGTGGGCGTACTTCTTTCGGGTGGTGACGCCCGAGAGCTTCCCGCTGATCATGTCGATCTTCTTCCTGGCCGCGATCATCGTAGGCGGCATGGGGTCGATACTGGGTTCCATTCTGGGCGCCATTTTCATGACGATGGTGCCTGAGTTGCTCAAGCTGATCGTGGGCTGGCTGCCGGTGGGCGGCGACGCGTTGCGGCTGGTGTCGCCCGTGCGAACGATCGTTTTCGGCCTGCTGATCGTGGGCTTTCTGATCTTCGAGCCTCACGGGCTCGCGGAAATCTGGCGGCGCGTCCGCCGCTTCTTCCATCTGTGGCCATTCCGGACCTGAGCGCGGTTTGGCCGTTCGCAAGACCTATAAGACCCAAGGAGACACACCATGAAGCGCATCCGGATAGGCAGCGGTTTATCGAGGTTGTTGGCCCCGTTGGGCCTGGCGGCGGCATTGGCGGCGCCGATGGCGCAGGCTGCGGACGATCTGGTGCTGGGCGGATCCATCCCGCTAAGCGGCGTGTTTGCCTTTGCCGGGCAGGGCATCCATGCGGGCATCACCGATTACGTGAAGATCGTCAACGAGCAGGGCGGCGTGAAGGGGCGCAAGTTGCGCTACGTGCCCGAAGATACGGCGTACAAGGTGGATGCGTCGGTCGCGGCGTTCAAGAAGATCACCAGCCAGAACAAGGTGAATTTCTACTACGGCGATTCGACGGGTTTTTCCAAAACCATCAATGCCGAGTTGAACCGTACCGGCGACATCCTGATGACCGGAGCGTCGTTTGCGACCGAGCTGAACGATCCCGCCAAGTATCCGGCGCAGTTCATGCTGGGACCCGACTACACCGAGATGTTCGGCATCCTGCTGCGCTATATCGCCAAGGAGCAGCCCGGCGCGAAGGTGGCGTTCGTGTATTCCGATACCGAATTCGGCCGTGACCCGATCGCCAGTTCGCGCGCCGTGGCCGAAAAGCTGGGTCTGAAGGTGGCGACCGAGATCATGACGCCGCCGGGCAGCGTGGACGTGTCCACCGAGGTGATCAAGCTGCGCCGGGCGGACCCGGACTTTACGATTTTCCATGGTTACGTGCTGGCGCCGATTCCGGAATTCGTGGGGCAGGGAAAGCGCATGGGGCTGAAGACGCGCTACATGGGCACGTTCTGGACCATGGACAACTCCACCGTGATGCAGATGGGCGAGGATGCCGACGGCTTCATGGGTGTGATGCCGTACCGGTATTACTACGATACCGAGGGCGACGCGCCGATGCTGAAGAAGATTCGCGAAATGCGTCCGCAGTACCAGAGCACGGGCTACATGCAGGGCTTTCTGGCCGCCATGCTGTTCACCGAGGTAGCCAAACGCACGTTGGACGCTGGCAAGGAGCTGACCAGCGCGAACATGAAAGCGGCGCTGGACGGCATCAAGGACTTCGATACGGGCGGCCTGATCGGCGTGCCGATTTCGATCAAGGGCAATTCCATCCCGGTGGGCCGGATCTATCGCGCCGATGTGAAGCAGAAGCAGATGGTGCCCGCGTCCGATTGGATCGTGCTGAAGTGAGGCGACTGTGAGCCAGGGACTTGACGCGCAAACCGTGACGGCGCCGCCGCCCGCAGCGGTGCTGGACATCAACAATATCGAAGTCGTCTACAACAAGGCGGTGCAGGTGTTGCGCGGCCTGTCCCTGTCCGTGCCTGCGGGCAGCATCGTGGCGCTGCTGGGCAGCAACGGCGCAGGCAAGTCCACCACGTTGAAGGCGGTATCCGGGCTGCTGGACCTGGAAGATGGCGCGTTGGTGCGCGGGCATATCGTCTTCAACGGCGGCGATACCGCGGGCGCCAAACCGCAGAACCTGGTCCGTTCGGGGTTGGCCCACGTGATGGAAGGGCGACGGGTGTTTGAAGACCTGACCGTGGAAGAAAACCTGGTGGCGGCAACCTATGCGCTGACCGGCCGGCCTGGCGCGAAAGTGGATTTCGACCTGGTCTACGGATACTTTCCGCGCCTGTTCGAACGCCGTCGGGGCCTGGCGGGTTACCTCTCGGGCGGTGAGCAGCAGATGTTGGCCATCGGCCGGGCATTGATCGCCCAGCCCCGGCTGATGCTGCTGGACGAACCGTCGCTGGGTTTGTCGCCGATGCTGGTGGAGAGCATCTTTTCCATCATCGCCCGCATCAACGCCGAGCAAGGGGTGTCCATGCTGCTGGTGGAACAGAACGCGTCCGTGGCGCTGGCCGTGGCGCATTACGGCTACATCATGGAGACGGGCAAGGTGGTGATCGACGGCACCGCCGACAAGCTGGCGTCGGACCCGGATGTGCGCGAGTTCTACCTGGGCGTTGGCGGCACGGGCGAGGCCCGCGGGTTTCGCGATATCAAGCATTACAAGCGCCGCAAGCGCTGGCTGTCATGAAGGACAAGACCGTGATCGCCTCTACCGGTATGCCCGCCTGGCCCGAACTGACATTGCCCCAGATGCTGCGCGAGCAGGCGCGGCGGCAGCCGTCGGCGATTGCCATCCGGCAAAAGGACTTTGGCATCTGGAAGCCGCTGACGTGGGCGGACTACTGGCAACGCGCCTGCCGGGTGGGGCTGGGCCTGCGAGCGCTGGGTTTGAGCCGGGGCGGGCGCGTGGCCATCGTGTCCGAGAACCGCGTGGAATGGCTGCTGACGCAGTTGGGCGCGGGCACCGTCGGCGGCGTGGCGGTGGGGGTCTATCCCACCAGCCCGGCCGAAGAAATGGGCTACGTGCTGGAACATGCGGACGTGGAACTGGTGGTATGCGAAGACCAGGAGCAGACCGACAAGGTGTTGCAGGTGGCCAGCCGCTTGCCGTTGCTGCGGCGTATCGTGATCGTGGAAACCAAGGGTCTGCGCTCGTATGCGCCGGCGGACCGTCAGCGTATTGCGACCTTCGCCGAGACCGAGGCCGACGGCGCCGGCCGGGAAGCGGCGGAGCTGCCCGCCCTGAACGCGGCGCTGGACGCGCAGGGGCTGGACGACACCGGCCTGATGATCTACACGTCGGGTTCCACGGGCAAACCCAAAGGGGCGATGCTGAGCTACCGCAACATGCGCGGCGTGGCGCCGGGCATCGCGGACCGGCTGTCGATGGATGCGCATAGCGTGCATCTGTCGTACCTGCCGCTGTGCCACGTGGCCGAGCAGATGCTGTCAACGTTCGTGCCGCTGTATGTGGGCTCGCAAGTGAATTTCGGCGAATCCATCCGCACGGTGCAGGAAGACCTGCGCGAAGTGGCCCCGACCATCTTCCTGGGGGTCCCGCGCATCTGGGAAAAACTCCACGCCTCGATATCCATCAAAATGCAGGAAACCGGCCGCTTGCAGCGCTGGCTCTACCAGCGCGCGCTGGCGGGGTGCGCGCCGTTCCTGGAGAAGTCTCCGGCGCAATACACCACGGCCGAGCGCTTGACGCATGCGCTGTGGTACTGGCTGGTGCTGCGGGCCTTGCAGAACTTCGTCGGCTTGCGCCGGGCGCGCGTGGCGATGACCGGGGCGGCGCCGATCCCGCCGGATGTGGTGCGCTATTTTCGTAATTTGGGCGTGCCGCTGCTGGAGGTTTATGGGCTGACGGAATCGGCGGGCATGATTTTCGGGCAGCATCCCGACCGCGTGAAGGTTGGCACCGTGGGCGAACCCATCCTGGGCGTGGAATGGAAGATGGGCGAGGCTGGCGAATTGCTGGTTCGCGGCGACATGGTGTTCCAGGGCTACTACAAGCACGCCGAGGCGACTGCCGACACGGTGCGCGACGGCTGGCTGCATACGGGCGACGTGGTGGCGGAACAGGATGGCCGCGTCCGGATCGTTGACCGCTTGAAAGACATCATGATTACGGCTGGCGGCAAGAACCTGACCCCGTCCGAGATCGAAAACGCCGTCAAGGGTAGCCCCTACGTGAAGGAATGCATCGTCATCGCCGACGGGCGCAAGTACGTGTCGGCGCTGATCCAGCTGGAGTTCGAGACGGTGGCCAAGTGGGCGGAGTCGCGCCGCATCGCGTTTACGCACTTCCGGTCGTTGGCCGAGTGCGCGCAAGTGCGCGAGCTGGTCCAGCAGGAAGTGTCGCGTGCCAACGGGGGTTTGGCTCCGGTGGCGCAGATCAAGCGCTTCCATTTGCTGACCAAGGAATTGGACCACGACGATGGCGAGGTGACGGCGACGATGAAAGTCAGGCGCGCCAGCATCTATCGCACCTACGCAAACGAAATCGAAACGCTGTACGTTGAGGAGACGCTGGCATGAACGAAGCCGTGATCGTGGAGGCGGTGCGCACGCCGTTCGGCCGCCGCGGCGGATGGTGGGCGGACACTCGGCCCGATACGCTGCTGGCCCAGACGGTGCAGGGACTGCTTGCGCGCGCCGGGCTGCCGGGCGGCAAGGTCGAAGACCTGATCGCCGGCTGCGTGAGCCAGGCGGGCGAGCAGGGCGCCAACATCGGACGCCTGGCCGCGATGCTTTCGGGCTTGCCGGAAAGCGTGCCGGGCGTGGCCTTGAACCGCATGTGCGGCTCCAGCCAGCAGGCGGTGCATTTTGGCGCGCAGGCCATCGCCGCGGGCGACATGCGGTATGTGGTGGTGGGCGGCGTCGAAAGCATGAGCCGCGTGCCGATGTTCCTGGACGTGACGTTGGGGCAGAGCGAATTCCGCGGCTTCGAATCCCTGAACCCGGCGCTGCTTGAGCGCTATCCGTTGATCCACCAGATTGAAAGCGCGGAACGCATTGCCGACCATTGGCAGCTATCGCAGGCCGCGATGGACGAGTGGGCGCGCGAAAGCCATGCGCGTGCCTGGGCCGCCGCCCGCGCGGGTCTGCATGCGGAACTGCTGCCGGGCCCGCAAGAGGCCGCGCATCGGGACGAAGGCATACGCGAGGCGACCGATCCGGCGCGGATGGCGGCGATGGCGCCCGCGATGCGTCCGGCCGGACAAGGCGGCGTGACGGCCGCCAATGCCAGCCAGCTGGCTGACGGCGCGGCGGCGGTCTTGCTGGTCGACCGCGACACCGCGCTGTCCGACGGGCTGCGGCCGCGTGCGCGCTTTCTGGCGCGGGTGGTGGTGGGGTCGGACCCCGTGATGCAATTGACGGGCGTGATCCCGGCCACGCGGTTGGCGCTTGAGCGGGCCGGCCTGACGCTGGCCGACATAGACTGGGTCGAGATCAATGAAGCCTTCGCCAGCGTGGTGCTGGCCTGGCAGCGCGAACTGGGCGCCAAGCCGGCGCGGATCAACCCGTGGGGCGGCGCAATCGCGCATGGGCATCCGCTGGGGGCGACGGGCGCGGGGCTGATGGCGAAGATGCTGGCTGGCCTGGAGGCGACGGAAGGCGAATTCGGGATGCAGCTGATGTGCATCGGCCACGGCATGGCGACGGCGACCATCATCCAGAGGCTGTGACCGCACATGGAAAAGACAGCAGCCGCGCCGCGCGAGGAAAGCGGGGATTCCGAACGCCGCCGCGAACTGGTGCTGACGGCGGCCCGTTTGTTCTGCAAGCACGGCTACGAACGCACGACGGTGCGTGAGCTGGCTCGGGCCGTCGGCCTCCAATCAGGCAGCCTGTTCCATCATTTCCGCAGCAAGGAGGCGATCCTGGTGGCGGTGATGAACAACGGTATCCAGGAGGTGATCGACGACGGCGAACGGGCGCTGGCGCATTACGACACGCCGGCGGATCGCCTGGGGGCTCTGTTTCGCGTCCATATGTGGAGCATGCTGCATGGCGCCGGGGGCGACGCGATGAATGCGCTGGTGTATGAGTGGCGCAGCCTGTCGGCGCCCAGCCAGTCGGCCGTGAAACCGTTAAGCGACCGTTACGAGGCCATGTGGCAATCGGTGGTGGCGGAGGCCGTGGCGGCCGGGTTGATCAAGGGCGACGCGCGCGTCATCAAACGCTGCGTGTTGGGGGCGATGAACCTGACCGTGCAGTGGTACAAGCCGGGCGGGCGGCTGGCGCCCGCCGAGTTCATCGACGCGATGCTGCTGGCAGCCTTGCCCGGCTTGCCCGCAGGGGCCGGGACGTGGCCGGTCGAGGTCAGCCCCGGCGCTTGAGGAACGCGCCGACGGCGCAGGCCGTGCCCAGCGCCAGCAGCGAACCGGATACGGGAAGCAGGAAGTCCGCTTCGCCGTGGTAGCCGCCGCCGGTGACGCCGCCCGCCACGCCACCCATCCAGAACAGGGCGGTCAGCAGCGATGCGACGACCGAGATCGCCGCAGCGATGCACAGGGCGATGAATATCGGCCGGCGTGGCCGGACGGGCGCGTAGGGGGCGCCCGGCTGGATCCGGCGGGGTTGTTTGATCCAGTAGACCAGCCCCGCCACCACCAGCAGCAGCATCAGGATCTTGAAGATCATGACGCGGCCGATGCCTTAGTCTTCACGGCGCAGGTGCGGGAAGAGGATGACGTCGCGGATGCTGGGACTGTCAGTCAGCAGCATTACCAGGCGGTCGATGCCGATGCCGCAGCCGCCCGTCGGAGGCATGCCGTATTCCAGGGCGCGGATGTAGTCCGCGTCGTAGAACATGGCTTCTTCGTCGCCGGCGTCCTTGGCTTCGACTTGCGAGCGGAAGCGTTCGGCCTGGTCTTCGGGGTCGTTCAATTCCGAGAAGCCGTTAGCGATTTCGCGGCCCGTCATGAAAAGCTCGAAGCGTTCGGTGATGCCTTCGCGCGTGTCGGAGGCGCGGGCCAGCGGCGACACTTCGACTGGGTAGTCGATGATGTACGTCGGGTTCCACAGCTTGGCTTCGGCGGTTTCTTCGAACAGCGCCAGTTGCAGCGCGCCCAGGCCGGCGCGCGACAGCACGGGGCCGTCGGCGTCCGCGCCCAGCTTCTTCAGTTCGGCGCGCACGAAAGCGGCGTCGTCCAGTTGCGCCTGGGTGTAGCCCGGCGCGTACTTCAGGATGGCTTCGCAGATCGTCAGGCGGTCGAACGGCTTGGACAAGTCCAGTTCGCGTTCGCCATAGGTCAGGACGGCGCTGCCGGTGGCCGAGATGGCGGCCTGGCGGATCAGTTCTTCCGTGAAGTCCATGAGCCAGCGGTATTCCGCGAAGGCTGCGTAGAACTCCATCATCGTGAATTCAGGATTGTGACGCGGGCTGACGCCTTCGTTGCGGAAGTTGCGGTTGACTTCGAACACGCGTTCGAAGCCGCCGACAATCAGGCGCTTCAGGTAGAGCTCGGGCGCGATGCGCAGGTACATTTCCATGTCCAGCGCATTGTGGTGCGTCACGAAGGGCTTGGCCGCCGCGCCGCCCGGGATCGGGTGCAGCATGGGCGTTTCCACTTCAAGGAAACCGGCGTTCAGCATGAACTGGCGGATGCTGCCCACGGCCTTGCTGCGCGCTTCGAACGTGCGGCGCGTGGCGTCCGTCATGATGAGGTCGACGTAGCGCTGGCGGTAGCGCAGTTCCTGGTCGGCCACGCCGTGGAACTTGTCCGGCAGCGGGCGCAGCGACTTCGACAGCAGGCGGGCGGTGGCGGCGTGGACCGACAGTTCGCCCTTGTTGGTCTTGAAGACCGACCCTTCGATGGCGATGATGTCGCCGATGTCCCATTGCTTGAACGCGGCGTAGTTGTCTTCGCCCAGCGTGCCACGGTCCAGGTAGATCTGGATGCGGCCGGTGCTGTCTTGCAGCGTGGCGAAGCTGGCCTTGCCCATGACGCGCTTGAGCATCATGCGGCCGGCGACCTTGACGGTGACGGCGGCGGCGGCCAGCGCTTCCTGCTCTTGGCCGTCGTACTTGTCATGCAGGGCGGCGGCGCGGGCGTCCGGAACGAAATCGTTGGGATACGCGACCCCGGTTTCGCGCAGTTTGGCCAGCTTGGCGCGCCGTTCGGCGATCAAGCGGTTTTCATCCTGGGCGGGGGCCGGAGTGGTCGAGTGGTCGGTCATGGTCGGGGGATCAGTCGTAATTGCGGATGTCGTCGATTTCGGTCGTGCCGAAATCTTCGCGATCCAGATAGGCAAGAATGCGGGAGGCCACGTTGGCGGGCGAAGAGAGCTTGCCCGTGGCGTGAAAGTCCTGGAATTTGGCCAGCGCCGGGAAGCTTTCCGGGTCGCTGGAACGGATGGCCGCCTGCATGTCGGTGTCGACGATGCCGGGGGCAAGCGCGACGATGCGCGCGCCGTCGGCGCCTTGTTCCTGCTTGACCACGCGCGAGTACATGTCCAGCGCGGCTTTGGTGGCGCAGTACACGCCCCAGCCGGCGTTCGGGTTGCGGCCCGCGCCGGAGGAGATGTTCAGCACGCGGCGGTCGGCGGCAAGGTCTTCGACGGCGGCCAGGAAGCGCGCGGTCAGGAGCATGACGGCGGTGACGTTCAGATTGAAAGCCGCCGTGATGGCCGCGCTGTCGATCAGCGCGTCGGTGCCGGCGACGGGGTGGACCGTGCCCGCGTTGTTGATCAACAGATAGCGGCGGGCATCGCGCGGGAGGGTCGAGCAGATGCGTTCGGCCGCGGCTTCGGCCGCCTTCAGGTCCGAGAGGTCCACGGACAACTGTTCCAGCTGCACGTCTTGCGAGCGCGCGTAGGCGGCAAGTTCGGGGTCTTCGCGGCGGGCCAGCGTGATCAGGCGAGTGCCCGGTTTGGCCAGGCCGCGCGCCATGGCGGCGCCGATGCCGCGCGATGCGCCGGTCAGAATTGCGATGGTGTCAGACATTCGTGGACCTCTGGAGTGCGGTTAGCGGAAGTATCGCGACGGACTTAGACGCCTTGCTTGAGGCTGGCCTGGATGAAGGGATCCAGGTCGCCATCCAGCACTTTCTGCGTGTTGGAGATTTCGACGTTCGTGCGCAGGTCCTTGATGCGGCTTTGATCCAGGACGTAGGAACGGATCTGATGGCCCCAGCCCACATCGGTCTTGGAGTCTTCCAGCTTCTGCTGTTCGGCCATGCGGTTGCGCATTTCCAGTTCGTAGAGCTTGGACTTCAGCATCTGCATCGCTTCGGCGCGGTTGCGGTGCTGCGATCGGTCGTTCTGGCACTGCACCACGATCCCGGTGGGGATGTGGGTCAGGCGCACGGCGGAATCGGTCTTGTTGATGTGCTGGCCGCCGGCGCCGGACGCGCGGTAGGTATCCACGCGCAGGTCGGCGGGATTGACATCGACTTCGAACGAATCATCGACTTCGGGGTAGACGAACACGCTGGCGAACGACGTGTGGCGGCCGCCTGAAGAATCGAAAGGACTCTTGCGGACCAGGCGGTGCACGCCGGTTTCGGTGCGCAGATAGCCAAAGGCGTATTCGCCTTCGATCTTGATCGTGGCGGACTTCAGGCCTGCGACTTCACCTTCGGATTCTTCCAGGATTTCAGCCTTGAAGCCCTTGCGCTCGGCGTACTTCAGGTACTGGCGCAGCAGCATCGAGGCCCAGTCCTGCGCTTCCGTGCCGCCCGCGCCTGCCTGGATGTCCACGAAGCAGTTCAGGGGGTCGGCCGGATTGGAGAACATACGGCGGAATTCCAGGTCTTCGAGCTTTTCCTGGTAGCCGTTGGCGTCGAGTTCGATGGATTCCAGCGTGGAATCGTCGTCATCGGCCTTGGCCATTTCAAACAGTTCGTTGGCGTCGGCCAAGCCCATGCCCAGACCCGTGAGCGTTTCCACCACGGTTTCCAGCGCTTTCTTTTCACGGCCCAGGTCTTGGGCGTGTTTGGGGTCGTTCCAGACCGCCGGGTCTTCGAGCTCGGCGTTTACGACTTGCAGGCGTTCAGCTTTGGCATCGTAGTCAAAGATACCTCCGTAGAGCCTGTTCGCGCTCCGCGTAATCGGCGAGGCGGGCTGCGAGCTGGTTCTGACGTTCGGCTTCCATGATGATCCTGTCCTGATGACTTTTGTGCGAAACCTGGCATTTTACCGTGGATGGCTCAACTGCGCGGGCGCGTGTTGCAAGAATGGGGACGGATGTGTTTCCAGGGGTGTTCACTTCCCCTGGGGTGTTCCCTTCCCCAGGGGGCACTTCCTTTACCCGCGAGGCCTAGCCCGCGTGTTCAATCACCAGTTGCACCGACACCATGCCGTTCCAGGTGTTTTGTTCCAGCCGGTACGCGGCCTGGATGTGTTCGGGCAGCGACTGGTCGTGGCCGAACCAGATGGCGTCAAAGCGTTGGTGGCCGCGTTCCAGTGACAGCTTCAGGTGCTTTTCGCCGACCAGGCGCTGGTTGCGCACGGTGAACTCGTCCAGGAACAAGGGGGCGGCGAAGCCGGCGCCCCAGACTTGCTGCTGCAGCATGCCCGCGACGTCGGCGTTGGCGTAGCCGGACTCCAGCGAGCCGTCGGTTTCGATGACCGGTTCGAAGGTGTCGCGCCCGGTCAGTTCGCGCACGGCGGCGTCGAACGCGGGAGCGAATGCCGGGAAGTCCTCGCGGCCCAGGGTCAAGCCCGCCGCCATCGCGTGGCCGCCGAACTTGCGGATCAGGTTGGGATGGCGCTTGGACACCAGGTCCAGGGCGTCGCGCAGGTGCACGTCGGGGATTGAACGGCCGGAGCCGCGGATTTCGTCGTCGCCCGCCGGTGCGAAGGCTAGCGTAGGCCGCCAGAATTTTTCTTTCAGGCGCGAGGCCACGAGCCCCACCACGCCCTGGTGCCAGCCGGGGTCGAACACGCACACCGTGGCGCCCGATGCGGCATTGGGTTCTTCCATGGCGGCCAGCGCTTGTTCGCGCATTTCGGCTTCGATGGTGCGGCGCTCGCGGTTGATGTTGTCGAGTTCACGCGCCATTTCCAGCGCCTGGGCTTCGTCATCGGTGGTCAGGCAGGCGATGCCCAGGCTCATGTCGGCCAGGCGGCCCGCCGCGTTGATGCGGGGCCCCAGCGCGAAGCCCAGATCGAAGCCGTTGGCGCTGCGGGGTTCGCGGCCGGCCACGGCGAATAGCGCGCGCAGGCCAGGTTGAAGCCGGCCGCTGCGCATGCGCTGCAGGCCTTGCGTAACCAGCAGGCGATTGTTGGCATCCAGTTTGACCACGTCGGCCACCGTGCCTAGCGCGACCAGGTCGGACAGCGTGTCCAGGCGCGGGCCGCCGTCGGCCGCATAGACACCGCGGCGGCGCAGCTCGGCGCGCAACGCCAGCATCATGTAGAAAATGACGCCCACGCCGGCCAGGTTCTTGGACGGAAAACCGCAGCCAGGCTGGTTGGGATTCACGATGGCCAGCGCGTCGGGCAGGGTGTCGCCCGGCAGGTGGTGGTCGGTGATGACGACGCCGATGCCTGCCGCGTTGGCGGCGGCCACGCCGTCCACGCTGGCGATGCCGTTGTCGACCGTGATGATGATGTCGGGCTTGCCGCTGCGGTGGCGGACGGCCAGGTCGACCACGGCGGGCGACAGGCCATAGCCGGTTTCGAAGCGGTTGGGCACCAGGAAGTCGACGTCGGCGCCCATCGCGGAAAAGGCGCGCAGGCCGACCGCGCAGGCGGTGGCGCCGTCGCAGTCATAGTCGGCCACGATCAGCATTTTCTTGCCGGATTGCAGGGCGTCGGCCAGCACGCCAGCGGCGTGCGCCGAGTGCGTCAGGCCCGCGGGCGGCAGCAGCGACGGCCAGGCCAGCTTGGTCTGGTCGGGGTGGCTGACGCCACGGGCGGCCCACAGACGGGCCAGCAGGGGATGGATGCCCGAGGCTTCCAGGACGCGGCAGGCATCCAGGTCGGCCGGGCGGATAGTCAAGCGGGGTGTGACCACCAGGCGCTCCAGTTTTTCTTGGGGGCGGGCAGCAAGCCAAGCAGGCCCCCGCGCGGTTTCAGGGTAAGGGCGACCTGGCGGTCGTCGCCCAACAACAGCAGTTCAGCGGGCGCGTCGGGCACGCCTTTCTTGCCGGCCAACGGGCGCAGGTGCTGGGCATCCAGCTTGGCCAGCGCGTCCAGCCAGGCGGACCAGTCGCTGGTGCGCTGCGGGGTGTCCAGCTCGGTCAGTACGCGTTCGGGGCCGGCGGGCGCGATGGGCCAGGACGTGCCGCCGCCATACAGCCACAGGGCGTTGACGGGCGCCAGGCCGCGGGCGGCGCGCGCATCGTTGACGGGATGCTCGTGCCACGCCATCTGTATTTCGTTCAGCAGCCGCCGCCAGGGGCGCGTTTCGGTATCCTGCCGCCACCATTCGTTCAGGCGTTGGCCGGCCACGACCAGCGGCGAAGCCGTGTGCGGACGCAAGCCGTCGGGCAGCCGCAGGCGCCACCGCTGGGGGGACAGGGCCTCTACGGAAAAACCGGTGCCTTCGAACAGCGGGCGCGCCGTGTCCAGCAGCGCGGCGGTTTCTTCGGGCAGCAGGTCCATCTGGGTGGGATCCAGCAGGTTGGCCTGGTCGGCGCCCAGCGCCAGGTGGACCAATTCGGCCAGCCAGACGGCCTCGCCAGTGGGCGCGTGGCCGGCGGCCAGCAGCGGCCCCAGGCCGGCGCCTTGCAGCAGGCCGGGTTCGGGCGTGTAGCCCGCGCGGCGCAACTGCCAGGATTCGAAAGCGGTGCAGCCGTGGCCGCGCACGTCGAAGGCGGCGGGGCGCGCCGTGCCGGCCAGCAGCCAGCTGTGCAGCGTGGGCGCGCGTTCGGGCAAGAGCTTGGCAAGCTCGGCGGCAACGGGAAGGGCGGGCAGGGCGCCCGGAATGACGATCAGCATGGCGGGATTGTAGTCCGCGCGCGCCAGGGGAACTAAGCGGCGGCGGCGACTGCCATAGGTTGACACGGCTGGTCGTGGAACCGCACATCCGCGGCGCGATTTCCAGGCCGTTAATGCCATAATGCGCACGTGCTGAAAATACCCTACGAACTCTGGATAGGCGCCCGCTATGCCGGGTTGGCCCGAATCCGCCAGCGACGCGGGCGCCGCGATCGCTTCATCTCTTTCATCGCCGCCAGCTCCATGGCGGGCATCGCGCTGGGCGTCGCCGCTCTGATCGTGGTGCTGTCCGTGATGAACGGGTTTCAAAAAGAAGTGCGCGACCGCATGTTGTCGGTGTTGCCGCACATTGAACTGTACATCCCGGGGGGCTTGCCCGAACGGGTGCTGGAGCAGTGGCGGCAGTTCGCTGACGCGGCCAAGCAGAACCCCGAAGTCAAGGCCGGCGCGCCCTTTGTGGCGGCGCAGGGCATGCTGGTGCGGGGGCAGGCGCTGCGGGGCGTGCAGGTGCGCGGCATTGATCCGGCCACTGAAGGCAACGTGTCCGACCTGCCGCGCCAGATGGTTTCGGGCAAGCTGGCCGACTTGAAGGCGGGCGGCTTTGGCGTGGTGCTGGGCAACGAACTGGCCGACGGCCTGGGCGTGAAGCTGGGCGATACGCTGCTGATGATGGCGCCGCAAGGCTCGATCAGTCCGGCGGGTTTCGCGCCGCGCATGCGCCAGTTCACGGTGGTGGGCGTGTTCTCGTCCGGGCACTATGAATACGATTCCTCGCTGGCGTTCGTCGACAACGAAGACGCCGCGCGCGTGTTCCGGGAAAGCGGCACGGCCGGCGTGCGTCTGCGCATCGCCGACATGCAGAAAGCGCCCGAAGTAGCCAGCGAACTGAAGAAAGTACTGCCGCCGTATGTGATGGCCAGCGACTGGTCGCGCAACAACCGCACCTGGTTTGCGGCCGTGCAGACCGAAAAGCGCATGATGTTCCTGATCCTGGCGCTGATCGTGGCCGTGGCGGCGTTCAACCTGCTGTCGTCGCTGGTGATGGCCGTGAAAGACAAGCAGTCCGATATCGCCATCTTGCGCACGCTGGGCGCGGGCCCGGGCGAAGTGGCCCGCATCTTCCTGGTGCAGGGCGCGCTGATCGGCGTCATTGGCACCTTGCTGGGCGTGGCGGGCGGCATTGTCATTGCGTACAACGTGGACGTGATCGTGCCCTTCATCGAACGTCTGCTGGGCGTGCATTTCCTGCCGCGCGAAGTCTATTTCATCAGCGCCTTGCCGTCCGACCCGCAAGTGGGCGATATCGTCACGATTGGCCTGACCTCCCTGGTGCTGTCGCTGCTGGCGACGCTGTATCCCAGCTGGCGCGCATCGCGCCTGCAACCTGCACAGGTGCTGCGCCATGATTGACGCCCCGAATCGTTCCTCTTCGACGCCTGCCTTGCAGGCCGAGAATATCGTCAAGGTCTACGACGAGGGCCCGGCCCGCATCGAAGTGCTCAGCAACGTCAGCCTGTCCGTGGCGCGCGGCGAAATGGTCGCCATCGTGGGCGCGTCGGGCTCGGGCAAAAGCACGTTGCTGCATATCCTGGGCCTGTTGGACGTGCCGACCAGCGGATCGGTGTCCGTTGATGGAAACCTGGCCGTCGGTTTGTCCGAAGCCAAGAAAAGCGCGGTGCGCAACAGCAGCCTGGGCTTTGTGTACCAGTTCCATCATCTGCTGGCCGAGTTTTCGGCGCTGGACAATGTGGCGATGCCGCTGATCGTGCGCCGTGAAAACCGCGACAAGGCCCGCGAGGCCGCGCGCGAGGTTCTGGCGCTGGTGGGCCTGGCTGCCCGTGAAGACCACTTCCCGGGGCAGTTGTCCGGCGGCGAACGCCAGCGGGTGGCGCTGGCGCGCGCGCTGGTGACGCGGCCGGTGTGCGTGCTGGCCGACGAACCCACGGGCAACCTCGACCGCAACACGGCGCACAAGATGTTCGAGCTGCTGACCCGCGTGAACCAGGAGTCAGGCACGGCGTTCGCTATCGTGACGCATGACCCGGAACTGGCCGCTCGGGCCGACCGCCAATTGCTGATGGAAAACGGCCGGCTGGTATCGGGATAGAGCGATACGGGGGGATAATTCCGACAAGGAGGCCACGCCCATGCTGATCGACACCCACTGCCATCTGGATGCCGCCGAATTCGACACCGACCGCCAGCAGGTGGCCGACCACGCCTGCGAGGCCGGCGTCCAATCCATCGTAATTCCGGCCATCGAGCGTGCCAATTTTCCGATCGTACGGGACCTGGCCGGCCAGATCGCCGGCGGTGCGTATGCGCTGGGCATCCATCCCCTGTTTGTGCAGCGCGCCGACGATTCCGACCTGGACGTGCTGCGCGACACCATCAAGCAGTCGCTGGGCGACCCACGATTTGTCGCCATCGGCGAGATCGGCCTGGACTTTTTCGTGCCCGAGATCTCGTCGGGCGAACCCCGTGAACGCCAGGAACGCTTCTATGCCGCGCAGTTGGACATGGCCGAGGAGTTCCGCTTGCCGGTGTTGTTGCATGTGCGCCGGTCGCAAGACATTCTGCTGAAGTATCTGCGCCGCCATGGCCGTATCGGCGGCATCGCGCACGCCTTTAACGGTAGCGCGCAGCAGGCCCAGGCCTTCATCGACCACGGTTTTGCGTTGGGGCTGGGCGGGGCCATGACCTACGAGCGCGCCTTGCAGATCCGCCGGCACGCCGTGGACGTGGACCTGGCGCACCTGGTGCTGGAGACGGATGCGCCGGATATCCCGCCCGCCTGGCTGCATCCGCCTCACCGCCGTAATCGGCCCGGGGAACTGGCCCGCATCGCCGGGGTGCTGGCCGAATTGCGCGGCATCTCGCCCGCGCAGGTGGCGCAGGCCACCACCGCCAACGCCATGCGCGTGCTGCCGCGACTGCCGGCCGCCATTCTGGCCGACGCCGACTGACTTCCGTCCCCCGATGTAGGCAACGCGATGACGGCAGTTGTCGTGTGGATGCCTCATTTTTCCAAGAATTTTCTGAAAACTTGCGTTTGGTTGAATAAAACCTGACAAAAAGTTGAATGCAATATTGGGAATGCCTATCATTGCCGTTCATTGAAAATCTCAATCAGCGCAATGCGCGCCGCTCTGCCGGGGCGGTTTCATTTGATTCCCATGTCGACTCAGAAAAGCATCAATGGCTCCGGGGGAGCCCGTACTGCCCATTTCCCCACGTTCCGCGTGTTGCCGCTTGTGTTGGCGATTGCGGCAGCGGGCAGCGCCCATGCGCAGTCCGCCAGCGGCGCGAAGGAGGACACCATGGGGGTCGCTCAGATGGATACCGTCGTGGTGACCGCATCGGGGTTCGAGCAAGAGATCAAGAACGCGCCGGCGTCCATTTCGGTGATTACTCGCGAGCAACTTGAGACCAAGCCGTTCCACAATCTGGCCGACGCAGTCGCCGATGTGGAAGGCGTGACGGTGGAGCGGGGCGGCAAGGCGGGCGGCATGAACATCAGCATCCGCGGGCTGCCCAGCGACTACACGCTGGTGCTGGTGGATGGCAAGCGCCTCAATCAGAACAGCTCGGGCGCGCGGCCCAACGGCTTTGGCGACGTGGATACCAATTTCATTCCGCCGATGGCGGCCATTGAACGCATCGAGGTCGTTCGCGGCCCCATGTCCACCTTGTACGGATCCGATGCGATGGGCGGGGTGATCAACATCATCACACGCAAGGTCAGCCAGGATTGGACAGGCCAGATCACGCTGGACGGCACGGCGCAAGGCGACAATGCCTTTGGCAACAACTATGGCGCGGCGTTCTACCTGAGCGGTCCGATCAAGACCGACAAGCTGGGTCTGACCTTGCGCGGCGGCCAGTACCGCCGCTTGAGCGCCAACGGCGACTACCCGGCCAACCAGGCCGAGTTCGATAGCGGCAATTACACGGGCGACCTTGCCAGTTTTTCGGGGCTGGGCGACAGCAAGCAGCAGAACGTGGGGTTGCGCCTGTCGCTGACGCCCAACCGCAATCACGACATCCTGTTCGATGTGGACAGCAACTGGCAAACGTATGACAACGCCAACGGCGAACTGGGCACGTTGAATTCCAGCATCGCGCCCAACCGTCAGGGCGGCGGCTACGATCCCGAAATGAAGTTCAACCGCCAGCGCTATGCGCTGACGCATCTGGGGCGCTACAGCGGTTCCATCAGCTCCGACACCAGCCTGGTCTACGACACGACCGAGACCATCGGCCGCACCAATCCCATGAATTCGCCGCGTCGGCCGTCCGATGGCGAAAAGCGCGATCTGGAATACGACAACTGGGTCTTCGACACGAAGTGGACGATGCCGATGTTCAACGACCGCCATAACCTCACGGTGGGCGGGCAATGGCGCGAGCAGCAGTTCAAGGACACGCTGGTGTCCGCGCCGCTGGACCAGAGCCAGTCTCAATGGGCGCTGTTCGCGGAAGACGAGTGGCGCATCGTCGACGATCTGGCGTTGACGGCGGGCGCGCGCTACGACCGCAACGAGCAGTTCGGCGGCAAGTGGAGCCCGCGCGGGTATCTGGTGTGGAACGCCACGCCGATGTGGACCGTCAAGGGCGGCGTGAGCAAGGGCTACAAGACGCCGGACATCAATTTGATGACGGACGGGATCATTGGCCTGGGCGCGCAGGGCACGATGCCGCTGCTGGGCAATTCGCAGCTGAAGCCGGAAAGCAGCACCTCGTCTGAACTGGGCCTGCTGTTTGACGACGGCGAAGGCCTGTCGGGCAACCTGACCGCCTTCCATACCAAGTTCAAGGACAAGATCGACAGCCAGAACATTCCCAATTGCCTGGCCGTGGGCGGCCCCGCGCCGGGTTGCCTGGATCTGGGGGTATGGGAGCGCAACGGCGTTCCGGTGGCGAACTTCTCGCAGCGCGTGAATATCGATACCGCGACGATCCAGGGCTTTGAACTGGGCGGCCGTATTCCGTTGTACGGCGGCGTGTCGTTCAACGGCAACTACACCTTGACCGCCAGTGAAGTGACCTCGGGCGCGAAGGAAGGGCAACCGCTGGGTTCGCAACCCCGGCATGCCTTGAACCTGGGCCTGAACTGGCGCATCAACGACCAGTTCAACGCGTGGGTGCGTGGCGAATATCGCGCCAAGCAGTTCAACGACATGAACTGGGAAAAGGAGCAGGTGTTCTACAACCCGTACTGGCTGGCCAGCATGGGCGGGTCTTACGTGGTCAACAAGAACGTGACCCTGTCGGCGTCGGTGTTCAACCTGTTCGACAAGAATTTCGTCGACTACGGCCCGACCAAGACCGGTACCAGCGCGCCGGCGGCCAATGCCAATTGGAGCAATTCGTACCGCCAGGTGCTGGAAGGCCGTCGCCTGTGGGTGTCGGCGAACATCACCTTCTGATCGCGCGGACGCCCGGCTGTTGCCGGGCAGTGTCGCCAGGGCCCCGCCGCGTGCGGGGCCTGTTGCATTCAGGACGCTAGACCAGAAGCGGTAGTTCCATGCGCACGCTAAGGCCTTGCGGCGAGACATTGCGGGCCGAAATCCGGCCTTTGTGCGCCGCGATCGCCGCTTGCGCGATGGACAAGCCCAGGCCGGCGCCCGAGCCCGGCGCCTTCGAGCCGGAGGCGGTTCGGAAGAAGGGTTCAAACAAGGAATCCAGATCGGCGGGCGGCACGCCGGGGCCGCGGTCCTCGATTTCCAGGCAGGCGTCGCGCGCGCCGACCAGCAGACGTACCCGGATCGCGCTGTGCGCGGGCGCGAAGCGCACGGCGTTGCGCAGTACGTTTTCGATGGCGCTGGCCAGGCTGTCGCGATCACCGATCACCGGCACGGGGGCCGGGCTGTCCCAAAGAATGCGCACCTGCTGTTCGCCGGCTTCGTACCGGGCGTCGTCCACGACGGCGGACACGACACCGGCCAGGTCCAGCGTGTCGCTGGGCTCGGGTTGGGCGCCCAGGCGGGCCAGGCGCAACGTATTGCCGACCAGCGTGTCCAGGCGCTCGCATTCGCGTTCGATGCGGTCCAACTGCATGTCCTGGCGCTCATCCTTGCGCCGCGCCAGTTCGGCGGCCAGGCGCAGCCGGGCAAGGGGCGAGCGCAATTCGTGCGCGATGTTATGCAGCAGTTGCTCGCGGGTGTCCACCAATCCCTTCAGCCGGTCAGCCATGGCGTTGAAGTCGCGCGCCAACAGGCCAAGCTCGTCCTTGCGTCCGGCCAGCTTCGGCGGCGTCTGGGCGTCCAGGCGCCCGGCGGCCAGCGCGTGCGTGGCCTGGCGTAGTTGCGTCAGCGGCGCGGTGACGTGGCGGGTGAGCGCCCAGCACAACGGCGCGGTGACCGCCAACGCGAAAAGCAGTAGCGCCAGCGCCACGGGCGACAGGCCCAGCACTTCCCAATGCGACGAATCAAAAGGCAGGAACAGCATCAGCAGTTGGGAACCGTCGGGCAGATCGAGCCGCTGCGGCTGCCACCAGGAAACGCGCTCGCCAGCGGGATCGGGCTGCAGGTAGTCCGCTTGCGTCGACCGATCGGTGGCCGCCCGGTAGGCGGCAAGCCAGTCGTGCGTGCGGGCGGGCAGGGTCCGGCCCAGGATCTCCGTGTCGCGGGCGTCCAGCACGTAGATCTTCAGCGCCGAGTAGCGTCGATCCATGGCTTCGACCCAGCGTTCCAGGCCCTTCATGCCGTGATTGCGGGCGACTTGCCGGGCGTCGTGGGTGAGGCTGGCCGGATTCAGGCCGTCCAGCGAATTGATGCGATACCAGGCGACCGTCGCGGTGAACAGCATGCCGCACACCAGGATGATGGCCATGGCGCCCCAGAAGGTCAGGAACGCGCGCCAGAAGAGCGACCGGGTAGGCAGCAGCCAGGGCATCAGGCCGCGCCCGCCAGCACATAGCCCAGCCCGCGCAGGTTGCGAATCGACAGCGTATCGCCGGACGTGCCCAGGCGCAGCTTCTTGCGCAGTGTGCTGATGTGGGTGTCGATGCTGCGGTCGTAACGTTCCGGCCGGCGTCCCAACGCATACATGCCGATCTGTTCGCGGGCGACCACTTGCCCGGGGGCGCGCATCAACAGTTCCAGGATGCGCTGTTCGGCCCCCGTCAGCAGAACGTCTTCACCGTCCACCCGGACCCGGCCGCTGGCGGGGTCCAGCGTCAATGCGCCCAGCGTCAGGCTTGGCGTAGTGGCTTCCGGCACTTCTTCAAAGCGCCGCAGCACTGCGGTGATGCGGGCCTTGAGTTCGCGGGGGCTGAAAGGTTTGGCCAGGTAGTCGTCGGCGCCGAATTCCAGCCCCAGCACGCGGTCGGTCTCGCCGCCGTGGGCGGTGAACATGATGACGGGGCGGCGCGAGCGCCGGCGGTAATGCTTGAGCAGGTCCAGCCCGCTGCCGTCCGGCAGCATCAGGTCAAGCAGCACCAGGTCGTAATCGTGTTGCGCCAGCAGGGCAAGGCCTTGGGCGCCCGTATGGGCCAGCGTCAGCAGGCTGTGATTCGGTTCGAGGTATTCGCGCAGCATCTGTGCAAGCTCGACGTCGTCGTCGATCAGCAGGATGCGGTGCGCGACCGTTGAGTGAGTAAAAGGCATCCGTGTTGAGTGTCCAGCACCCGGTAGTCTGGCGCATCGCCATGCCGCCGAGTGTCAAGAAGTGCGAAGAAGATAAAAGTTGTGGAAAGGCGTTTGCCCGGCTCCAACAGCCTCAATTCTAATATGAGAATAGTTTTCATTAAGAAATAAGAGGCGGGCTTAGTGTCGCACACAGGGTGCGCCGCGGGTCCGGTACGGGAGAAAGCGGAATCATGAGCAGCAACGATCTGGCCTTGGGCGGCCGCATTCGGGTATCGCGCACGCGGTTGGCGGCGGCGCTCTGCGCGGCGGGGCTGGGCGTGGGCCCGGCGGCGGTTTGGGCGCAGGCGAGCGACTCCCCGAAGACGATGGAAACCGTCGTGGTGACCGCCAGCGGGTTCGAACAGCAGATCAAGGACGCCCCGGCGTCGATCAGTGTCATTACCCGCGAAGACCTGGACAAGAAGTTCTACCGCGACGTGAACGACGCGCTGCTGGGGGTGCCGGGCGTCATCATCACCGGCGGGGGCGACCGCCAGGACATCAGCCTGCGCGGCATGGGCCCGCAATACACGCTGATCCTGATCGACGGCAAGCGCCAGAGTTCGCGGGAAACGCGCACCAACTCGGATTCCGCCGGCGTGGAAGGCGGCTGGACGCCGCCGCTGGCCGCCATCGAACGGATCGAAGTCGTGCGCGGCCCGATGTCGTCCCTGTATGGTTCGGACGCAATGGGTGGGGTGATCAACATCATCACCCGCAAGGTGCCCAACGAATGGGGCGGCGAAATCCGCCTGGACACCACCATCCAGGAAAGCAATAAGTCGGGCGACATCTACCAGGGCAACTTCTACCTGTCCGGGCCCATCAAGACCGACCTGCTGGGCTTGCAGATTTACGGCCAGTCGTCGCAGCGGGATGAAGACGATATCGTCAACGGCTTTCGCAAGCGCAATTCGGACAGCGTGACCGCCAAACTGGCGCTGACGCCCAACCGTAACCACGACATCGTGCTGGAAGGCACGACCATGCGCCAGAAGTACGAGAACACGCTGGGCAAGACGGTCGCGCCGCAACCGCCGGGCGTCGCATGCGGGCGCAACGGCTGCCCCGCGTCGTCGGAAACGGACTACCGCAGCAACAAATGGGCGCTGTCGCACACGGGGCGCTGGGGCTGGGCAGTGTCGGACAGCTATGTGCAGCAGGAAGAGTTCGACAACCGTTCGCGGCAGATGAAGATCAAGAACCTGAACCTGCAGTCCAGCTGGACGCTGCCGCTGGGCTCGCACATGCTGACCCTGGGCGGCACCTACCTCAGCCAGCGCCTGAATGACCAGACCGGCAACCAGTTGGCGGGCGGTCCCAACAAGATCGACCGCTATCAATGGGCGTTGTTCGCCGAAGACGAGTGGCGCCTGACCGACAGTTTTGCCGTCACGGCCGGCCTGCGCATGGACGAGGACGAGAATTTCGGCACGCACTTCAGCCCGCGCCTGTACGGCGTGTGGCAAATGGCCGAGCGGTGGACGCTGAAGGGCGGGGTATCGACCGGCTTTCGCGCGCCCGACCTGCGCCAGACGGTGGCGGGCTGGGGGCAGGTCAGCCGCGGCGGCAACATGTACGGCAACCCGGATCTGACGCCCGAAAAGTCGGTGACCGAGGAAATCGGCATTCTGTATGACGACGGCGAAGGCTTCAACGCCGGCCTGACCGTGTTCAACAACGACTTCAAGGACAAGATCACGCGCGTGGGTTGCCCGGCCTCGCAATGCCCCGAAGGCCCGAACCAGTTTGGCGCCAGCCCCACCACCTACATGAACGTGGACAAGGCGGTGTCGCGCGGCGTGGAAGCCAACCTGAAGTTGCCGCTGGGCCGTGACTGGTCGCTGACCAGCAGCTACACGTTTACCAAGTCGGAGCAGAAGTCGGGCCAATACCAGGGCCAGCCCCTGAACCAGTTGCCCAAGCATCTGTTCACCACCACCGTGAACTGGCAGGCGTCGGACGCGCTGCAAGCCTGGGCCCGCCTGAACTACCGCGGCAAGGAAAGCCAGCCGATCACCAGCGCGTCGTCCTCCTCGTTCATTGCGCCGTCCTACACCTTTGTGGATCTGGGCGGTTCGTATGCCGTGAACAAGACCGTGTCGGTGTATGCCGGCATCTACAACCTGTTCGACAAGCAGGTTACCTACGACGATTACGAGTTCGTGGAAGACGGCCGCCGCTATTGGCTGGGCGTGGGCGTGAAATTCTGATCTTGAGACACAAGGGGGGCGCTTGCGTCCCCCGCAACACGAAGAGGTAGCGATGACGATGCAAGCAAACATGGGCCGTGCCCGCCACTGGTTGATCCAGGCGGGTGTCGCCTTGGCGATGGGGGCGGCGACGGCAGTGTGCGCGGCCGGCGCCACCATCCCCGTCAAGCATGCGCGGGGCGAGACCGCCGTGCCGGCCAACCCGACGAAGACCGTCGTGATGGACATGGCCGTGCTGGACACGATGCATGCGCTGGGCATCGACGTGATGGGCGTGCCGTCGGTGGCCAAGCTGCCGCCCCAACTGGCCCAGTACGCCGACACGCGCTATTTGAAGGTGGGCTCGCTGTTCGAACCGAACTACGAGGTCATCCATGCCGCCCAGCCGCAGGTGATCTTCGTGGCCGGCCGGTCGGCGCCCAAGTATGACGAATTGACCAAGCTCGCGCCCACCGTCGACCTGACCGCCGATCCCAAGGACCTGGTCGGCAGCGTGACGCGCAGTACCGAGACGCTGGCGGCCATCTATGGCAAACAGCCTCAGGCCAAGCTGAAGCTGGACGCGTTGCGGGCGTCGATCGCGGCGTTGCACGGCCAGGCGGCGAACGCCGGCACGGCGCTGATCGTGCTGACCACGGGTGGCAAGATGAGCGCCTATGGCCCGGGCTCGCGCTTTGGCGTGATCCATGACGCGTTTGGCGTGAAACCCGCCGCAACCGGCCTGAACGTATCGAACCACGGCCAGGCGATTTCGTTCGAATTCATTGCGCAGACGGATCCCGATTGGCTGTTCGTCATCGACCGCGACGCCGCGATCGGCCGCGAAGGCGTGTCGGCCCAGCGCATGCTGGACAACGACCTGGTGCGTCCGACCAAAGCGTGGAAGAACAAGCGCGTGGTGTATCTGAACGGCTTCAACTGGTATTTGCTGGGTAGCGCCGGCCTGACGTCCATGCAGCAAAACGTGGACGAAATTTCCGCGGCGCTGGCAGAAGGAAAGTAAGCGGCATGTGTGTTGCACGGATGGGCCGCCGGTGAACTGGCGGCACGCGATCAGCGGTTGGGGCGGCCTGACCGTGGTGCTGGCGCTGTTGGCGGTGCTGTGCGCGGCAAGCGTCAGCCTGGGCGCCGGGCAGTTTTCGGTGGCCGCGCTGTGGGGCGGGGGCGAGGACGCCGAACGCGCTTGGCGCTTCCTGATGGTCAGCCGCGTGCCGCGCACCGTGGCGTTGCTGCTGGCCGGCATGTCGCTGGCGGTGGCGGGCCTGATCATGCAGATGCTGGTGCGCAACCGCTTCGTCGAACCCACGACGGCCGGCACGGTCGAGTCCGCCACGTTAGGCATCCTGGTGATCACCTTGCTTGCGCCGGACGCGCCCGTGATCGGCAAGATGCTGACCGCCACGGTCTTTGCGCTGGCGGGCACGTTGCTGTTCCTGGCGCTGCTGCGCCGCGTGCCGTTGCGCACGCCCTTCATCGTCCCGCTGATCGGCTTGATCCTGGGGGGCGTGATCCATGCGGTGACCACCTTCGCGGCGTTCCGGTTCGATCTGCTGCAATCGCTGCACGCCTGGACCACGGGCGACTTCTCGGGCGTGTTGCGCGGCCGCTATGAGTTGTTGTGGATCGGCTTTGCGCTCGCGTGCGCGGCCTACGCCGCGGCCGACCGCTATACCGTGGCGGGCATGGGCCGGGAATTCGCCGCTAACCTGGGGCTGAACCACGCCCGGCTGACCCTGGTCGGCCTGCTGATCGTGTCCGCGATTTCCGCGGTGGTGGTGGTGACGGCGGGCGGCATCCCGTTCCTGGGCCTGATCGTGCCCAACGCGGTGAGCCTGCTGCTGGGCGACAACATGCGCCGGTCCATCCCATGGGTGGCCGCGCTGGGCGGCGTCTTCGTGCTGGCGTGCGACATCATCGGCCGGCTGGTGATCCACCCCTACGAAATCCCGATCGGCACCGTCGTGGGTGTGCTGGGCAGCATCCTGTTCCTGTGGCTGTTGCGCACGCGGAGGAACCGCCTTGGCTGATACCTTGCTTGCCGCTGCCGGGCGGCCGGCCCGACGCGCGCCGCAGCCCCTGCGTCTGATGTGGCTGGGCGCGGCCGCCCTGGCGTGCATCGTCGCGTTCATGACCTTGGGCGCCAACGGCCAGTGGTCGTTCGTGATTCCGTTTCGCGGCGGCAAACTGGCGGCGATGCTGTTGGTGGCATATGCCGTGGCGGTGTCGTCGGTGCTGTTTCAGACCATCACGCACAACCGCATCCTGACGCCCGCGATCATGGGCTTCGATGCGCTGTATCTGTTGATCCAGGCCGTCGTCGTGTTCGGCTTCGGGCAAGCGGCTACCGCCGCGAACCATCCGGTGGCGGCCTTCCTGCTGGAAGTCGGTGCCATGACCGCGTTTGCCTGCCTGTTGTTTCGCTGGCTGTTTTCGGATGCGGTTCGCAGTCTGCATCTGATGATGCTGGTGGGCATCGTTTTCGGGCTGCTGTTTCGCAGTCTGTCCAATTTCGTGGTGAGGCTGATCGACCCCAACGAATTCCTGGTGCTGCAGGACCGCATGTTCGCCAGCTTCAATTCGGTGCGCGTGGCGTTGCTGCCGATCGCGCTGGGCGCCGTGTGCGTGGCGACCCTGCTGGTCTGGCGCATGCGCCATCGCTACGACGTGCTGGCGCTGGGCCGCGAGATCGCGTTGAACCTGGGGGTGGATTACCGCCGCAGCCTGATGCTGACCCTGGCCGCGATTGCCGTGCTGGTGTCCGTGTCGACGGCGCTGGTCGGGCCCGTGACCTTCTTCGGCCTGCTGGTCAGCAACCTGGCGTATCAGGCGATGGGGTCCGACAAACACCGGTACACGATTCCCGCGGCGACCTTCCTGAGCGTCATTTTCCTGGTGGGCGGCCAGACGCTGCTGGAACGCGTGCTGGGGCTGAACACCACGGTCAGCGTCGTGATTGAATTCGTGGGCGGCGTGATGTTCCTCTTCCTGATCCTGCGCAAGGGGCGCCGATGATAGAAATTCGACAACTCAGCAAGCAATATGGCGACAGCGTGGTCGTCGACGACATCAACCTGGACCTGCCGGCCAACGGCGTCACCGCCATCATCGGACCGAACGGCGCCGGCAAATCGACGTTGCTGTCGATGATCAGCCGCTTGCTGCCGATGTCGGCCGGGCACGTCCGGGTGGACGGGCTGGACGTGACGACCTCCGACAGCCGCGAACTGGCGCGCCGGCTGTCCATTCTGCGCCAGGATAATCACTTGCCGCTGCGGCTGACGGTGCGCGACCTGGTCGCGTTCGGCCGCTACCCGCATACCGGCGGGCGCCTGACGCTTGAGGACAAGACGCACATCGATCGCGCCATCGCCTATCTGGACCTGGAACCGCTGGCGGACCGTTACCTGGACGAAATGTCCGGTGGCCAGCGCCAGCGCGCGTTCGTGGCGATGGTGCTGTGCCAGGACACGCGCTACGTGCTGCTCGACGAACCGCTGAACAGCCTGGATATGAAGCATGCGGTGGCCATGATGGGCACCTTGCGCCGCGCGGCCGACGAACTGGGCAAGACGGTGGTGCTGGTGCTGCACGACATCAACTTTGCGTCCAGCTATGCGGATCGCATCGTGGCGATGCGGCAGGGGCGTATCGCGCATCTGGGCACGCCGGTGGAATTGATCCGTTCCGACGTGCTGAGCCCGTTGTACGAATTGCCGATCGACGTCCACGACATCGGCGGCAAGCGGATCTGCGTGTATTACCGGTAGGGGCGGGCGGTTTTCAACGCGATACCGCCGGCCCCGCCGGCGCAATCAGCGTGCGGGATCCGCGCTGGCGACCAGGCCGGCCTGGCGTGCGGCGCGGTGGCGGCGTTCCAGCATGACGGCCCACAGCCACAAGGGCATGCTGCCGATGGCCAGCAGGCTGCCCACCCAGCCGGTGGAGGTCCAGCCAAATCCAGCGGCAATCGCCAGGCCGCCCAGGAAGGGGCCCAGCGCGTTGGCGGTGTTGAAGGCCGAATGGTTCAGCGCCGCGGCCAGGCCCTGGGCATCGCCCGCGACATCCATCAGGCGCGTCTGCAACACGGTGCCCAGCGCGCCGCCCACGCCGACCAGGAACACGTTCAGCGTGATCAGCCAGACGTTGTGGGCCATCAGCGGGAACAGCGCCAGCACCACGGCGGACCACAGCAGCAACAGGCCGGCGGTGCGCATGACTGCGCGGTCGGCAAAGACCGGCACCACCATGTTGCCCACCGTCAGGCCGACGCCGAACGCGCTGAGCACGAACGGCACCGTCGTGGGCGCCACTTGCGTGACGGCGGTCAACGTGTCGGCCAGATAGGTGTAGATCGAGAACAGGCCGCCGAAGCCCACGGCCCCGATCGCCAGCGTGATCCAGACCTGGCCGCGGCCCAGCGCGCTCAGTTCGCGCAGCGGGCTGGCCTTGTGGTCCGCCGGCGTGTCGGGCGCATAGACCGCCACGCTGATCATGGTCAGCACCGCCAGCAGGGACACCAGGCCGAAACTCCAGCGCCAGCCGATGACCTGGCCCAGCCAGTTGGCCATCGGGACGCCCACGATGGTCGCCACCGTCAGGCCCAGGAACACGCGGCCCACGGCCACGGTGCGGCGGTTGGCGGGGACCAGCGAACTGGCTACCAGCGACGCGATGCCGAAGTACGCGCCGTGCGGCAGCCCGCTCAGAAAGCGGAAAAACAGCATCCAGTGGTAGTCGGGCGCGATCGCGCTGAGGCCGTTGCCGATGGCGAAGAGGCCCATCAGCGCGATCAGCAACCGACGGCGAGGCATCTTGGCGCCGAGCACGGCAAGGATCGGCGCACCGACCACCACGCCCAGCGCATAGGCGCTGATGACGTGGCCCGCGGTGGGCGCGTCGATGCCCAGCGACTGGGAGAAATAGGGCAGCAGGCTCATCGTGGCGAACTCGGTGGTTCCGATGGCGAAGCTGCCGACAGCAAGGGCAAGCAGCACCAGCGCGGGCCGGTGCTGCGGGGAAGCAGGGTGGGACATGTGACTAAAAGAGGGGATTCGCTGAAATGTTGCGACGCAACAGCAGTATTGTAAGCACCCCAAGCTGTCATTTAAATGTCTACGCACCTGAAAATCGGCCTGGGGCGCCCCGGCATCCGGGCGCCCCATGGGCCAGCAGGCGCGGTTACTGGCTGAGATCCACGGCGTAGCGCGACAGCTGCGTCGTGGCGTCCGGCGTGGCGTCATGCACCGACACGTTGGTGACGCCATGCGCCACGGCCATGGGCAAGGTGCCGGGGACGGACCAGAACAGGACGGGGCCAGCCAGCGCGCCCAGTTGCTTGAAGCGCCAGCTGCGGTCCAGGCCGTAAGTCGCCAGGTCCAGCGTGGGGTTCTTCTTGATGTAGTTGATCAGCACATCCCGGCTGGCGTCCGGGGCTTGCAGCACGATGTCGCCCTTGCCGCCCGCCAAACCCGGGAAGTCGCCGCCACCGCTGGCGCGGTAGTTGTTGGTGACGACCAGGAACTGCGCGGCAGGATCCAGCGGCGCGCCCTGATAGGTCAGCCCCGAAATGCGTGAACCCTTGGGTTGGCTGACGTCGATCTGGTAGCTCAGCGCATTGCCCGCGGCATACAGCACGTCGAAGTTGAACGTAGGGAAGCTGGTGTCGACAAGGTCTTGCGGGGCGACCTGGGTGGGGTCGATCTGCTTGAACTGTTCGGCCGTCTTTTCCAGCCACAGGCGGACGGTGTCGCCCGTGACCCGCACGACCTGCAGCGTGTTGGGGTACAGGTAGAGATCCGCGGCGTTGTTGATTGCCACATTGCCTTGCTTCACGAACGTGAAATCGCCCGGGCCGTTGCGCCCGCCCTTGAACGGCGCGGCGGCCGACAGGATGGGCAGGTTGCCGTACGACGGGTTGTTCTTGGCGATGTAGTCCGTCAGGTAGTCGATCTGCGCCATGTTCACGATCTGCAGGGCCGACACGTCGCCCGTCAGCGCGTAGTAGGTGGCCATGTCGAACTGGCTTTGCCCGATCGGCGTTTTCACGTACGCGATCGTGGCGGCGTGTTCGGCTTGCACCAGTTGCTGCACGGCGGAGTCCGAGGCGACATAGGTCGCCGGCGTGGCGCCGCTTTGCGCGGTCAGACGCGTGGAGATGCGTTGGACCGTGGTGGCGTCCTTTTGCACCTTCCAGCCCTTGTCATACGCGAGCTTCAGCGTGATCTGGCCCAGGTTGTTGCCCCATTGGCCGGCCTGCACCGCCGGCACGCCGTTGATCAGGCCTTTCTCCAGGTCGATGCCGGCCTGCCCCCGGAACGGTGACGTGGCGCTGGTGTCGGGAAACAACAGGTGCTGGTGGCCGGTGATCAGGGCGTCGATCCCCGGGACCTGGCTCAGATAACCGGCGCCATTCTCCATTGACGGGCTGTAGGCGGTCTTCATGTCGATGCCGCCGTGCGCCAGCGCCACGATCAGATCGGCGCCCGCGGCCTTCATCTCGGGCACGAAGCGCTGCGCGGATTCCTTCCAGCCGGTGACTTCGACGTGCCCTTCCAGGTTGGCCTTGTCCCATTGCAGGATGGGCGGAGGCGCGAAACCGATGACGCCGACTTTCAGCGGCACATCGATTGTCTTGCCGTTGGCGTCCGTGGCCTTGAAGGTCTTTTCCAGCAGCACCCAGGGCTTGAAAATGGGCTGCTTGCTGGCCGCCGACACCACGTTGGCCGAGACGAAGGGAAAGCCGGGCGCCGCGCAGTCCTTGGCGCCCGCCGGGTTGGTCTGTGCCGTGCCCTTGCCGATGCCGGCCAGGCCGAAGTCCACGTTCGTGATCTGCGACAGGAAGGGCAGGCCATAGTTGAATTCGTGGTTGCCCATCGTGCCCGCGTCATAGGCCAGCAGTTTCATCTGCTTGTAGATCGCGATCATGTCCGAGCACTGCACGGGCGATACCAGCGCCTGGTAGTCGGACAGGGCGGTGCCCTGGATGGTGTCGCCGTTGTCGAACAACAGTGTGTTGGCGTGCTGCTTGCGGGCGTTGGCGATCAGCGTGGCGGTCCGGTCCACGCCATAGCTCTTGTCTTCCGTCAGCTTGTAGTAGTCGTAGCCCAGCACGTTGGCGTGCAGGTCGGTGGTGGCAAGAATCGCCAGGTCCAGCGCGGCGCCTTGGGGCACGCTGACTTCGGGCGGGGGCGTGCTGGCACCCGCATCATCGTCGTCGTCATCGCCGCCGCAAGCCGCCAGGCCGGCCGCAAGCGCCAGGCTGGCGGACAGCGCATAGAGTTTTCGTGTGTGTGGCTTCACCGTCTTTCCTCCGGGTTTGAAGGAAATCGATTTTGGGGACAGTGTGTGACCCGCTGGTGACATGGCTGCCTGGACGTGGCGTCCGGGTTCGCGCACGGGTGGCACAGGGCGCCTGACAAAAAACTGAATTGGATGCGTGTCTCATTTATCGTGGCCGCCGTGCAACGTGATGATAAAAAAATTGCGAGTGATTCTCATTGTCAAGAAAATGGCGCTTCGTTCCATTTCAAACGACTTCAGAAAACCTGTCACGGCCATGCACGCCCCTCGATCCCTCTCCGCAGCACTCCTTGCGCTGGCGCCGCTTGCCAGCCCGGCCCCCGCCCACGGCCAATCCAATACGCCGACCTTGCCCGCCGTCAGCGTGGTCGGCAGCGAAGATGCGCAAACAAGCTACAACCCGCCCGATTCCACCAGCGCCACCAAGATCGACGCGCCGCTGCGCGATATTCCGCAGACGGTGAACGTGGTGCCGGCCGAAGTCATGCGCGACCAGCACGCGACGTCGATGCAGGATGCGTTGAAGAACGTGCCGGGCGTCAGTTTCTCAACCGGCGACGGCCAGCGCGACCAGGTGTCGATCCGTGGCTTCACGGCCATCGCCGACCAGTTCGTCGACGGCTTCCGTGACGATGCCCTGTATTTCCGCGACCTGTCCAACGTCGAACGCATCGACGTCATCAAGGGGCCGGCCGCGGTGTTGTATGGCCGCGGATCGTCCGGCGGTTTGATCAACCGCATCACCAAGAAGCCGGGCGAAGACATTTCGCAATTGGGCTTGAGCTATGGCGGCTGGAACGACCGCCGGCTGGATCTGGACCTGGGCCGCGTCAATGAAAGCGGCAGCATGGCCTGGCGCCTGACGGGCGCGGTCGAGAAGGGCGATAGCTATCGCGACAAGCAATTCCTGGACCGCAAGGCCATCGCGCCGTCGGCCCAACTGCGCCTGGGCGAAGACACGACGCTTCTGATCCAGACCGAGTTCCTGGAAGACCGCCGCATCACGGACTTCGGCATTCCGGCTTATCGGGGCCGGCCCGTGGAGGTGGACCCGTCTACGTACTACGGCGCCGAGAACGCCCGCGACGTGGATTATTCGCAGGCACGCGTCCAGTCCTACGCGGCCACGCTGAACCACCGCTTCAATGAAAATTGGTCGCTGCGCAATGCCACGCGCTACTACCACTACACGCTGAACCGCAACAACACGCTGCCCGGCGTCGTGAACGAAGCCGCCCAGACGGTGACGCTGAATCGTTCCAACGTGCTGCGCGACGAACACGGCTGGACCAACCAGACCGAACTGATGCAGCGCGCCCAATGGGGTTCCGTGCGCCACGACATCCTGTATGGCGTGGAAGTGGGCCAGCAGAACAAAGACCTGATGAACTATTCGGCCAATGCCGTGGCCACGGTCAATCTGTTTGACCCGGTGCTGCCGACCTTGCCGTTGCAGGTGCCGGGCAATCCGGGCACGAGCAACCTGGGCCGTTTCAACACGCTGGGCCTGTACGTGCAGGACATGGTGTCGCTGGGGGATCACTGGAAGGTGCTGGCCGGCGTGCGGCACGACCGTTTTGAACAGAAGACCGAAGACCGTCGCAACGGCACGGACCTGGCCCGCACGGATTCCAACTGGAGCCCGCGCCTGGGGCTGGTGTTCCAGCCCGATACCGTGCAGTCGTACTACGTATCGTGGAGCCAGTCGTACCAGCCGTCCGGCGAAGCGTTTTCGCTGGCCGCCAACAATGCCGATCTGGCGCCCGAGAAGACGACCAACTACGAGGTCGGCGCCAAGTACGATTTCCTGGACGGCAAGCTGTCGACGACCGTGTCCGTCTTCCGCCTGGAACGCACCGACATCAAGGTGAACAATCCCGTCACCAATACGCTGGTGCCGGTGGGCACGCAGCGGACCGATGGCGTGGAATGGACGCTGTCGGGCGACCTGTCCAATGGCTGGCGCGCCATGCTTGGCTACGCCTACCTGGATGCGCGCGTCACCAAGTCGGTCGCGCGCGACGCGGGGCAGGACGTGGAGGGCAAGCGCGCCACATTGACGCCGCGCCATGCCGCCAACATCTGGGTAACCAAAGACCTGGGCGACGGGTTCGGCGCGGGCGCCGGCTTCAATCTGGTGGGCGCGCGCTTCGCAAACCCGGGCAACACGGTCACCTTGCCGGGCTATGTGACGGCGGATGCGGCCGCGTGGTGGCGCAAAGGGCCGTACGCGGTGCAATTGAACGTGTACAACCTGTTCGACGCCGGCTACATCGTGTCGGGCCACGGCAGCAGCCCGAACCTGAACATGCCGGGCGCGCCGCGCAATGCGATGCTGAGCTTGCAGTATCGGATGTAGGCGTCAGCGCAACGGCGATTCCTGCGTCAGGCTGTTGATTTCCAGGGCGGCCAGCGCGTCCAGGAATCGCCAGGCGAAGGAGCCCGGTCCGTCCGCCAGGGCGCCGGCGCGTTGGCCCGCGATGCCGAAGCACGAGAGCGCGGCGACGGCCGCGGTGTACGGATCGTTCTTGGACACTGCCGCGAAGGCGCCGACCAGCGCCGTCAGCGCGCAGCCCGTGGCGGTCACGCGCGGCATCAGCGCGGAGCCGCCCGTCACCCGCACGGCGCGCTGGCCATCGGTGACGTAGTCCGTTTCGCCGGTCACGGCCACGACCGTCCGATGGGCGGCGGCGATGGCTCGCGCGGATTGCTCCGCCTGCGCGACGGCGTCGCGCGCGTCCACGCCCTTGCCGGCGCTTTGGCCGCCGGCCAGCGCGATGATCTCGGAAGCATTGCCGCGGATGATGGCGGGCTGCAAGGCCAGCAGGCGTTGCACGGCATCGCGGCGGAAGGCGGTGGCGTGGTGGGCGACCGGGTCCAGCACCCACGGGATGCCGGCCTGGCGGGCCGCGTCGGCAGTCAGCAGCATGCTTTCCAGCCAGGGCGCCGACAGGGTGCCGATATTGATCACGACCGCGCCCGAGAGGCGCGCGAACGCCGGCGCTTCTTCGGCGGCATGCACCATGGCGGGCGACGCGCCCATTGCCAGCAGCACGTTGGCGGCGATGTTCATGGACACGAAATTGGTCAGGCACTGCACGAGCGGCGCGTCGCGGCGGACGGCCGCGTACAGGTCTTGCGACGCCCGGGCCAGGGCGGCGATGTCGGTGGGGATGTCAGCCATGCGGATACGGGTTCAGAGGGGATCCGCGTATGGTCTGGGGGGCGGGCGGCCTTGTCAAGCCGGCTCGGGGCAGCCCGCTCTGGTGCTGCCCTAAGCCGCCCGCGCCTGATCGCGGGCCAGCGCGTGGCGGTTGGTTGGCCGTTGCAGGCCCAGGTGTTCGCGCAATGTCGTGCCCTCGTAGTCGGTGCGGAACAGGCCGCGGCGGCGCAGTTCCGGCAAGACCTGCTCGATGAAATCGTCCAGGCCGCCGGGAAGCCACGGAGACATGATGTTGAAGCCGTCGGCGCCGCCTTCCTCGAACCACTGCTGCAACTGGTCGGCGATGCTCTGCGGCGTACCGACGACCTGCTGGTGGCCGCGCGCGCCGGCGATCCGCAGGTAGAGGTCGCGGCTGGTCAGGTTTTCGCGCTGCGCCAGGTCGACCAGCAATTGCTGGCGGCTCTTGCCGCCGTTCGTCTCCGGCAACGGCGGCAAAGGCCCGTCCACGGGGTAGGGGGACAGGTCGATGCCGCCGATCATGTTCGACAGTAGCGAGACGCCCACGACCGGATGGATCAGGTCTTGCAAGGTCTGGAACTTCTCGTCGGCCTCTTCTTGCGTGCGCCCCACGATGGGGAAGATGCCCGGCATGATCTTGATGCCGTCCGGGTCCCGGCCGTGCCGCGCCGCGCGCTGTTTGATGTCGCCATAGAATTCCTGCGCCTCACCGAACGTCTGGTGCGCCACGAAGATCACTTCGGCCGTGCGGGCCGCCAGGTCGCGGCCGGCTTCGGAAGCGCCCGCCTGCACCACGACCGGCCAGCCTTGCGGAGAGCGCCCCACGTTCAAAGGGCCGCGCACCGAGAAGTGCTTGCCTTTGTGGTTCAGCGGGTGGTGCTTGCCGGCGTCGAAGAATTCACCGGTCTGCTTGTCGCGGATGAAGGCGTCGTCTTCCCACGTGTCCCACAGGCCGGTCACGACGTCGTGGAATTCTTCGGCGCGCTGGTAGCGCAGCGGGTGCGCCACGTGCGTGTCCAGATTGAAATTCTGCGCTTCGCCTTCGCCGCTGGAGGTCACCAGGTTCCAGCCCGCGCGGCCGCCGCTGATCAGGTCTAGCGACGCGAACTTGCGGGCGACGTGATAAGGCTCGTTGTAGGTGGTGGAGACGGTGGCGATCAGGCCGATGCGTTCGGTCACGGCCGCCAGCGCGGACAACAGCGTGAGCGGTTCGAAGTGTTCTGCCCGGGCCGTGCGCGACAGCGACGGACTGTGCGCGTTGCGCACGCCGACCGAGTCCGCGAAGAAGACCGCGTCGAATTTCGCGGCCTCGGCCTTGCGTGCCAGGTCCACGTAGTGCCGGAAGTTCTGGCCGGCGTCGGCCAAGGCTTCCGGGTGGCGCCAACCGGCGATGTGGTGGCCGGTCTGCATCAGAAAGGCGCCCAGCTTGATCTGGCGGGAAGGAGTGCTCATGGTGTGTCCTGGTCGATGCGGGGAAGGGGGGTTACCAAGCCATGCGCAGGCGATCCAGGGCGGGCAGCGTGCCCACCGTGGCCGTCAGGGCGCCAGCGGGCGGCAGGGATTCGTTGTCGACGATGCGGCCGTCGGGATCGAGAAAATCCCCAAGCACGTCGTCGCGCAGCCGGATGAAACGCAGGTCGCTGCGGTTGCGCGGGTGCGGCAGGTCGATATCCACGATGCGGCGGATGCGTCCCGGACGCGGCTGCATCACCACCACGCGGTCTCCCAGGAACACGGCCTCTTCCACATCATGGGTGACGAGGATCATGGTGATCTGCTCTTTTTCCCAGATGCGCTGCAGTTCATTCTGCAGGCGCGACCGCGTCAAGGCGTCCAGCGCGCCCAGCGGTTCGTCCAGCAGCAGCACGCGCGGCCGGTTCACCAGGCCGCGAGCAATCGCCACGCGCTGCGCCATGCCGCCGGAGATCTGGTGCGGGAACGATTTCTCGAACCCTTGCAGCCCGACCAGCGCGATGTGGTCGGCCACCAGTTCCTTTTTCTCGGCGCGGCTCAACGGCGCGTTGCGCAGGCCCGCCGCGATGTTGCGTTCGACATCGAGCCAGGGGAAAAGCCGGTGGTCCTGGAAGACGATGCCGCGGTCCAGGCCCGCGCCTTGCACAGGAACCCCATCCAGCAGGATCTGGCCGGTGTAGTCGTCATCCAGCCCCAGGATCAGGCGCAGCAGGGTGGACTTGCCGCAGCCGCTGGCGCCCACGATGCTGACGAAGCGGCCGGCGGGCACATCCAGATCGATGTCCTGCAAGACCTGCAACGCTTGCGCGCTGTCGTCGCTGCCGGCGTAGCGCTTGCTTACGCCGCGGATGCTTAACTGCTTGCCGAAAGTGTCAGCCATTCCTTTCCTTCCCTTGTCATGCGGCGCCGAAGCGGTGCCGCGCCAGCCGGCGCTCCAGCGCGCGGGCCAATGCGTTCATGGACCACCCCACCACGCCGATCACGAACATGCCGAAGATCACGAGGTCCATCTGGAAATGCTCGCTGCCTTCGATCAGCGTGTTGCCGATGCCATGGCCCGCCACCAGCAGGTATTCCGCGCCGATCGTCGCCAGCCAGGAATAGATCAGCGCCAGATAGACGCCAGTGAAGATCGACGGGGCCGCGGCCGGCAGCACGACATGCCACAGCGTCTGCCAGCGGGAATAGCCGAATACGCGGGCCACTTCCAGCAGCGAGGCCGGCGTATTGCGGATGCCGTCACAGGTGTTGACGACTACAGGCACCAGCGCCGCCAATGACAGGAACGTGACTTTGGCGACGTCGCCCAGGCCGAACCACACGGAGATCAACGGGATCCAGGCAAACAGCGATATCTGCTTGAAGGTGTTGAAGCTGGGGCCCACGATCCGGTTGAACAGCGGCAACAACCCCAGCAGCGCGCCAAGCGCGAGGCCCAGCGTGGTGCCGATCGCGAAACCCGTCATCTCGCGCGCCAAACTTGCGCTTAGCGCCCGCCACAACTGGCCGGATGCGATCTGGCTGGCGGCGGTGTCGAGGACTTTGCCGGGCGACACCAGCAACGGCGTCGACACCCAGCCCAGGCTTGCAAGCGCCCACCACGCCGTGATGGCGACGGCGGGCAGCACCAGGCCGCGCCAGCGCGCGCCGAGCCAGCCCCGCCAGGCGGCCGGCCGGCGCGTTGCCGGGGCAGCGGCGATCCGCGCGGCCGTCATGCGCGGGCTCCGGTGTTTGAGACGCCCAGGCGGGTGGCGGCCTGGCTGGCGCCAACGCGGGTTTCGACCAGATCCAGCAGCTTGTCGATGGCGTAGCCGATGGCGCCCACCACGATCACCGCGGCCATGACCAGATCCAGCTGGAACAACTGGCGTCCGTAGACGATCAGGTAGCCCAGCCCCTCGCTGGACGCGACCAGCTCGACGACGACCAGAGACAGCCAGGCCTTGGTGAACCCCAACCGCAGTCCCGTGAACAGCGTCGGCAACGCATACGGCAAGACGACTTCCAGCACTTGCTGGCGGCGCGTGTAGCCATAGACGCGGGCGACTTCCAGCAGGCTTGCCGGGGTCTGCCGGAATCCTTGCAGGGTATTGAGCGTGACGGGCACCAGCGCCGCCTTGGCGATCAGGATGTACTTCAGGGGTTCGCCGATGCCCACCAGCAGCAGGACGAACGGCAGCCACGCCAGCACCGGAATCTGCACCAGCGCGTTGAACGTGGGCAACAGATAGGCTTCGAGCGGGCGCCACAGCCCCATGGCGGCGCCCAGCGCCAGCCCCAGGACGCTGCCCGCCGCGAAGCCGACAAGCACTCGCTGCAGGCTGGCGTGCACGTTCAGCCAGAGGTCGCCGCTGGTGTACAGGTCTTGCAATGTGAGCCAGACAAAGTGGGGCGACGGCAGCACTTGCTCGGATATCCAGCCCTGGGAGGCGCCCAGTTGCCATAGCGCAAGCAAGGAAAGGGGCAGCAACCCGGGCAGCAACCAGGGCAACAGGCTGCCGCCGGTCTGTCGCAGCCAGGCTTGCGGGCCGTGCCGGGCGCGCCGCAGCGCGGGGGCGGGCGAGGGCGAGACGTGGGCGTCCAGGGTGTTTTCTGCCATGGCGCTTTCCTTATCGCGCCGGCGCGGCCGCGGCCTGGCGTTCGCCCGTCGCCGCCTTTCCTTGGGCATTGAAGGCGGTCCAGCGGCCGGCCAGGTTGGCCTTCTGCAGCGCGGCGTCCAGGTAGCGCGGCTCGAACCAGCCGTCCACGCTGACCGGGCGGCGGATCAGCTTCAACTTCAGCGCATCGTCGGCCACGGCCTGGTAGCGCGCCGTCAGGAATTCATCCAGCAGCGGCGAATTGCGCACGGCCAGCGTGTCGCCGTCGAACTCCGCCTGCCATGACGCGTAAGGCGTGCCACTGCGCGCCCAGATATTGAACAGGGCGTCGCGGTTTTGTTCGTCCGAAGACCACTGCGCGGCGCGCACGAACACGTCAACCACCCGCTGCACGGCGTCGGGGTTTTCCTTTTCGAAGTCTTCGCGCACCAGCAAGGCCGCCTGGCGCGTGAAAGAGGGGTCCTGGCCCTTGGTGGAGTAGATGATGCGCGCCAGGCCCTGGTCGCGCAGCTTGAAGTATTCGTAACCGCCGAACGCCGCGTCCACCCCGTTGGACACCAGCGCGGCTTGCGCGCTGCCGCCGTCCAGGTTCACGCCTTTGATGTCGCGTTCGGTCAGGTGCTTCGAGGCCAGCACATTGATGGCCACCAGGTGTCCGTTCGTGCCGCGGAAGATCGAGACTTTGCGGCCTTTCAGATCTTCCAGGGCGTTGAGCGGGGAGTCCTTGGGGGTCGAGACGTACAGGTTGTTGCGCACGCCGCTGCCAAGCAGGATGCGGGTTTTCAGGCCGTTGGAGCGGCCCACCACGGCGGGCAGGTCGCCCTGGTAGGCGAAGTCGATCTGCTTGTTCGAGAGTGCTTCGTTCACGGCGGGGCCGGCGCCCTTGAAGAACAGCCATTGCACCTGGGTGCCGGTGCCCTTGAAGGCCTCTTCCAGCCACTGGTTGGCGCGCGCGACACCGCCGGGGGATCCGCCCCAGGTTATCGGGTCGCCGCCGCCGGCGGTCGCCACACCGATTCGGACCACCTCGGGCGCGGCC